>JAHHRI010000017.1 GCA_020025875.1 Alphaproteobacteria bacterium | reverse complement strand
ATTTATTACTATGACAGAAAACGTAATTTTAGCATTGCTGGCAATTTTTGTAACGGTACTTCTTTTGGGAATGCCTTTTATTATCTTCGGTAAAGGAACGCGTGCAAAATATGCGCCGGATCTTTTGATCGACGAAGAATTAAGGCTCGCGACATCGGAAGATGTGCTCGCGTTGCGCAAGCTGATAGACGATCTTTTTTTCGGATCGGTCGTCAACGACGAAGATCGGCTGCGCATACGAGAGATAGTCGCCTCATGGCAGCCGGGGACAAGCATTGAAGATTTGATGCACCCCCTCATTGTCGAGTTGGAGAGTATGCCTTCGCTTAATCGGGGTAAACTTTATGAATACGCATTAGAAGAAAACAAAAATCTCAGAGAAATTGCAGCTTTGCACGGGCTGGATGAAAGAACTGCGGCAAACATCCGCGTTTGCCGAATTGCTAATGCTTGCCTGCTGGCAAATTTGGAAGAAATGGATTTTTAAAATTTCTTGCCGTTATCGTTTTAACCCCTTTTCGGATCGCAAGATCTGTAAGGGGTTTTTTTTAGGGGTTAAACGGGACAATGTTTGTGCGGTTTTGTCGCGCCTAAAAACACGCTCTTTCCGCTTGCCGTTTTTTATTGTATCGTGCTTATATTTTAATCGATAATTGCTGATAGCACTTGACGATAATGCCGATTGCTAATACATTGTCCGTAAAAACAACCGGAACGGTTTTAGATGGAAATGAAATTGAAATATGCCATTGAAGGAACGCTGCTGCGTGTCGAACTGAACGGCGACTATCTGGAATATGACGACGATAAAATAATATGCGGTCTGTATGAAGCGGCAGAAAATGAGCAGGTGCGAACACTTGATATTTGTGCGGAAAAACTGGAACGTTGGGATTCGACACTGCTAGTCATTTTGTTTAACCTGAAAAAAACGGCGCGCCGCCGACAACTGGAAATAAACACACAGAGCCTGCCGGCAGGATTGCGGCAGATGCTTGGTTTGGCGTTTTCCGTAGATCGCAAGCCTGTCGGCGAAAAGCCGCAACAGACAAATCTGTTGGTCAGAGTCGGAAATTGGGGCATTGGGCTTTTTGCCGATGTTAAAAAAGGCTGCTCCTTCCTGCACGATGCATGGCGTTCGTTCGGACGTTTTTTGTTTGGTACCGCGGTAATGCGGCGGGTGGACTTTTTATACGCGCTGGAAGATTGCGGATATAAGGCGCTGCCGATTGTGTCGTTGATTAGTTTTATGGTCGGTTTGATTTTGGCATTTGTCGGGGCTGTTCAGCTCAAAACTTTCGGTGCGGAAATTTATGTGGCCAGCTTGGTAACAATCGGCATGACGCGGATTATGGGAGCCATTATGACCGGTATCATCATGGCCGGACGCACCGGAGCGTCTTATGCCGCCACAATCGGCACAATGCAGGTCAATGAAGAAATAGATGCGCTGAAAACAATGGGTGTTCAGGTGGGCGATTTTCTTGTGCTGCCGCGTATGATGGCGCTGGTGCTGACAATGCCGCTGTTGACCATGTGGGCAGATTTTATGGGTATGCTGGGCGGCGGTTTTGTCGGTGTGACCATGCTGGAGGTTCCTTTGCGGCGCTATTGGGAACTGTCCGTTGAAGCCATCAGCCTCAGCAATTTTATGGTTGGCATTTTTCACGGGTTTGTGTTTGGTATTGTTATTGCCGTTTGCGGCTGCTACTACGGCATCTATTGCGGACGCAATGCGGACAGTGTCGGCGTTGCCACCACCAAAGCCGTTGTTTCCGCCATTGTTTGGATGATCATTATGACCGGGCTGATCACCATTGTTTGTGAGGTTTTGGGAATATGACAAAAAAAGTGCAAATTGCAGTTCAAAACCTGACAATCGGTTACGGAGATTTTGTGCTGTTAAAAGATCTTAACTACAACATCAACCGTGGTGATGTTTTTATCATTATGGGCGGTTCCGGTTGTGGCAAAAGTTCCATGTTGCGGGTGTTGACCGGCTTGGTGGTACCGCAAAAAGGCACCATTCTGATTGATGGCGTAGACTTTACCAAAGCTTCTCCCGCCAAGCGCAACGATATAATGCGCCGCGCCGGCATCTTGTATCAAAGCGGGGCGTTGTTTAGTTCTATGACATTGGCGGAAAACATTGCTCTGCCGCTTGAACAATATACAGATTATTCCAAACGGGAAATCAAAGAGCTTGTTTCTTTGAAACTGGCGCTGGTGGGGCTGGCGGGGTTTGAAGATTTTTATCCGTCGGAAATCAGCGGCGGTATGAAAAAACGTGCCGGTCTGGCACGGGCGCTGGCACTTGATCCGGAAATTGTGTATTTTGACGAACCGTCTGCCGGATTAGATCCGGTCAGTTCCAGACTGCTCGATGATCTGATTTTGGACATTAACCGCAATTTGGGTACCACCATCGTGATTGTGACACACGAATTGGCATCGATTTTTGCCATTGGCAGCAATTCCGTTTTTCTCGACGGCGAAAGCAAATCCATCCTAGGATATGGCAATCCTCGCGAATTGCTAAAAAATCCGCCCAACGAAAAAGTATATCATTTTTTAACCAGAGGGGGCAATGAACATGCGTAAAAAACCCAACAGCAAGCTGATCGGACTGTTTATTCTCTGCGGCGTCAGTTTGTTTTTTGCAACGGTCGGGATGTTTGTGGCGCAAAAGGTTATGACCGACACAAAAAGCCGCGTTGTTATGTATTTTTCCGAATCTATCAAAGGGCTTGATGTCGGTTCTCCGGTGGTGTTCAAAGGCGTGAATATCGGCCGTGTGGTTAAAATAGACCTGATTACGGATATGCACGACGGAGAATTTACAATTCCGGTTTTTGTTTCGTTTAATGCCCAAAATTTTAATCCGTCGGTTCCCAACGAAACCCGTCGGCAAATTTTGCGGGAACTGGTCGACAAAGGGTTGCGCGCTCGTTTGAGCACTCAAAATTATTTGACGGGGCAGTTGATGGTGGAGTTGGAAATGATGCCGGTTGACACACCTGCCGTTTACCGCGGCAAAAACACTCTCACGCCGGAAATTCCGACGGTACTGTCGCCGCTTGCCGAACTTTCGCGCGGATTTCAAGAAATTCCGCTGAAACAGACGGTGATTAAAATGAACAAGTTTCTCGATTCCTTAAACGAACAAGTTGTTCCCAAGCTCAACACGCTATTGGAAGATTTTGCACAAATCCCACAGCAGACTAAAGGCATTCCGGAAACTTTGAGCCATATAGACCGTGCCGTGAAAAAAGTACCCAACACATTGCGCGGTTTTGATCGAGCCATGACAAATATTTCCGGCGCTGCCAAATCGTTAAATAATTTTGCCGATTATATAGAACGGCATCCGGAAGCATTGCTCAAAGGAAAAGGGAGATATTGAAATGAAAAAAAAGAGTATACTGGCTATGGTTTTGTTGTTGGCAAGTTGTGTCGGCACCAGCAGCCCTTCCCATTTTTATAAATTGCAGACCTCGGATATGCGGCCAGAAGCGGTATCTTCCCGACGGTTGGATATTGGCGTTGAAGAAACCTTTGTGCCAAAATATTTGGACCGACCGCAGATTGTGACCATGGAAAAGGGAGCTGCCGAATTAAAGATATCCGAATTTCATCGTTGGGCAGAACCGTTGTCCGGTGCATTTTCTCGTGTTCTTGCCGACGATCTGGCTCTTTATCTGCCCAAATCGGTTGTCAAATACAAAACTTTGAGCAGCGAAACTTTTACCTATACAATTACTCTTGAAATAAACCAGATGGAGGCGATTTTAGGGCAGAGCCTGCAGCTTGATGTTTGGTGGACCGTATATAAAAACGGTCAGGTTGTTATCCGCGAGCGCAGTCGTTTATCTTCGTCATTGGGCAACACTTATGAAGATTTGGCAAACCGTCAGAGCGCTCTGATTAATGAACTGGCACAACAAATAGCCGCCGAACTGGCAAAGCGGTGAGCGTAGCCATGACCATAGAAACGGATATTGAACGGGTTTTGGGGCATTATGGCATTGACGGCAAAGTCGTCGGCGAAAAGCGCGGGCCGCTGTTAAGGCTGATGGAATTTGAGCCGGCGGCAGGTGCTAAAATAAAAAAACTTGCGGCCATACTTGATGATGCCGCGCGTGAGCTGAAAGTTTTTTCTATGGATATTGAGCCGGTTTCCGGCAGCGATTCCATATGGCTGGAAATTCCGCTGGAAACGCCGGAAATCGTCAATTTTACGGCAGTAACGGACAGCGATGCTTTTCGGGCTTTTAAAGCGGAACTGCCGCTTTGTCTGGGGGTGGACGTTCGCGGTGAGCCGTTGATGGTTGATCTGGCCAAGATGCCTCATTTGTTGGTTGCGGGAACAACGGGATCAGGCAAATCCGTTGGTTTGAATACTTTTATTTTATCCTTGATTAAAGCCAAAAAACCGACAGATGTCAGGCTGATGCTGATAGATCCGAAAAGGATCGAATTCGGCATTTATAACGACCAACGCTATATGCTGGAACCGGTCGTGACCGACAGCCGAAAAGCCGCAGAAATGCTGGAACTTTTGTTCGATGAAATGGAACGCCGCTACCTGCTGTTGCAAAAAAGCAAAACCCGCAATATTGCCGAATACCATTCGTCTGTTGGGCAAATGCCGTATATAGTTTGCATGATTGATGAATTTGCCGATCTTATGACGGCAGAGCCGACGGCGGAAAAATATGTCCGTCTGCTGGCACAAAAATCTCGTGCCTGCGGAATCCACCTGATTGTTGCCACCCAGCGCCCATCGGTCGATGTGGTGACTGGTGTGCTGAAAGCCAATTTCCCCTGCCGTTTGGCTTATAAAACGGCAAGCGCGGCCGATTCTCGCACCATTTTGGATTGTGGCGGCGCAGAAAAGCTGCTTGGTCGGGGAGATGCGCTTTATCTCAATGGCAGAGGAGGGCTGCAGCGCCTGCACGGTGCGTACATCAATGATAACGACATCCGCACTTTGTTGGCGCCGTGGCAGGGAGAATCGTCGCCGCTGTTACCTAAAAAACGAACGCAAAGAGAAAACACTGCCCAAGCCCCTGCCGCCCAAAAGCAGAAAAAGAGCCTTTTTCGCCAACTGCTGAGCTGGTGGAGTTCGCTCAAAGTACGCGAAAGAAAAACCATCATTTCCGGTCTGAGGCGGGTGTTTGTCTACATCTGTAACCATCGTTTCCGCCGATAAAGTCTGCCACCGGCGGAATGCCGTTTATGGCACAAAGAAAACAGATTTTGAGTGATAAAATCGGGCTATTTGGTGAGTTGAACTTCGGGCATATGCGAAATTGTGCGAACCTCATCTACACCGTCATCATCTGTCATGTTTTGCAGATCAGCCTCATCGGCTTCCCGATGTTCCGTTTCTTGCGCCGTTTGCAGGGCATCGTTTTCTGTTTGCGGCTGATCTTCGGCAAGTGATGCGCTTACCTTGTCTTGAGCCGTAACAACGGCTTTTAGCGGAGCATTGTCAGCGGCATCGGCTTCTGCCTCTTGTGAAAAACTTGGGTTAAAGGCTTCGGCTTTTTCCGCGACGGCGGGTTGTATGTCCTGTGTGACTATGCCCGCATTTTCGAGCCACATTTTTTTTCTTTTCAGGTAGCGCGCTTTTTCTTCTGCTTTAATTTTTGCAAATTCGGCTTTTTGTTCCGCTGTCAATATGCTTTCAAAGGCGGCGACGTTTGCTTTTTTAATTTCTTTCATCTGGATTCTGATTTCTTGGATCTGATTTGCCAGATCTTTGAGTTTGATCCTGTCGGCCTGACGCCGTTGCAGTATGAAGCTGTGCTGTTCCGGTGAAAGTTTGAGCCGATTTAACAGCTTGTCTTTCATTGTGGCCTGTTCCGAAGTCGGCATCGGCATTTTCTCGGCAGCGGCATCGGCGTCAACGGCAACCGTCAACAGAGCGCAGCAAGCAATGGCTAAGAGAGTTTTGTTCATGTTTATTCTCCTTATAAAATAACTGAGTTTTAGCCCGACATTGGTCAGGCGTGAAATGGTCGGATAAAATCATTCCGATCAGAATACCGGTTTAAAAAGCAATTCGTTGGTCATTTAAACCCGCATATTTAATTAAAACAATAATAGACAATAAGTGGTCGTATCGTCTGCCGATATTAAAAGCTGTAATAATTTTAGCGGCTGTTTCAATATGTTGTCCAGTTTTTTCTTAATACACATCAACAATACCGAAACACAGCCGCTAAAATATTTTTGCTGATTTGGGACTTGCCTTTATTTTTTTATTGTCCGAAAGCCGTTTTATAAACTTCTAAAATCAGCTCTTTTGTGCAGGGACAGGGGTTTCCGCCGGTGCAGACATCGGCCATTGCCGCTTCGGCGAGAGCGTCGAGGTCTTTTTCTTCCACCCCAATTTCTTTCAAGGTCTGCGGAATGCCGACATCTTGCGATAGCTGGCGCACGGCATCGATAGCCGCCTGCCGATATTCTGTCGGAGTCATGTTATCTACGTTTTTAACGCCCATTGCGCGCGCAATTTCGCGAAACTTTTCGCCGGTATGAGGTGCGTTAAATGCCATCACATAAGGCAGCAAAACGGCATTGGCAACACCGTGCGGCGTGTCATAAAAAGCGGAAAGCGGGTGCGCCATGCCATGGACAACGCCAAGTCCCACGTTTGAAAAAGCCATGCCGGTAACATATTGACCGAGCGCCATATCTTCGCGTCCTTTCGCATCGCCGTCAACCGATTTTCTTAAAGAACGTGCAATAATTTCGATAGCTTTGAGGTTGAGTGTGTCGGAAAGTTCCCAAGCCGCGCGGGTGGTATAACCTTCAATGGCGTGCGTCAAGGCGTCCATACCGGTGGCGGCAGTCAGTCCTTTGGGCATAGAAGCCATCATGTCGGGGTCGACAATGGCGACAACGGGAATGTCATGAGGATCGACACAGACAAATTTGCGGCGTTTTTCCTCATCGGTGATGACGTAGTTGATGGTGGTTTCCGCAGCTGTTCCTGCGGTGGTGGCAACGGCAATAATCGGCACGCTTTTATTTTTGGTCGGAGCCGTTCCCTCCAGAGAAACGACATCGGCAAATTCCGGATTATTAATGATAATTCCGATTCCTTTGGCGGTATCCTGAGGCGATCCGCCGCCAATGGCTATCAGGTAGTCGGCCTTGGCCATATTAAAAGCCTTGACGCCTGCTTTGACAACATCAACGCTGGGGTTGGCTTTGACGCCGTCAAACACCTCATAGGGCAACTTCTCGGCATCGAGGAGGTCGGTTATTTTTTTAACCACGCCGAATTTGAGCAAATCGGCATCGGTAACGATTAACCCCTTTGTAAAACCGCGATTTTTAATTTCGTCAATGATCGCCGCTGCGGCACCTTGGCCGTGGTAGCTGGTTTCGTTTAAGATAAAACGTTTGGCTGTCATCATTTTTCCTTTCAGAATAGTTATAATAATCATTAATTAAGGTAGTATCTGATTTTATAATTTGCAATAATAATATCTTTGTTGTTTTTAGTAAAAAATTAAATTATAATCGGCAACAAATAGATATTGAGGAGTCGCAAGCATGACATTAGAATTACGTCCCAACGAATACGTTAAAATTGAAGTTCATTTCAGTTATAAAGTGTTTGTGTTGCCGACATTGCTGATGTCAATCGGTATTTTAATGCTTCTTGCCGTGTGGAGCGGCGTTGGCGCAGGTGAACGTTTTCGTTTTATCGGTCATATTTATTCTGTGGCAAGCATTATGATGATGGTCGGCGGATTTTTGTTTATTCCTTATATCCACAAACGGGTAGATAACAAGCTGAAAATTTATGCCGTGACCAATCAGCGGGTTTATGTTCGCCGCGGTATTATCAACATTAAGGAAAAAGATATTCCGCTTGCCAAAATCAATGACGTGCAGATTGTGCAGAGCTTGGCGCAGCGTTTGTTCGGAGCAGGCGATGCCATTGTGCAGGTTGGCAATGACGAGAGCAGTATGGTGATTAGGGATATTGCCCATCCCCGCGAATTTCGGGATACGATTATTTCGGCAATATATGAAGCGGCTGCAGAGCAGGAAGCGCGCGCGCGTCAGCAGCGTTATTATGAACAGCAGCAACGCCAGCAGGAATATGGCAACTATCCGCCTCCGCCCGTTGACAATTTCGGCGGCTATTGAAAAATTTTGAATCCCCGTTAGACGGGGATTTTTTTATTGATAGCTTACAGAAAGCCTTGAGCAAATTTTTAGCTAAATGCCAAGCCGTTGGCGCAAAGCCTGATAAAAGCCCAAAAGATTGCGCCGACCGCTGAAAAGCCAATCTCCGCCATCTGATAAAGGGGCGTTGCTGTCTGCAAAACACCCCCTCTAAGGAAATTTGAAAATGGAAAAAAATTCTTAAATTTCTTTGTTTTTAACTTTTTTCAGCCAATCGTTAATATTTGCCTCCCTGTGTTTGGCTGGCGATTCGGAGAGCACTTTGTCGGATATTTCTTCCGTACCCATCCACAAGTTGTTCGGCATGCCGGATATGTTGGGAATGGGCTCATGATTAGGAGCCTGTTCCGATATATTGTTTTGCCGGTCGGTAGGTTGTATGTCTAAATTGTTTTTTTCTTTGCCCATAATGACAGAGCTAAGCGCCATATCCGAAATCTTTTTCAAATCGGCATCATTGAGGTTGTGCACATCCAATGCATCACGCATGATAATCAAGTCTTTTTTGGTTTTTCTTTCCTTAATCGACTCTTCCAGCCAACGGGGATATTTGTAAAAAATGCGGAACGCGCTATCGTCCATCAGAAAGATAAGCTGAAACGGCTCCGGACCGGAATTGTCGAAAACGCCGGCAATGTCGCTGCGTTTCAGCATCTCCGGAAAATTTTTCATAATTTTCGGATAACGACGGGTAACGTCTTTTAAAGGCACGTCATGCCCGCCGTTGGCAACTCGTGTTTTAACCCGATAATATGACAACATCGGATTGGAAAGACCGATAAATACCATGGCAATTTTGAACCCTTTTTGGCGAGCGGCATCCATAAAACGGAGATGAACTTTGCCCGAAGAGGTGGTTTCATAAACAAAGCTACTGCGGCTTTCGATATGTTTTTCAACTTCTTCATAAGTAATCTTTCCGGCACTTAAGATATTATTATTCGGGTTTTCGTTGGTTTCGGAAATTTCCTTGGCAATATTGTCCAGATTGATAAACGGCGCATTTTTCATCAGCGGATCTTCTTTGATTACCAAGTCATAAAAGGTTGACTTTCCGGCACCGTTCGGTCCGGCGATAATGACCATCCAAGGGCGTTTTTGTCTTTTCATTTCAGTTTTCCTATGATGATTTCTTCGTTGTTTTCGTTTAAGCTGACAATCAGCTTTTCTCCGTTTTCGGTTTCTTTGATGAACTGTCCGTTTTCTTCATAATAACGCGGATATTGGATCTTGTCTTGCCATGTTTGCGTTTGGTTTAGTTTGCTTAGTTTTCTTTTCAGATATTCCATCATTATGGTTGTCTCGCATGGTTAAATATGTAAAAGATAGGGGATGGCTTCTGCCAAATTTTCCGTTTCGCCTTCGGTTGACCCGTCATCGGGATCAATCAAACGATATTTTTTGCTTTCGGCATTATAAAGCAGCCAAAAAGCATCGTTATGACCGATAATCAGCTCTCCTTCGGCCAGCTGCTCCTTTTCGCGAACATTATAATCCAAAATATCGGGAAAAAAAGAGCTCTCGGTATTAATGCCAAAAATAAAGCAACCGTTGTTAGACAACCCGTTAAAATGGCGCAGCAACATCTGATGTTCCGCCGTCAGTTCGGGAAAACCGGTTTCTTTAAGTTTTAGAATGCCGATGGCGATTTTGACTTCGCTGATCGGTTTGTTACGGCCGACTTCTTCGTTGTTTTTCAGATAGTCAATTAATTCCTGCATTCTCATGCGGATATGCTCCTGTTGTTGTTTTGTGCTTTTTGCAAGATCAATGGCTTGTCGACGGATTGTCCTTTGTTCTTTTCGGCTTCCGACTGCCGGTTGTTGCCTTGGCTGTTGGGGGCTATAATCATCATATCTTCATGAAAACCCAACATACAATGAACGCCGGGCTGAGGCTCCAGTCGGACCATAGTGCGGCGGACATCGCCGTTACCGTCTTTGTCTTTGAACACCATATCGGCAGAATGTATGCTACCGTGGACGGAAGCCGATTTGTTGCTGTTGTCCGAATAGCGGGCGCGGTTAACCGCATCAAACAAGGTGCCGTTGCTGACAATGCACATATTTTCATAATCGTTGACGGCAGCATAAGATTTGTTTTCCGCTTCAAACAGGCGGCAGTCTTTGATGTTGACAACATGGTGAACATCAATAGCCGGTTGGTTGGCCCATTCGGGATGTCGTTCCAGCTCTTTGGACATATCGGTCAGTCCGCTTTGCTCCATTTTGGCAACAAGTGCTTCAACATAAGCTTTGTCGGCATTCGGTGTTTTCATCATGAGACTTTTGAACTGTGGATTTTCTTTGATAAAGCGCTTGACGTTTTCTTGTTTGGCGCTGGTGCAGACGGGCACCTCTTTTCCGTTTCTGTCTCTATAGGTCAGCGGATTGCCGTTTTCGTCTTTGGCTTGGAACAGTTTGGCAAAGCCCAGCCCTTTTTGTGCGGCACAGTGGTTGAACATGAGATATTTAAAGTCGTTGATGTTCATTTCCGGCAAAATTTCCTTAGGTACGCCGGCTTTGGCCAGTGCTGCCTTGAGCTTGTCTTCCATCTCTGCCAATCGGGGTTCTTCTTTCATGGCTTGCCAAACGGTTGAGCCTTGCAAGTCATAATCTTCGGCTTTTCCGGGGTGTATGGTGTATTTGTACGGATAATTGGCAATGTCAGAAAATTTTGACGAGTAGTTGCCCATGGGTTTTTCCACGCCGCCGTTAAAGACCATTCGCGCAATGACGCTTTTGTCGGTTTTGGAAACCGCCGCTTCAACCCGCAGATTCATATGATGTTGTTCGGCAAAGGCGCGCAGCTCATCTTCTTCTTTCTTTCCGTTGGTTGCGCGAAAAGCCGCCGTCAAACGCTCCAACTGTTGGCTGATTTCCTTGTCGCTTAAAACCGGTGCGGCGGCAACCTTTTTTTCTTCAACAGCTTCTTCCCGCGGTTTTTCTTCCGTTGTTTTGTTTTTGTTGAAAATTTGTTTTTTGCGATTATTCAGGTTGTCACCCCGTTTTTTATGCTCCGTGTCACGGTGCATGGAAACGCGTTTGGCATAATCTTTGTCTAATGGAAACCCCATGTTTTTTTGCCTTCATCAGTCTATTTTCTGTCTATTATAGCATGTTCTTGTCTAAAATCTAGTTAATTTTTTAAAAATTGTCTTTTTTCCTTTTTTTGTTATAATCGGGCAGGCAACCTTTTGCAAGGAAGATAAAATGGCAATATATCAAGATTTCTCGGAGATTGCCGATTGCTTCGATGTTCTTTTGGTCGATGCATACGGCGTGTTTTGGGACGGGGGACATTTTTACTCCGGCAGTTTGGAAACAATGGAAAACGCCGTCAGCAAAGGACGGCAGGTTTGCGTGGTTTCCAACGCAACCTCTCTTAGTGCCGATTGCATCCGCTCTTATGAAAAAAAAGGGATGTATGCCGGTCGGCATTATACGGAGTTTATCACTTCCGGAGATGTGTTCAGAGAAGCGGTGCTGGCAAAAACATTAGGCATTTCCGGAAAGAACATCTATATATGGGGCACACCGCGAGCATCTTTGTTTGCAGGCGGGGCGTACCGCATTGTTCCCCATGCCGATGAAGCCGATGCTTTTTATATTTCCGTGCCGCAGCTGACAACGGAGGAAAAGAATAAATTTCCGGAGCTTGCCGATCAATTTTATCTGTCCCGACTAAGCCCCGACGATGGACCGCAGTTGTGGGACAGTCTGGCTACCGAGCCGTTTGCAGCGTCACTGGTGCAAATGCGAAAGCGCGGGCTGCCGGCTTTGTGCGCCAATCCGGATTATCGTGCGTTTGAAAAACCCAAAAACAACAGCAAGCCACAGCCGGTTGTCAGGCAGGGGATTATTGCCGAAATGTATCGTCAGCTGGGCGGGCAAGTGGTTGAGTTCGGAAAACCTCATGCCAATATTTATCAATATGCTTTCCGCAAACTGGGCATAGAAGCCTCGGCACGGGTTGCCATGATAGGAGATACCTTCCGCACCGATATTGTCGGTGCGCTAAACGCCGGCATTTCGGCGGTGTGGTGTGTGGAAACAGGGATGAGCCGTTATGAAGCCGAGCAGGGCGTTTCTCTGGAACGGCAGTCCGGCGGCAGGTTGGCAAACGTATATCTGATCGGCTCTTTTGGCGGCAGCGGCGGTTGATGATGATAAATAATCGACTGACGATCTTTGAAATCTGAAAAAAAAGGCTATTTTTTAAGGGAAAGAGATTTTAGAGGAGAAAAAATATGGTCGAACCTATCATTCCCGTCAATGAGAAAAAAATGCAAACAGTCGGTTTCTGGCATTTAATTGCCGGTATCATGATGTTGTTTCTGGGCTTTTACGTTTGGTTAAATCCGCTGGCCAGCCTGTTGGGATTGGCGCTTTATATCGGCATAGCTTTTATGGTTATCGGCGCCGGCTATTTTCTGGCGTCTTTTTCCTATCAGTCCGGATGGTATCTGCTGGTGGGGCTGCTGGATATATTGGTGGGCGTTATCTTAGTGGCAAATTTGGGCGTTACGGCCGCTACTTTGCCGATGATTTTTGCACTGTGGTGTTTGTCGGTCGGCGTTATCCAGCTTGTAAGCTCTTTTCAACTAAAGAAGATGGGCATACCTTGGGGCTGGAGTTTCGGGATCGGAGCTTTAGGGGTGTTGTTTGCCTTTATCATCTTGATTTTTCCGAGCTTCGGCGCAATCGCCATAACCACACTGCTGGGGATGTATATCATTTTGTACGGCGCCATTGCCATTGCCGAATATGTCTATATGCCACGGTAAACTTTGCTCCCTATGTTGAAAAAAAAGGAACCCACCGGCTTATCCGGTGGGTTCCTTTTTTAAAAGCGTCAGCCCGATGGTTGCCGCCCCCTGGGGAGCACAGGATATAAAGCCCTATGTTGACCCCGTATTTCAGAACAACATCATTCTGACACAGACCGAACGGCTAATGATGAGCAGCCACCATATAGTGAGGAACGCAGGCAAAAAGCCAGCCAATACGCCCGACAAAATGGCTTCAACAGCAAGACAAAGTGATGTAGCATTTAAGGTTGATTTGCGGTCAGAACATCGGGTCTGCACCCGATGTTCTGACCGTAATATGTGTGTGAGCAATGCCAGTAAAGCGATTTGAACTTCTTGCTCCAGAACGATTGTTCGATTTGCGTATATTGAAAATATGTCCATATAAGTCCCTCATTATCCTCTGTTTTCCCTTATTTTATTGACATTCGGAATTTCGTATATTAGAACGTATAATAGCGAAGAGCAGAGTGGAGGAATTAACCTATGGATACGGAATTGTTAACTGTTTATCAAACAGCTCAATATCTACAGCTTTCTGAAAAAACTATACGACGAATGATTGGAAATGGTAGTTTGCCAGCTTCAAAACTTGGTAATCGTATTTGGCGGATTCGTGCGTGTGATGTTGATGAATATGTGTCTAACTCTTGTCAAAACAAACCCGCACACAATATAACAAATCTCCCCGAACTGGAACAGGAAACCCCAGAGCATCCTCGCCTGATTTCCCTGTTTTCAGGTTGTGGTGGAATGGACTTGGGGTTCAAAAAAGTAGGATTTGACATTGTGTTTGCAAATGACTTTGATGCAGATGCTCAAGCAATATACTCACTCAACTTAGGCAAAATAGATAAGCGTGATATATTATCGGTTGGTGAAGATGAAATTCCAGATGGAGATATTTTAACCGCTGGTTTTCCGTGTCAGCCTTTTTCTAATGCAGGTAATCGGAAAGGTGTCTACGACTCTCGTGGTATGCTATACAAAGAGTGTCTGCGTATAATTCAAAAAAAGATGCCGAAAGTAATTGTCTTTGAAAATGTTAAAGGTTTGCTTTCGACAAAGTATATTGATGGACGCAATTTAGCAGAAGTCATTATTGAAGATTTGTCTAACATGAATGGCGTGGGATATAATGTCGTGCACCAGCTTGTAAATGCATCGGATTATGGTGTCCCTCAAAATCGTCAACGAGTTTTGTTTGTCGGTGTCCGCAAAGACTTGGGTATTACATTTGAATTTCCCCAAAAGCAAACTAAAGAAAATCTGACGCTGCGTCACATTTTAGATGTGCCTCCGGAAGTAGCCAACAATGTGGATTGGGCACTTTCGCCACAGGCACTGGACATGGTTAGATTTATTCCCGAGGGTGGTTCGTGGAAAGATGTTCCATATGAACATTTAGCTCCTCGTTTCCAAAGAATCCGAGATAACATGAAAAAGTACCATTCGCCCAATTTTTACCGTCGTTTTTCAAGAGATGAAATTTGTGGAACTATGACAGCATCTGCCCAGCCGGAGAACTGTGGCATTATACATCCTACTGAAAACAGAAGGTTTACTGTACGAGAAGTAGCTCGCATCCAGACTTTCCCCGATGATTTTAACTTCTTAACAGATACAGCACGAAACATTACAGCAATGTATAAAGTCATAGGAAATGCTGTGCCGGTTATGTTGGGATACAATATCGCTTCAGCCATAATGGAGCAAGTATTTAAGAAAAATACAAGTGAAAAGTAAGGGGATAAGAGAATGGATACAGATAAAGCATACCTATTGGGGTTAATCATAGGTGGAGGTGTGTTTGGAAATGCAGAAGATGTTTTCAGTATTCGCCTGCCATATAAAAAATGGGGTTCATACCTTGAAAATCCACAGCGTGCTGGAGAAATTGCAGGAGATATTCTACGCAAAGTAGGGCAAATGTTTCGGGCTGTCTATGACCTTTCTGTTCAATATGAAACCACTCCCGGAGGGGCTTGGACAATTCTTTGCGAAGGCGATACAACAGCGGTAAAAAATGACCTTATGCACTATGGCATTCTGTGTGAAGGCGAGCTTCGAGGAAGTGCCAATATAAGTCAGATCATATTAGAATTAGTCGATGACAATCTTAAACGCCGCTTTATTGCTGGATTAGCGGATACAATCGGAAGTATGGCAAAATCACAGCGCCGTTTTACCGATGAGCATCAAATTATTTCTTTTGAAATCAAGGGTTACAACTTTAAGTTCGTATGTGATTTGTGTCGACTGTTGTACAGCATAAATTGTATTCCCGATCAGGTAAACTGGAATCATCCAAATATCCACTGCACAAACGATTCATACTATGCTCAATGGAACAAAGGCTTTAAACTGCGAATTTTATTGGATCAATATGCTCAGTTTGGTGCATTTGCGTTTAGAACGAAAGCAGAAACATCAAATGAAAATCGTAGATTACAAAGGGAAACTCATGCTGCGGAAAGATGTGAAACGAGGGATATGCATTTCACTCCATCCACAGTGCATCCAGCTGAAAATGATACCCGTTTGCCGGAACTGATTAGGGGTGGGCATTACATTCATTTCAGGCATTTTTGTGCGGTAATGGGCTGTGAACACGCTCCATACTGTAAAATCAGGGAACAGTTTGAACATATTGGGGAACTGATTAACCCATTCCCAATTTTGCATAAGGATAGCTACATTCAGATAGAGGAGATTATTCAAGCAGACTCCCTGCTGTCAGGACGGGAGTACACTTTTCTTAATGTAAATATTGGAACCCTGATAGACCAATACAAGGAAGATAAAACAGCTTTGTTATATGGCACTACTGTGGATACTGGTTATCCAATAACTGAAATTCTCCAAGCGGTTGCCTATATCATTGCAAACGATGACGAACTTTCTGGCAAGCGTCCAAAAGGATATTTTCAAATTGTTGAACGCCATTCACATAATGACGCAGATTTATCGGTTGAAATAAGAAAGCCTGATCTGCTTACACCATTAGTTATTGTGGGAAATGGTCGTGGTGCTTTAATTGGTGCTCGAAATCCTAATGTTTACAAGCACTTGGTAACAAATTCGCCGGATAATGAATATAAATTGCTCGTTCGTCAAATTACTGAGGAGGACTTACGAGATGTCCGGTAAACGCAGCCGAAATGAAGTTTCATATTATCCAGAAATCCAAACTTTTATAGAAGCTCAGCTTAAAAGTAATTTCAGAGCGAAACGCCACAAAGAACTCAGTGTTTTTTGGGGTATCGGCGAACTGAAAAACAATCTGCAAAGAATTATTTCCAAACATCCAGATAAATGTACCTGCGTTAAAAATTTTGCCAATCGAGTCCCCCCGCTAAACCTTGATATTTTTGCTTTGATTACTGATGGAACACAATTTGAGATTTTAATTCTTGAAGTCAAACTAATGAACAGTGCAGGACTTAAAGAATGGTCACAACTTGTTGGATACTGTTTGGTTTCTGGAGCAAAATATGGTTTACTGGTTAATATTGATAATGGAGCAAGTCCACGCTTAGCACATATTCTTTCTACGGAAACCCATATTTCTGATATTCAGACCATAGTTGACGGCAAGAGTCATGAACATTGTCTTGGATTCATGCAGTGGGATAGTCTAACGCAGAATTTTGAATATAGTAATCTGGGACTAATCAAGTCATTGTCCGAGTTAAGCAATCATTTAGCGAATGAATTTTCATCTTAAGAACACAAAAATAATGATTAACCCAAAGGCGATCAACCGTAAAAAGTTGGTCGCTTTTGTTTTGCCCATTATTCAGAAAGGAGCTGAAACACATGAATGAAAAACTGGAAAAGCTGAACCGCCAGAAAACTGCAGCCGAGAAAAAGCTGATTGCCGCCCCCTGGGGAGCAAACAAAAGCTCAGTTTCTCTGTCGCTTCTTGTTCAATATCTCTATCGGCAACTGCAAAGAATCGCCTTCGCGTTTTTCCGAATTTTTTAAGGTTATTTTGTCAGCCGTCGGCAAATCCTTTTGTGACAGGTTTTTGGTGATCGAAGTCAGCTCAATCGAGCTGAGCAAGTTTTTCATATCATTGATTTTGATCAGAGCTTGCGCTTGCTTTTCCAGCGACTTGTCAAGGCGTCCTTCGGCAATCAGTTTCTGCGTCAGTTCTTTGCTGAAAGTCATGTCTTTGAGGATAAAAATATGCGGTTTTCCATAGCGTTGTCCGCTGCTGCCCCGACGGTTGTTGGTGCGCAGATTATAAACAAAATCGCAAAATTCCTTGTTGCCGATTTTCATGGCAATATGACCATAGCGCGTGGTGCCTTTTTCCCATGCAATGACGGCACCGTCGGGCAACGAACGAAAGTTGCTCATATCGGCTTCAACTTCAGTAAAGTTTTCGTTAGACTGAAAGCCTGAAACGGCACGGTAGGCAAAACGCTGGGCATCAATCGTAATGCCGTTTTGGGCAAAGAAAGATTTAACCGCGCTAAGACAATAAGTCTGCTGTCCTTTTTTGGGCAACCCGCGTTTGGAGGTTTTTTGCGCCGTTTTCTGAATTTGTTCGCTCAATTCGCATTGACCGATTTCCGCCAGTTCGTCGGCGGTAAATGTGCGACCTTTCAGATCAAAGTTGCCGGCGATGTTCTTTTTGCCGTCGATCAGCTGCTCGCATATTTGTTCCGATAAATCAATCTGACCGATGCTGTCCGTCGGTTCTGTTCTGACGGTGGGCACGCTTGTTTTGATGTTTGCAAAAGAGGAAGTCGAGGCCGACGGGGCAGATGCCGATGTCGTTCCGTTCCCAACCAGCGTTGTTGCAAAAATAGCCAGACGAAGCGCCCCTTTTTTCATTTTGTTTCCTGCCTTTTGTGCCAGCTTTTTCCATGCTTCTTTGTTCACTTTTGTCACCACCTTTGTTTTGTAAAATATTTGTCTTGTTTTGTCCAATTTTAGCATATTGCTTTTTATTTGTAAACTGCTTTCATCGCAAAAAAGTTTTTATTTCTTTATTTGAAACCGCATTTTTGTATATGTTGAAGAAAAAGGAGAAAAAGATCTTCCGAAAGTACAATATGTTCTTAAAAAAGAACAGCCGTGTGCCGCATAAGAAGCAATATAATCCGCAGCCGAGCGTCTGTCAATACATTGTCGGTTGCCTTTTTGCCAAAAACGCAAATCAAGAAAGCTGTTGTCTTTCCTGATTCGCGTTATCAAAAATGGCTTTCGGCATATCGCGCCGGTTTCCGATTAAAAAAGAATTATGCCACCTTCGATTCCTGCTCCGGCAGATCTTTTATGACCAGCGTTTGCAACGCCAGCACCGCCAGCAGAAAAAACCACCCGTTACTGAAGCCGAACCAATCCAAGATGATAAATACAATACTGGTGGCGATAAAAGCCAGCGAACTCAGGCGCATTCTCAAGTCGAAGGTATATTTTTTTCTGAAAATGGCAGCAATGCCGTAAGCGCAGTAGGCATAAAAGAGAACGGCAATCAAATAAAACACAAACAAAACCGCAAACCCGAACAAGCCGACAAAAAAGCTTACCCAGCTGATGTAATGTTTGAACATATCGGTATAGTCACCTTGCGGAAAATAAGAAGAATTTTCCAGATTGTAAACTCTGATTTGGTTGTCGGTAACGGTATAAAAAGCCCGCTTTGTCAGGTAAAGCCCCTGTTTTAAGCCGGCAGTTTCCAAATAATCTGTGGAGGTGTCCATAACCAGATTGATATTTTTTGCCTCGGCATCACCTTCCTGTCCGACAACCAAATCATAAGTTTTGAATGTGTCTTTCGGTTCGGTAACTTCGCCGTTTTCGATTTTAAGCGGCAAAAAGACGTCTGCCGCTTTTTGCATGGCGGGAGAAAGCAGTGTATCCCCGAAATATTTGAAATCTACCGCATAAAAAATGGCGAGAACCAGAGAAAGAAGCAATAAAAATTTGATTCCGGATCCTTTTCCGTGAGAGATATAATTGATGATTTTTTCCATAACTTTGCTTCCATTGATAATTGTGCTTGTTTCTTTTATATAATCTTTTTCCGCAAATGGCAACGGCTTTTATCGTTAAAAATTGAGATAGCGGGGGTTGTATAGCAAAGCATCCGGACAGCCCACGGCGTAGCCGATATTTTCCTCTCTGCCATCGGTATTTTCCGCAAACAGGTGCGATACGTCATATTCTTCCCCGTTAATGAGAATGCGACACATATCCGCTTGGTCGCAGACAAGACCGGTTGAACGTATGCCAACCAACCGATGGATGGGGTTTAGGCATTTTTCGCAATATTCGGCAACCATAATTTGACTTTTCAAAATCTGCAACGCGCGGCGGGCGTTTTTCTGCGGCAGTTCCAAACATCCCGCGTGTGCCGTTGCTGCCGCAAGACACAAGGCAAAAGCCACCGGCAAAGTCTTAAATTTCATCACCTTGCTCCTTTGGCGGCTTAATTCTGGCCTTGATACGGGTAATGCGCATATTGTCAACCCCAATCACTTCATATTCGCAGTAAATATCTTCCACTTTGTCGCCTACTTTGGGTAAGCGGCCAAGCAAACCGAAAACATAGCCGCCCATGGTGCTTTCTTCGTGCTCGCATTCGGGCAAGCCCATGCTCTCGAAAGCATCTTCAATCAGAACAACTCCGTCAAATTCGCAGATTTTGTCATCAATTTTTTTAATGGGTTCGGTGGTAAAGTCGTCATGTTCGTCCATAATGTCGCCGACCAGTTCTTCCAAAATATCTTCCATGGAGAGCAACCCTGCCGTGCCGCCGTATTCATCAACAACAATCGCCAGATGAATGTGGCGCAGCATCATCTGATGCAAAATTTCAGAAATGGACTTGTTTTCCGGCACAAACAGGATCTTGCGCGCCAATTTGGTCAGAACATCTTTTTCGTTTCCGCCGCCTTCATACTCCAACAGGTCTCTGATGTGCAACATACCGATGATATGATCTTTGTCTTTGTTGCAGAGCGGAAAACGGGTGTAGTTGTGCTTTTTGACAAAATCCATGGCTTCTGCCAAAGTATAGTTTTGATACAGGCATTTCATATCCTGCCGCGGGATCATAATTTCATGGGCGTATATTTCCGAAAAATCAATTGCGTTTTGGATAATTTCACCTTCGGTATCATCAATAACGCCGCCTTTTTTGGAAGCATCGATAATGAGCTTAATTTCTTCTTCCGAGTGTGCGTCGTCGTTTTCGTTCGACTGTTTAATGCCCATCAAATACAAAATGCCGGCGGTTACTTGGTCAAAAACCCAAATGAACGGCGCAAAAATATGTTTGAAAACGTAAAGCGGTTTGGCAATGATCAGCACATAAGTTTCCGTATTTTGAATGGCCAAAGATTTTGGAACCAGCTCGCCGAGTACGACGTGCAAAAGAGTGATAAAACTAAAGGCAACACCAAAGCTGATGGAGTGCAGCAGCACTTTGTTGTCGGCCAAATATTCCCCGAACAGATCTTCCAACAGGTGCGAAACCGCCGGCTCGCCGATCCAGCCTAATCCGAGAGATGCCAACGTAATGCCGAGCTGAATGGCGCGTAAGTAGGTGTTGAGATTTTCTGTGATTTTGAGTGCAATTTTTGCCCTTTTGTTGCCAAAATGGGCCAGTTCTTCAAGTTTTGTGCGGCGGATTTTCACGATGGCAAATTCTGAAACAACAAAAAAAGCATTGGCCAACACCAGCAGCAAAACTAGGGCCAGATTAAAAACGTAAATATATACGGGACTCATGGTTGATTAATTTTGAAACCTCATTTTATTTGAATATCGAAGTATGCTACAGGTTGGCGCCGCGCTTGTCAATAAATTTTAGCTTAAAAAAATCAGTCGTTTGCCGAAAAGCCTCCGCAAAAGTCCGTCGGCGTGCGCGACTTACCGTTGTTTGCTTATTTGCGGAAAAGTCGACGTTGTGTCTTTTTAAAAATTTCACACGATTGCCGAGGGAAAAATCTGTGCTTAACGGTTATCGTCAGCCGGATAGTTGTTATCTCTTTTCCCAAATTTGCGGATAAATGCTTTCCCAGCGGCTGTTATGCGTAGCTTCGGGAACTTCAATAACCGATTGCCTGTCGTTGACAAACTCTTTGACCAAAAATGGCGGGATTGCCTCATCACCGCCGCCGACATAGTGAGTTTGCGGAAATTTTGCAAATTGTTTCCGCCAGCTTTCCAGATTAAGAGATTCGTTTAACGGCGGAATATTGTGGTGTTGTGTCCATGCCAAATGGTCAAGGTTGCCGGCAATGGTCACAATTTCTTTGACATTGAGCTTGGGTTTGGCGGCGGCAATCAGTCCCGCTACTTGAGCCCCTCCGGAAAAACCGATCAATATCACTGGAGAATTGTTGGCAATCTGCATCACGGCATCATATTCCGCATTGATGATCTCCGGTGCAAAACGAGCGGTTGACCAATGGCGTTTGCTGCAAATATCACTCTTAATATACTGGCAAGGACGCGCCAAATAGACGACATTGGGCGAAAGATCGCCAAACGCCAACTCTCTCACCAGCGTGCCGCGCGGTGTCGGATCGTTTGTTTCTAAGCCGTTGGTGTTAAAAGCATAGCCGTCCCCTTCAATGTAAATTTTGAAAACATCAGATGGGTTGGTTATTTTTTGCCAACTTGCTAAAGTAAAATCACGGGTTTGGATTTTTCGATAAACAAATTCCGGCGGCACGTTGACCGAAGAACAAGCGGTCATCAGCCATATCAGCGCAATCAGCCTTTTCATCAATTTTTCTTTCTAACGGTTTAAATATAAGATTCGTCATTTAGACGTGTTGTTTTTTTATAACACCGGAGCGGATAAAAAGCTACTTCATTATCTAAAGGCATAAAAAAATAATATCAAGCAGCGAAGAAATAGATTTTCTTGCCGACGATGTGCGGCTTGCCTTGCTTTGTAATGAAAT
Source organism: Alphaproteobacteria bacterium (assembly GCA_020025875.1). Lineage (GTDB taxonomy): Bacteria > Pseudomonadota > Alphaproteobacteria > RF32 > CAG-239 > JAFUYI01. The sequence goes on along the minus strand of JAHHRI010000017.1, from coordinate 3,184 downwards.
TTTGAGAAGAAAGCGCGCCGATTCCTCTTGTCGCAAATAATCCGTTGCTTGAATATTCCTGTCAGGCCAACGGAAAATGCTGTTTGTATAGGGCAGGGGCTTGCTGATCGAGTTTTTGTCACCGGCAAAGTTTTCAAGAGATTGTCGGCCATTTGCAGATGCCTTCTTGATAGGCGCCAATTTCATAAAAGACAAAGAAAATGAACTTTTCAATATTTCCTTGAAAAAAACTCTTGCCAAAATAAAAAATATGTCATAAATATACTTCAACCGTTTTAGAGGCGGTCTGCTTGTAAAACGAATTTTTGGGGTGTCGCCAAGTGGTAAGGCAACGGTTTTTGGTATCGTCATTCGTAGGTTCGAATCCTGCCACCCCAGCCAGACTGAACAGAGGTTGGATTTTGAGATCTAACCTCTTGTTTTTTGATGTTTTTTGTGGTTCGCAGAGGGCGTTTTTTGAAGTGCCGGAAATGGGGCTAAAATTGCCCTCAAAGCCTTGTCTTTGCAAAGATTTTTCTATATAAAAAAGAGCCTCAACACTGGGTTGAAGCTCTTAAACTGTTAAAATTAAGGTGGACGATACGTCCTGTAACAAACTTATTTTCGCATTTGTAGGTTATGAGCATATTGCCCTCACTTTGATGCAATAAAAGTCCTTTCCGCATTAGATATCATGCAGAGCAAACCTCTATCGAATTGTTAGTGAAATATAATAAAAACGAACGACGATAAAACAAATCGATTCAATTTTCATTATATGTCATTATAACATATTCTAGCATAAACCGCAGATGAAAAATCAAGGAAAAACAAATAATTATAATAATTTGAATATATAAAACAATTTGATTTTTAGGAGTAAGAAAATGAACGAATTAACGACAATTCGAAAAATCTTGGAACGATTAACCAAACACCTTACCAAGCCCAAAGGCTATATATGCAGTATTGCGGACATAGAAGCCTTCAACCATACGGAGGAAAATGCGCACAATCCCAATCCGGCCACCACCACTACATCGCAGCAGAGCATTGGGAGCGGAAAATTTTGTAATGCTCGCTAAAACTAAAGTTTTATTTTGTTGACTTTTGTGATAGATTATGGGATTAAAAAAATAAAGCTCCGAATAAAAACATCGGAGCGTTATTTCTGATATCTAGGTTACCTAGTGCCTGCTAGGTAACCTATTTTTCTTTACGGACACCTTTAAATGGTTCTTTATCCGACTTTTGGTCGATAAATCTGCCAGTATTGGTATCGCGCTTAACCCAACGGTCGTTTTGTGGATTGTGAACTTGAGAGCGGTCTCTCACAGCTCCGTTTCTGTGTCCATCACCTGACGGTGGATTGGTCGCCATCTTATTATCTCTCTTCATATATCTAGATTGTTAATACTCTTACTTATTTACGGCTACAAGTTGTTCGTAGACCGTAAATTCTTCACTTGAAGGCTTCTTGTTACATGTTTTGCAAAGAGGCACTATGTACCAAGATTTGTCTGAACTATCAGCTTTTTGAACATGAGCACCTACTTCTGCTTTTGCAGTACAATGTCCACATTCACCAGCCTTTTTACCTGCTTTTTTCTCCCAGAATTCCAACCAAGAAGAATATCCTGCGGGTACATTATTGTCAGACGTACCATTCAAATTTTTGATTTTAACAGCCATGTTTGTTCTCCATTAAAATTATAGTTAAGCGAATTTTAAAGATTCGCAAGATACAACTTTGTATCTCTATAGCGAACGTACATCTAAAAATAACTCTTGTCAAATATATTTTTGTTCGCTATAAAAATACTAAAGATCCTTGTGAATAGTGGGGATAAATTTCTGGGAGATATTGTTATGGCATCGTTAAAAGAGAAGTTGAGACGACTAAGGCAAGAAAAAAAACTTTCTTTGGAGGAATTGGCTCAAAAAACACAATCAAGTAAAAGCTATTTATGGGAACTTGAGCAAGGTTTGAAGAAGCCATCTGCCGAAAAATTGTCCGAATTGGCAAAATTCTTTGGTGTACCTATGGATTATTTAATGGATGATAATGATAATACCAATCAAAACACCGCTACAAGAATTTTCACTAGAGTGAATAATTTATCCGAAGAAGACCAAAAAAAAATAGAATCAATTATTGAAACTCTGTTTGCTGATAAAAATGAATGAAGAATCGCCACAAAAAATCGCTATTAACATTTCTAAAATGTTGAATATTACAAAAAGGAAAGAACACTTTCCTATAGATGTTGCTGACTTAGCTCTTTCATATTCTCAAAGTATAAGTTTATATCCTGAAGATAGTATTATAGCTATTAAAGGTGCTGATTTAAGTGATAATTTTGATGGAATATTGCAAAAGACACAACATGGATGGGTCATAATATATAATAGCTCCATAAAATATTCCGGAAGAATTAATTTTACTTTAGCTCATGAGTTTGGACACTATTTATTACATCGTAAAAAATATCCCAATGGAATGCGATGTAATAAAGATGATCTTTATAAAGATAACGCAAAAAAAATGATTGAAACTGAAGCTAATATATTTGCTTCGTTTTTGTTAATGCCTCTAGATGATTTTAGAAAAACAGAAAAGAAATATAAATTTAGTCCTGATTTATTTCAGAATCTTTCCTCTCGCTATAATACATCATTGACCGCAACAGTCTTAAAATGGATAGATATGACTGACAAAAAAGCAATGATTGTTCTTTCTGATAATGGCTTTATTAAATGGAAAAAGCAGAGTTCTTCTCTATACAAAACAGGTTTGGTTTCTGCAAAAAAGATGTGTAATCCAGAGGAAATTCCCTCAAATTCTACCACTTATAAATTGTTTAATGGTATAAGCGATGCTGATTATGAAAAAAATCAATGCGGTATATGGTGTAAAGATAAAGTAACAACAGAGGAAGTTTCTTTTGTATCACCCCAACTAGAATTTGCAATCTCTATTGTCCTATTCCACGACGACATTCATTGTGAAGAAGATGAAGTTGAGTATGATTGTTATGATAAAATTTCATAATTTAATAATAGCTAAAAATGCAATTTATCACAAGCTTGTAGCAATTCGTCGACTTTAGCGACGATGCGGTGCTGTTCCTCTAATGGAGGAAGTGGCACCACTAGATTTGATAAAATATTTAAATTTAATCCTTTATACGCAATACCTCTTAAG
>JAHHRI010000016.1 GCA_020025875.1 Alphaproteobacteria bacterium | reverse complement strand
CCGTATCGGTCTTTTCAAGCATTTTCCAAACCGTTTTTGGGGAACGATCCTCGTTGTTTGTTGCCGATTGTCGCTGCCGATGCGAAAAAAGCCCCCACAACGCCAAGCTGCCGACTGCCGCTGCCGCCAACAACGGCCACAGCGGAAACGGACGAGAAAAAGAGGCGTTTTCTATCTGCAACACATCGCCTCGCTGCGGCTCGAAACCGACAACCGGCATGATCAACGATGCCAGCCGCGCCGTTTCGCCCTGTCGACAAACACCTTCAGAGCAAAGACCGTCCACCAGCACCAAAACAGACAAATGTTTGATGCGACTGCCGCTTTTGACCGACAGCCGTCGATAGCGGTTAATTTCATATTCGGCTTCGCTGGCAAAATTGGCGGCCGCCTTATAGGCACGCAACACCTGCCCGTGAGGATCAAAAATATCTTCGTCGGAGCTGACAATGTCATAATCCATTTCAAGCCGCACTTCCGCCCGCACCTTGCCTTCGCCGACAAACGGTTCCAAAACACCGACAATTCGACGTGATAAATAGACTTCTTCCGCCCGCCGAACCGTTTCTTGATCGTTTGTTGGCGCCAATGGTTTTTGCCGCTGTCCGCAAACCAGCAGCAGCGCCACAATCGCCAGTCCGACGGTGAAGCTGAACGCTGCTGCCGACAAGCCTTGCCCAAGCAAGCAGCCCATTTCCGACTTTTTCAATTTTTCCACCTGATTTTTCAATTCTTTCTCTACTTGTTAATGAACAGCATAACCGTTTCCAACCGATTGTTAAAAGCAATTTTTTCAGATATTCACAAGCTTTGCCAACGAATTTTCCAATTCCGCAACCGCCGCCTCGTCGTTTAAGCGGTGATCGGAAGACTTCAACAGCTTCACCGCCACGTTTGCGGAAGTCAGAGCTTGGGCAAAAGCAAGCGCAAAACGCCACGGCAAGCTGTCATCTTTCATCCCCTGAATCAGGTGTACCGGACAATTAATCCGCCAGCAATTTTCACCTTCCGGCAAACACTCCGCCATGGCCGTGTCAATAAAGCGTTGTGTAATCGTATAAGAAAAGTCCTTGGTGCCAAAAACCAGTTTGCCGGTATTTTGCAAAGACGCTTTTTGTTCGGGCGTGACCAGCCCCGCAAAAAGTTTCACAAAATTCGGCGCCGCCGCCAAGCCGATCACCGCTTTGATCCGTTCCGGTCTTTCAAGTGCCGCAATCAACGCCAACCAACCGCCCATTGACGAGCCGACGCAAACAAGATCGCCGCTTAGCCGATCAATTACCTCAAGCACTTGTTCTTTCCAGATTTTAAAATCGGCTTTTTCAAAATTTGCCCGATCCGAACCATGGCCGGCATAGTCAAAGCGAAACAACCCGACGCCGTTTTTCAGACAAAACGCTTTGACCGTTTCCGGTTTTTTTCCCCAACAGTCGGAGCAAAATCCGTGTAGATAAAGAACGGTCAAACAGCCGTTTTTCGGCGGGATATATTCAAAATCTGTTGCAAAGGCAGATTTAAAAGTGTACTTTGGCATATATTGACAACCCACAATAAGAATTTCGTAAATTTTGAAAGATTATATTAAGAAAATGTCGAAAGGTAAAGAACAAAAACCGGTTATTTTGCAAGTGCTGCCGGAGCTTGACCATGGCGGAGTGGAAGTCGGAACGGTACAAATTGCCGATGCTCTCCGACAACACAACATTAAAAACTTTGTCGCTTCTAACGGCGGGCGCATGGTGCACGATTTGGAAAAAATCAAAGTGCCCCATTTTACGCTGCCGCTTAAGACCAAAAACCCCATCAAACTTTATTTCAATTCGTTGAAGCTGGAAAAAATCATCAGAGAAAACGGCATTAACATCGTTCATGCGCGTTCCCGTGCGCCGGCTTGGAGCGCCTATTGGGCAGCCAAGCGCGCCGGCGTCAAATTTATGACCACTTTTCACGGCACTTACGGACTGGGACCGAAAGGCATCAAAAAGTTCTACAACAAAGTGATGACCTACGGGCAACTGGTTATTGCCATCTCCAACCACATCAAAAAACATTTAACGGAAAACTATCGGATTGACGAAAGCAAAATCCGCCTGATCCACCGTTGTGTTGACATTGATAAATTTTCCGCCGCCGCCGTTTCGCAAGAGCGGATGATCCGCGCCCTAAAAGAAAACAACATCCCCGAAGACCTGCCGGTTATTTCGCTGGTCGGACGAATCACCCGTTGGAAAGGGCAGCACGTTTTGCTGGAAGCCCTGTCCATGCTGAAAGATCGCCACTTTTTCTGCCTGATTGTCGGTTCAGATCAGGGACGTGTCAAATATACGGAAGAACTGAAGGGGCTGGTCAAAAAATATGGTTTGGAAAGCAAGGTTAAGTTTATCGGGCAGAGTTTTGACATCCCCGCTCTGCTGATGGTTTCCGACATTGTGTTGTCCACCGCCATAGAGCCGGAAGCTTTCGGGCGCGCAGCCATTGAGGGGCAAGCCATGGGCAAAATAGTCATCGCTTCCAACCTCGGCGGCTCACTTGAAAACACCATCCACAACGTTACCGGACGCCTTTATGAAAGCAGCAATCCGCAAGCGTTGGCAGAGGCTCTCAAATGGGCGCTCGATCTGCCTTTGGAGGAAAAGAAAAAAATTTCTGCCGCCGCCGTCAAAAACGTAAAAGAAAATTTTACAAAGCAAATAATGTGTGATAAAACGATTGCGGTTTATAATGAACTAATCAATATGAATTAAAAAAAAATTTAATTTTAACAAAAAGGATAGAGATAATGGTTGCTATTAAATTGCCGGATGGCAGTGTAATGAATTTTGAAGGCGCCGTTTCCGGAAAGGAAGTCGCTGAAAAAATCAGTGCCGGTTTAGCAAAAAATGCTTTAGCGGTAAAGGTGAACGATAAATTGCAGGATTTGGACACGACTATCACAACCGATGCCACCGTAACCGTTATCACCGCCAAAGACAGCGAAGGGCTCGCCATCTTGCGCCACTCGTGCTCACATGTGATGGCAGAAGCCGTCAAAGAGCTGTGGCCCGACGTTCAGGTCACGATCGGACCTGCCATTGAAAACGGGTTCTACTATGATTTTGCCCGCAAAGATCCGTTTACAACCGAAGACTTTGCCAAAATCGAAACCAAAATGCACGAAATTGTCAAACGTGACGAAAAAGTCAGCCGCAAGGTGCTGCCGAGAAACGAAGCGATTGACTACTTCGAATCTATCGGCGAACACTATAAAGTGGAACTGATCAAAGACCTGCCTGAAGATGAAGTGATTTCGCTTTACAGCCAAGGCAGCTTTACGGATCTCTGTCGAGGCCCGCATGTGCCTTCGACCGGCAAAATCGGCGATGCTTTCAAGCTGACAAAAGTTGCCGGCGCATACTGGCGGGGAGACTCCGAACGTGAGATGTTGCAACGTATTTACGCCACGGCATGGGCAAGCAAAAAAGACCTGCAAGCCTATCTGACCATGTTGGAAGAAGCGGAAAAGCGCGATCACCGCAAACTCGGACGGGAAATGGATTTGTTCCATTTTGAGCCGGAATACGCGCCGGGGGCCGTCTTTTGGCACGATAAAGGCTATAAGATTTATCGCAAGCTGATTGAATATATGCGCAATCGGCAAGAACATAACGGCTATGTGGAAATTTCCACCCCCCGCGTGATGGATCGCGTGCTGTGGGAAGTTTCCGGTCACTGGGACAAATATGGTGCGCACAACTACTCCGGTCAGACGGAAGACAAAAAATGGTTCTGTATTAAACCGATGAACTGCCCCGGAGGATTGTTGGTCTATAAACAAGGAATTAAATCCTACCGCGACTTGCCGCTTCGGGTTGCCGAGTTTGGCAAAGTCAACCGCTATGAGGCTTCCGGTTCGCTGATGGGATTGATGAGAGTGCGCGAATTTACCCAAGACGATGCCCACATCTTTTGCACGCCGGAGCAAATGGAAGAAGAATGTATTACCACTTTAAAACTGATTCTTGATATCTACAAAGATTTCGGGTTTGAGGAGGTTAAAATCTATCTTTCCACCCGTCCGGACAGCATTTACAGAATCGGCTCCGACGAAATTTGGGATTTGTGCGAAAGTGCTCTTGCCAATGCGCTCACTTCTCACGGATACAAATTTGAAATTAATGAGGGCGAAGGTGCTTTCTACGGGCCGAAGCTGGAGTTTATTCTCAAAGACGCCATCGGGCGCGAATGGCAATGCGGAACCATTCAGGTCGACATGAATCTGCCGCAACGCTTTGATATTTCCTACATCGGCGAGGACGGAGAAAAACATCAACCGGTGATGCTCCACCGTGCTTTGTTCGGTTCGATCGAGCGTTTTCTCGGCATTTTGATTGAAAACCATGCCGGCAAGCTGCCACTGTGGCTGTCGCCGGAACAAGTGGTGGTTGCCCCGATTGTCAGCGAATTTGACGGCTACGCGAAAGAAGTGGCAGATCGTCTGCGTCAAAGCGGAATTTATGCCAAAACGGATCTGCGTAATGAGAAGATTAATTACAAAATCCGCGAGCATTCGGTTGCCAAAATTCCGGTCATTGCGGTTGTCGGCGCCAAAGAAAAAGAAAACGGCACGGTAACGGTCAGACGTTTGGGATCCGACAAGCAAGAAGTGATCAAACTCGACGACTTTGTAACCGCCTTGTGCAAAGAAGCGCAAATGCCGCATTTGTACGAATAAAAAAAGCCACAAAGATAACAATCCCCCCTGCCGATCGACAGGGGGGATTGTTGGTTGAATAATATCTTTTTATTTTTTTGTGGGCGACTTCTGTTTCTGCAACAAAATCTTTTATCGGCGAAGCCCGGAAATAACATAATCGGGATAGGCCTCAATCATATTGCCGAGTTCTCGTGTTTTGGTAACATCGGGAATGTAACCTTCGCCCAAAAAACTGATATGCACGCCTTTGCTGACCAAACAACTCGAAATGCCGGCGGCAACGGCTGCCCTGATATCCGACGCCATGCTGTCGCCGATCATCAAAATCCGTTTGCGCTCTACGGCACCAAACGCCGCCAACGCATAATCGACAACGGTCGAATCGGGCTTGCCGACAGTGATGATTCTGCCGCCCAAAACGGCATATTGCTCAGCCACGGCACCGGCTGCCGGTACGGTGTCTTTGCCGTAAACGACGGAGGTGTCATTGCCCGTGCACAAAAGCGGCAACCCAAGACTGGCGGCATGGTTCAGTATGTCTAAATAATCATCAACCGCACGGCCGAGGGGCAAACCGCCGACATAAAGGAAGTCTGCTTTTGCCGGATCTGCCACTGCCGTAAAATCTAGCCCGTCAAATACGGAGGTGTCGCTGTTTTCCTCAAGACAGCAGCCGTTTTTGCCAAGCGAGGCATACACCCCGCGACGAGCGGCTAGATGATAGTGCAAAATTTCTCCGGCGGTGATTATTGCGGAAAACAGTCGGGGCGAAAAGCCGTTTTGGTGCATCAGGCGGGCAATTTCTTCCACCCGTCGGCAATCATTGCTTAACAACACGATTTTTTTGCCGCCTTTATAAAGGCTAAGCAAAGTATCTAATGCTTCTGGCTGAAAAGATACGCCGTCATGAAGCACTCCGTTAAAACCGCAAAGGACAGCATCGTAAGCATCCGCAACCTTTGAAAGGTTCACGATCGGCTTTATCATCTTCATGGCAAAACTCTCTTAATTTTTTTGTTGTCGTATTTCTTTTTTACATTATTTCCAGTAGTAACAGAGCATTATTAAAAAAACATTTAAATTGCAAATTTTATCGCAAACGATAACCCGACAACCGCAAAATGGCCTCATTGGCAATGGTCAATCCGAAAATGGCCGTAACCGTCGGCAGTGATCCCATGGTATGACGGCAACGCCCGCCTTCAGAAGGCTTATCTTCCATAAACAATGCACTTTCAGGCACCGAAACCACTTCGTCGGAAGAAACGCACATAATTTTGCCAAGCTCACAGCCGCGACGTTTCAGCCGTTTGCGAATAAACTTTGCCAACGGACAGTTGCGTGTTTTGTCGAGTGTTTGCAGGCGAATTTTTGACGGATCTGTTTTGAGCGCCGCCCCCATTGAAGAAATAAAAGCTATTCCCTTTTTTTGCAAGACTTCGATCAGATGACATTTAGGATTAAGGGAATCGATTGCATCAATCACCAAATCGACGGGAGACGCCAACAATTCCTCTAAATTATCTGCGTTGACAAACATATCTTTAACCGTCACTTGGCAGGCAGGGTTGATGTCGTGGACACGGGCTGCCGCCACGGCGCATTTTTTGTATCCGAGTGTCGAATTTAATGCCAAAATCTGACGGTTGATATTGCTTTCTTCCACTTGATCAAAATCAACCAACACCAGCTGCCCGATACCGGCACGCGCCAAAGCTTCCAGCGCATAACCGCCGACCGCACCGAGACCGACAATCATCACTTTGGCATTTTGCAGCCGCGCAAATTTTTCATCGCCGAGCAAGGCCTTGGTGCGGGCAAAACTCTTATTTTCCATAGATAAACTCCTTTGCGTTCGTCTCCGCGGCAACGGACAATTTTTGGGGATCTTCCTCGCGCCAGAAGGCGAGCTGCTTTAACAAAACCGGCAAGAACAGCGGTGTTTGTTCCGTTTCTTTACGCGGTCCCTGATAAGGTCCGTCCGTTTCGAACAGCAAGCGATTTTCCGGCACCATACGGACAATTTCTTGCCCATGGTGGTTTTTCAATATTGAGGCAGAAAAAGACACATATCCGCCGGCCTTTAATATCGGCGGCAAATGTTCAGGCCTGCCGTTAAAAGAATGAATCATAAACTTTTGGGGCATTTGCGGCAAAAATACGGACAGTGCCGCCGTTGCCTTCACGGCATGAACAACCAGCGGACGCCGCAATTCTTTTGCCAGCTGCGCATGGACGGCAAAAACCGTTTTCTGTATCGACAGATCTCCGCGCAATCCGTCCAACCCCGCCTCTCCGACCAATGCTTCGGGTGCGGAAAGCAGGCGTTTTCGCAGACGATGCTCCCACCCCGATGTCGTTGTCTCGGCATACCAAGGATGAACGCCGTATGCGGGCACGACCGTTTGCGGATATTTATCCGCCAGCGCCGCCACCGCCGACCAATCTGTTTCGGCGGTTGCCGCACAAACCATTCGGCAAACCCCCGCTGCTTGGGCAGATGCGATAATATCCGTTGCACAGTTTAGCTTATAATCTTGCAAGTGAATGTGCATATCGGTAAAATTCATTAAGTTTGACTCTTTTTGTAAAAAATATTTCTGTCGAAAGGATAATAAGCAGATATGAGTATTTTGACAAGACCGATTTTAGAAATCAACCTTATCAACTTGGAAAAAAACTACCGCTTTTTGCAAAATCTCGCCAAGGGCGCGGATGCTGCCGCAGTGGTCAAAGACGATGCCTATGGGCTTGGAGCGGAAATGATTGCCGAAACTCTCTATCAAAATGCCGGTTGTCGCACTTTTTTTGTTGCCCACGGAATTGAAGGAGAAAAAATCCGTCCTTATGTGCCCAATGCCAAAATCTATGTGTTGCAAGGGATCGGCGAAGACAGTTTGGCTTCTTTTGAACAAGCAAAACTCACCCCCGTTATTGCGGGAAAAGAGCAGCTGGCGTTTTGGAAAGAACACAAAATCAACGGCATCAAACCGGCCATTCAAATAGAAACGGGGCTTAACCGTCTCGGTTTCCGCGAACAAGAATTGGCAGAATTGACTGATGAAGAGCGCAACTTGTTTTCAATGGCACTTTCTCATCTGGCCTGTGCAGACGAACAAGGGCATTTTATGAACGAACACCAACTGCAAAATTTCAATCGCTTGCGAGAAATATATTTTCCCAAACTGCCGGCAAGTCTCTCCGCTTCCGACGGAACTTTTCTGGGAGCAAACTATCGGTTTGATATTGTGCGTCTGGGGGCTGCCATGTATGGTATCAATACCGCCCCCTACAGAGAAAACCAAATGCTGCCGGTGGTGAGTGTCAAAGCTCCGGTGTTGGAAATTTCCACTCTCAACCGTGGTGATTTTGTCGGCTATTCCGCCACCTACCGAGCTGCCGACGAGCGAAAAATAGCTATTGTGTCGATTGGTTACGGTGACGGCATTCCCCGCTCATTGTCAAATGTCGGCAAGCTTTTTTTCTATAATGGCGGCAAAACTTCAGAAGCAAGGATTATCGGACGTATTTCGATGGACAATATTATCTGTGACGTCAGCGAAGTGGAAAACCTGCACGTCGGAGATATGGCTTTTGTCATCAACGAGTTTTATACGCTTGACGACATCGGGCGCGATGCCGGCACCATCGGTTACGAAGTTCTCTCCCGAATCGGCAAAAATCAACGCTTTGAGCGCCGCTACCTCAAATAGACAAACAAAAGCTCAACCCATTGTTAAGAATCATGGATGCGCCGCTAAACTTGGGGGGGTCCGTTGGGTTTAATCAATGAACCGCCGCTAAACTTCGAGGGCGTTCCGTTGGGTTTAATCAATGAACCGCCGCTAAGCTTGAGGGCGTTCTAGCTGTCAACAAAAAAGGTTCGCCTTTTGCTGCGAACCTTTTTTATACAGTGTCAAATTAGTTATGACCGTTGCTTTCCCGCCTTGCTCTTTGCACTTCTTTCCACATCTCATCGGTCAGTTTCTTCTGTCTGCCGCTGATCTGTGTTTCCGGAGAATCTTTAGTCAAATTTCTTGCCGTATTGGCGCCCTCAAGCCCCGGACGATTACCAGATTGAGTGACGGCACCGGCAATATATTCTTCTTCTTTCGGCGCAGCGCGGGTGATCACTTCGTCACCATCGCTTTTGATGTCATTTTCTAATTCCAGACGAATATCGGAACCGCTTTTTTCTTCCGTGATGATGGTAACGGGAATCGGTTGTATCTTTTGCTTAACCGGTTCGATGGGAGCAACGATTTTTCTTTCTTCGCCGCCTTTGACTTCTTCATACATAACCCGTTTATCGTCAGGACAATTAGTACCTTCGCCAATAACGCGAATCCGGCGTGTCATCGTCAAAGTTCCGTCTTCATCAACCGGCAGACCTCTGTAGCCTGCGCCGGCAACGGCAAAGAACTTGTCCGCATCCATACGACCATCGGCTCTGCCAGCTTCGTTCAATGTACAGATATCAAGTGTTTTGCGAGCCGTTTCCATTTGTTCGGCGGTCAATGTGTCGCCGCAGCCCAGCAGATGATAAATATCTTCCAGTTGTGCGCCGAGAGAACCTGTCCCCATCGTACCGAACTCCCCGTTTTTAACCGACGTAATCGCTGCCAGACGAGAAAACTTGAACAAAACCTGTTCCGCCGTCATCGGATTGTCGGCATCAACACTTAATTGGGTTGCGAAGTAAGAGGCATGAGAATAGAAACGATCCATACCCTCTCCGTCGGTGGTATCCAGTTTGTCGTACCAGCCCTTGAGGATTCCGAACTGACGACGGCTGATGCCCATATCTTCGTTCCACTGTTCGGGAAAATCTTTCATTTCAAAACTGTCGATATCGGCTGCCGTTTCGCTTTGAACCGCTTCTTCGTTGCCATTGGTTGGCAATTCCTCGCCGCTGTTCTCGACAGTCGGTTGCTCTGCCTGCAAAAATTCCGGATTGCCGTCGGTGAGCTCACCTTCTGCATTTTGTCCATCGGTAACCTCAGCCAGCGAAGCGCCATTCTGCGAATGCGGCATTTCCATCCGGCTTTCGTCGGCATGAGCATTGCCGCAAGCTTCCATTGCCAGCATGGTTACCGCAGCACTAACGGCGGACAAGCCCAAGCTTTTCCATTCTTGTTTGCGCTCTTCGGCATCTTTGGCTGTTGCCACACCAACAACGTTGCTGGTAACGGCACCGGCAATCGTTAAGGCTCTTTTACCGATTTTCTGTGCAGCCAACTGCTTGGCAATTTCTCCGGCGGTCTGAGTAGCCACATTGGCGCCGGCAGACGCCGCAGTGCTGGCGATTCCCCAGCTGACGCCGGCCACAGCAACCGAGAACACCGCTTTGGTCACAAATTTGCCGTTGGTATAAATTTCTTTGTAGCTTTTTGTCGGGTGCATTTTTTTCTGCTTATAAGCTTCATAAACAACACGGCGACCAATGGTATAAGCTGCATAAGCGGCACCGCCGACAAGCGCAGCCGTTCCGCCGCTGGCTACCGTTGCCGCAAAACCGGCAGCGGCGACCATATCGGCACCGATTTCATATTTGTTTTTATAGATGGCTTTGGCAGCATTTCGGGCAATTTCGTATTTATTATCCCAGACATATTTGCAACCCTCATTGAAAGCAACAATGCCGTTAGACACCTTTTGGTTGCAGCTTTCAAATACTTTGTTGGCGCTGGCTCTTGTCTTTTGCCACTCTTTGCGTAGTGTTTTGCCTTGATCTTTCAGTCTGGCAAAGCCCTGATTGATCCGGTTGGCGAGTGCTTTCACATTCTTTTTGTACTCGTCCAATCGATTTTCCGCCTGAGCTGACACATCGGCACAATAACTGACAACGCCATCAACGCCGACAGACAATTTTTCTGCCGTATTTTTGCCGAGCTGAGAAATCTTTTCTTTGATTTCTTTTTCTTTGGCAGAAATGAGCTTTTTCAGTTCTTCGCCGATTTTTTTCTCATCGCCGGCATAGGTCTCTTGCATATCTTGGTTGAGTTTGATTGTTTCGTCAACCATAAAGCTCCGCAAAAGCGCCAGATCAATTTTTTCTTTCAACGTTTCCTGATAAACCGCCTTTTGCGCCTGTTCGTTTGCCGCATTCATAAATTCTTTGGCGGCAGGAGATTCCGGACTGCTGGCACCGCGCAGTTCGCCGTTGGTTTCCAACTTGGCGGCAGAAACGATTTGCGCGATCATGTTGTCGCGTTCTTTACCCTCGACAACCTTATTGACCATCTCGCCGTTTTCGTTGACGGTGTGATACAGTTCCAGATTTTCCATCCGTTCGCGAACATCGGCAAAAGCAGGATCTTTTTCGTCTAAGGGATTAACGACTTCACTTAGTTCGTCAACTCTTTTGGCTGCCGTTGACAGGTCGGTATACCGCAAAATATTCAGCTTGACTCGTTCTTCTATCTTTTGCAACAGTTTGGCAAACTCATCGCCATAGCCTTTTTGTCCGTTTAAGGCTTCATAGAGTTCATCAAGATCGTTAAAACTGCCGTTTCTGACCAATTCCGCTGCTTGTTTTGCATTCATTGCCATGAGTTTTCTCCTCAAAATCCCCATATTTTACATATTTGCCTGCACTGTACCACAAAAAGGACAGGCAGGCAAGTATTTTTTGTCAATTTTTGTATTCTTTTACAAAATTTTAATAATCGACACGATAAGCCCTTGGACAAAAACCCTTACTGGCGCGTCTGCCCTGATGCTTCTTTCATAGCCTGCCAAACAGCAGGATCGTAGCTTTGTGCTTTTTGTGGCAGCACTTTTTCCGTCGCCTCTTGGATTTTGGCTTTTTCCTCATCACTACGCTCGGCATACGGCTTGGTTGTGATGTTGTTTTTACCTCCATCGGGCGGAGTGCGGGTGATTGTGTCGACATCGTATTTTTGCAACGCCGTTGCGCAAAGATCCGCCTTGTCGGTTTCGCCCTTTTCCGTGGCCTGAACATATTTCATCATCAACAGCTGCGCTCTTGCTTTTTCTTCACCGGTCACTTTATAAGCGCCGCCGGCAAGCTGTTTTTCAAACGTTTTTATTTCTTGATCAAACATTGCGCTTTTGTCAGATTCGGCTTTCATCTGATACATTGTCATCCAAGCGCCGGCAACTTTAGGATTGACCTTATAAAGCGGGTTGCCGTTTTCATCCGTATCTTTGACTTCCGCCGCCCGAATCTCCGGTTTTTCTTCCTGTTTTGCAGGCTTTTCTTCCTGTTCTGCAGGTTTTTCTTCCCGATCGGCAGGCTTGAAACGGTTATAGATCTCCCGATCTTCTTCGCTCATGTTCTGAATTTCCACCCCGCCGGAGGCGCAAGCCTCGATAAGTGCGGCGCGAAATTCGGGAGTCATGCTGGAGCCGAGTTTAACCGTCTGCTCGTTTTCTTTAGCCAGCGCTACAATTTCCTTAAAATGGGCGGCGGCAGGCTTTTCCCCTTCCGGCGTTTTAACCGACAATTTATCTTTGTCGGCATAATGAACCTCGGCGCCGTTTTTAAACTTGCCCTTTAGGCCGGCAGGACGCGCGCCGTTCTCATCGGGTTCGTTATCGCGTGTCCACTCATTGTTATTTTCTTGTCCGTATTTGGTTAAGAGGGCGTCATATTTCTGAACCCAATCTTGTTCTTTTTCTTCCGTGCGCGGTCCATCTTCTTCCATACCGCCGATTTCAAGACAGGAATTTTCTTTTTCTTCATTCTCGGCGGCGGCCTGCTGCTCCTCATTTTCGGTTTCATTCTCGGCAGTGGCCTGCTGCTCCTCATTTTCGGTTTCATTCTCGGCGGTGGGCTCTTTGTCGGCATTTTCATTGTTGCTCTTATGCCAATCTTCCAACTTCTCAAAATCTGCTTTGCTGATTTTGCCGTCTACGAGCGTTATATCAAGATGTTTGCACTTTTCTTCATCATAATATTCAGGAAGATCAAACATATCGACGTTTTCGTCGTTTGTTACAATGTCTTCTACCGAAGCATCTTCTTTTACTTCAGCTTCCATCTGTTCTCTGTCCTGACTCATATGTTCCTCCTATAACGATCTCATCACATAATTTTTCAAAGTTCATGGTTGAAGTTAACGGCAGCCCATTTCAGAAGATTTTCCGTACTTTTTCTTTCAACGGTCATCACCGACGCTTTGCACTTACCATATCACATAAGTAAAGTAGCACAAAAAAACATTTTTGTCCACTTTTTTGTTAAACCAATTTTTATATTATTAAAACACGAAAAATACCGACACCCCCTCCTGCCCAAAGGGGCAAACATTAGCGCCGAATGTCAAATATAGGAAATTGCAAACGAAGATACGCCGACAGCTTGTCATCGAGAAAAAAATGTTCGCAGTCGGCATCCGTCGAATCTTTATCGCTTTCAACCGGACGGTATTTTTGCAAAAAATACTTTTTAACCCCTCTTGCCGCCAATTCTTCGGCAATTTTATAAATATCCGCAATCGTCAAAATACGCGGGTCGCAAGTGGTGCGACACTCAAAATCAATGGAGCCGGAGGTTAACAGTTCCAAACTTTCTTGCACTTCCGACAGATGATCGACACCTCCCACCGCCGTCTTATATTTTTCCCGATCGAACGGAGCCTTAACATCAAACCCCACCCAGTCGACAAGAGGAAGCACCTCTGCCAGATGCTTCGGACGGCAACCGCCGGTATGGAGCCCAATCAGAAAGCCCAAGGCTTTAACCTCCGCCATTGCCGCTGCCAGACCGTTTTGCAGCAGCGGTTCGCCGCCGGAAAAAACAACCCCGTCCAAAATGCCGCAACGCGACTTGAGAAATTCAACAAACTTTTCCCAGATAAAATGATCTGCTGCCGAAGTGTTTTGCAAAAACGCATTATGACAGAACGGGCAGCGCCACGGACACCCTTGCAGAAAGGCAACCGCCGCTATTTTATCAGGAAAATCGACGGTGCTGAACGTTTCAACACCGCCGATCTTAATTGGGTTTACCATTGACGACAGCCAAAAAACTATTCGGCGGCAACGTTGGTATAAGTGGCGCAACCGCAGCCTTCAACCGCCTTGTTTTCGGTAAAATACTGTCTGGCATAAAATTCCGACTTTTTGCCTTTGTTGAATTCGGATACCGGACGCAGATAACCCATAACCCGTGTCCATACCTCGCAGGGTTGTCTTTCGTCGTCGTTCAGTTTTACGTCATTGATATTTACAACTGTCATTTATCTTCTCCAAATTTAATTGTATCATAATGTTGATGTTTATGCAACTTCGGATGAAGCTGCGGCTCGTCTTTTTTCTGCTTTTTTCTCCTCGTCACAGAGGGGGCAGTATTTGTGTTCTCCGGAAATGTATCCGTGCTTCGGGCAAACGGAAAAAGTCGGAGTGATGGTAATGTACGGTAATCGGTAATTGGTCAGCACGCGTTTGACAATATTGCGGCAAACCTTCGCTGAAGATACACGCTGCCCCATATAAAGGTGCAGCACTGTACCGCCGGTATATTTAGACTGCAGAGCCGCCTGCAATTCCAAAGCTTCAAACGGATCGTCCGTAAAGCCGACAGGCAGTTGCGAAGAATTGGTATAATAGGGGTTTTCAACCGTTCCCGCCTGAATGATGCCGACAAAGCGTTTTTTGTCTTCGCGGGCAAAACGATAGGTGGCACTTTCCGCCGGAGTGGCTTCCAGATTATACATATGACCGGTTTCTTCCTGTATTTTAACCAGTTTGGCGCGGATATAATCCAAGAACTTTTCGGCAAAGGCGCGTCCCTGTTCATCCGTAATGTCATGCTTGCCGTCGGTGTAGTTCATGATCATCTCGTTGATGCCGTTGACGCCGATGGTCGAAAAATGATTGCGAAGCGTGCCGAGGTAGCGTTTGGTATAGGGGAACAAGCCGTTATCAATCAGACGCTGAATCAGTTTGCGTTTCAGCTCAAGTGAAGTGCGGGCAATGTTCAACAATTCGTCAACGCGGGCAAACAACCCCGCTTCGTTGTTTTTGTAAACAAAACCAAGGCGGGCGCAATTAAAAGTCACAACGCCGATGGAACCGGTCTGCTCCGCCGAACCAAACAACCCGTTGCCTTTTGCCAACAGTTCGCGCAAGTCAAGCTGCAGACGGCAGCACATGGAACGGATCTGCCCCGGTTTTAAGGTCGAATTAATAAAGTTCTGAAAATAGGGCAGCCCGTATTTGGCTGTCATTTCAAACAACAATTCCGTATTTTCATCTTCCCAAGGAAAATCAGGCGTCATGTTGTATGTGGGAATCGGGAACGTAAAGGGACGCCCTTTGATATCACCTTTCATCATCACATTGATGTAAGCACGGTTGATCATATCCATTTCCGGTTTAAGATCGCCATAGGTAAACGGCTGTTCGACACCGGCAATCAACGGATGCTTGTCGCGCAAATCTTCAGGACAAACCCAATCGAAAGTAAAATTGGTAAAGGGAGTTTGCGATCCCCAGCGGGAAGGCACGTTCAGATTATAAATCAGTTCCTGAAAAGACTGCTCAACCTGCTCATAACTCAGGTTATCCACCCGAATGTAAGGCGCCAGATATGTGTCGACGGAAGAAAAGGCCTGCGCTCCCGCCCATTCGTTTTGCAATGTCCCCATAAAATTTACCATTTGTCCGATGGCAGCGGACAGGTGCTTGGCAGGACCGGCTTCGGCTTTGCCGGGGACGCCGTTAAAGCCCTCGTGCAGCAAGTTTTTTAATGACCAGCCGGCACAATAGGCCGCCAACATATCGAGATCATGGATATGAATGTCGCCGTTGCGGTGAGCTTCGCCGACTTCTGACGGGTAGACGTGGCTCAGCCAATAGTTGGCGGTCACTTTTCCGGCCACATTTAAGATGAGCCCGCCGTTGGAATAGCCTTGGTTGGCATTGGCATTAACACGCCAGTCCAACTTCTCCAGATATTCGTTAATCGAACTTTCGACATCAACCATCACCTTTTTTTCGCCGCGCAAACGATGACGCTGCTCGCGGTAAAGAATATAAGCTTTGGCGGTGGTGAAATAGTTGGCGGAAATCAGCACCTGTTCAACCACGTCCTGAATACATTCGATCGTCGGCAGGGTTTCCGTAAATTTGTGTTCCAAAACTTTCAGAACCTGAGCCGTCAGCAAATAACTTTCCTGCTCGCCGAACTCGCCGGTCGATTCGCCCGCTTTGCGAATGGCATTGTAAATTTTGTCGCTGTCAAACGAAACCATGGTGCCGTCCCGTTTGACCACGTTGGCGATTTTGGTCTCCTTAGCTTTGGAAACGCTATACTTTTCTTCAGACATCGCTTTTAATATTCCTTCCCGTGGCTAGTGGTTAACTTAGTCTTGTCATACCATATATAGTATTAATAAAAAGTAAACAACATCTATATATAGTGGTACACAACTTTTTATCAAATTTTTTTCATACCTATGAATCGGTCAAATGACATACGTTAGATACTGCAACAAAGCAGGCATTTCATCAAGCCGGAAAAATTTGCTTTTTGTCCCTTTTTGCTCTTGACATGAGGGTCACCCACAGAAAGCGAGGGAAATTTTTTTTGCCTTGTTAGGGGATAAAATTTTACAAAAAATTTTTTTGTCATAAAAACAAGCGACTACCAAAAAGGTTAATATGCACAAGCCTTTTTCGGCGGCAAACGAGTTGGCTTTTTTTATCCACAAGCTTTTTTTTAGACGAAAAGAATAATTCTTTGCATCTTCGGCAGACAAAAGCCCAAAAGGCCACATTGCCGCTTTGGATATGTAAAAAGGTTGTAATGTGCAGGCAAGTCCATTATATTATCTTTAGTTCTGATTAACACAACTTTGAAAGATAAAGGAATGAAAGTTTTATATGTGGCAGCCCTCTTGTTATGGCTGCCGGTTGCCAACGCCGCCGTACCAACCGGCAGCGATATCGGCAAAATCGAAAACTATCTCAACTCGGTTAAAACACTTACTGCGCGTTTTGTGCAAAATGCCAGTAACGGCAATGTGGCCGAAGGAAAGTTATGGATCGAAAAACCCAACAAAATCCGCATGGAGTATGGCGCGCCGACCAATGTGCTGATTGTCGGCAACGGCGATTTTATTGTCTATCACGACAAAGATCTCGATCAAATCAGCAACATCGATTATGAGGATATTCCCGCCAGTCTTATTCTCGGCAACAATATCCGAATCGATGGCAAAAACATTAAGATTACCGATTTTTATCAAGACTCGGGCACAACCATTGCCACCATAGAATACGCCAAAGGCGGGATCGGTCCCGTTACGCTGGTTTTTAACAACCAACCGTTTGAATTAAGACAGTGGAAAATCGTCGATCCGCAGAGCGTTGAGGTAACGGTTTCTCTTTACGGCAGCAAAACCGACGAGAAACTGCCCGCTTCCCTGTTTCGTTTTCGCAAAATCGGCAACCCGCTAAACCGGCAAAAAGGACGTTGATGACTAAAATTTTAAGCTGGAATGTCAATTCGCTGCGTATTCGTCTGGCAGAACTCCGCCGAATCGTTGACGAACAAAATCCCGATGTGGTTTGCCTGCAAGAAGTTAAAGCCAAAGAAGCAGATTTTCCGTTTGCCGATGTTCGGGCGCTGGGGTTTGAACATATTGCCCTTTACGGCATGGCGGGATACAACGGAGTCGCCATTTTGTCCCGACGTCCGCTGACCGCCGTTTGCCGTTTTGACTGGGCTGGCAAAGCCGATGCGCGCCACATCAGCGCAACAACGGAAGAAGGAATCGAAATTCACAATATTTATATCCCTGCCGGCGGCGATGTTCCCGATCCAAACCTTAATCCGGCATTTGCCCGCAAACTGGCATTTATCAAAGAACTGAACACCTATTTTGCCGCCCGCCAAACAGAAACGGCAACAAAAAAAATGCTCGTCTGCGGTGATTTCAACGTTGCCCCCTCGGAACATGACGTTTGGAATCATAAACAGCTTTTAAAAATCGTATCCCACACGCCGGAAGAAACCTCCGGATTGGATAAATGGTATCGGGAATCGGGGCTGATTGATGCTTTGCGGCAAGTTTATCCGGAACCGGAAAAAATCTTTTCTTGGTGGAGCTATCGCAACCCCAACTGGCAAACCAACAACAAAGGGCGGCGACTGGATCATATTTGGATCAGTCCGCTGTTGGCAACACAACTGCAGTCGGCATTTTTCTTAAAAGAATATCGCGGACACGAACGCCCCTCCGATCATATACCGGTCGGCGTGGTCTTGGCTTAGC
The DNA here is from genome assembly GCA_020025875.1 of Alphaproteobacteria bacterium. GTDB lineage: Bacteria > Pseudomonadota > Alphaproteobacteria > RF32 > CAG-239 > JAFUYI01. Next base: position 8,692 of record JAHHRI010000016.1, on the reverse strand, counting down.
GGCAACGGGGCAAAAAACGGCGCCTGCGCCTTAGTTTTTCCCCTTTTGCAGTCTGTAGCCGTTGTCCTCGGTCATAACAATCTGTTCGGGCTGCTCCAGCTTCTGCCGTAGACGGTAGATATGCGTTTCCACCGTGTGGGTGGTGGCTTCCGGATTATATCCCCAAACCTCTGCCAGCAATTCCGCCTTGCCGACGATTTTGTCGCCGGCCTTATACAGATATTTAAGAATCGCCGTTTCTCTTTCAGTTAACTTGACCGGCTCCCGTCCGTCGGGATAAAGGACTTCTCGCGCACTTATATTCAGCCGACAGCCGCAAAGTTGCAGTTCTCCGCCCGCCGCAGGCGAGGTGTTGACCGCCGTATGCAGGGCATCAATCAGCGCCTCCAGACGAAACGGCTTATGGATAACATAAATATTTGCATCTCCTGCCGGTTCATTTTTTTCCGAACAGAGCAAAAACAACGGCGTCTGCAACAATTTTTCGTGCAATTCCCGCAATTTGCCGATATCGTCGTCCACCACGGCGGCATCAAATATGTCGTCTGCGGCATATTCTTCGCGCACTTCCCATTCCTGATGACGCTCCAGCTGCAACTTTAAGTCTTTGGCAAAAACCGCATTGGCGGAAATCAGCAAAATCTTGGACATGAGCCCCTCCTAAAACTTAAACCCAATGCCGGTGACAAAAGCGTAACCTTGGTTGCTTTCCGCGGCGCCATCCCCTGAAAACTTACCATGCGCCACCGCCGCTTGCAGCTCAAGATTGCGATCTAATTGATAGCGACCGGAAAGCTGTATGATTCTGTCTTCGTACTCTTGACCGACGGCCTTGGAATAAAAACAGCTCAATACGGTTTTAATCGGGCCTATTTCATAACCCAACCCGACATTGGCCGCCCATGCGTCGCGGTAGGCGTCAAAACCTTCTTGCCAATGGGGAATGCGCCTATTCAGCTCTGCCTGCTTGTGGCTGACAAAGGTGCGCCGAACGCTGCCCCCCAAAGTCCAGCCTTTGTAATACAAGCTGACGCCTGCGGAAAGTTCATCATCAATATCTTCAAAACGGGCAACTCCGAGCGAAGCGGAAAGACTAACATTGCCCAGCTCTTGATTATGGTAGACCGAAGCTATGTAACCGGCATTGTTCCGATAAGGGGCATGGCGGTTGAGCAAGCCGTCGCGGCTGTAGCTGTCCGGCACAAAACTGAAGCCAAACATAAAGTTGCCAAAATCGGGGCTGAAATAGTAGGTGATTTTGGGTGCCGTGCCGTCTGTATTGATATCGGTTGAATTAAGCGTACGATAAGCCGTGCCGCGACGATTGCGTTGCCAGTTGGGGTTGGCGACAAAATTGACCAGATCGCTCTGATTGACTCCCAAAACGCCGGCATCGGGCGCACCGACTCCCAGCTGATGGGCGGCATTAAAGCTTTGTCCGCCGACCACCCGTCCGAAAGGCGCATCCAGCACCAGATAGGCTTCCTCACCCCATGAACCATGGTTATAATCTTTCAGTTCCTGATCCAAGCCGTAGAAAATGTTAAGATACCCCCCCACTTGGTAGGAATCGTTAATATCATACTGCGCCAACAGGTTAAGACTGAAACGTGTCGGCAGATGGTAACGCGCCTGCTGCCGCGCATGGTGAGCTTGAGGATGGACATAGCCAAACAATGTCCGCGCCTTGCCCAAAGCCTCAAAAGTCAGTTCTCCGGCCTCGGCCGCCGTACCTAGAAAAACGCTGCAAATGACGGCTATCGCCGCTTTTTTTATCATACCGCCCCCTTATTTATTGCTTATTTCCGTCAGTCTAAGGACTATTTTTTCACTGTCAATAAAATATTTACTAGACAAAAAAAGAAAAGCGGTATATGATAAAGATACTGTAAAATTATTAATTAAACTATATCACTATGTGTAGAAAAGAAATTGAATTGGATTATGCTCAAGAGCAGATGCGGGAAACCTATCTAGACATGAGTTGCCAAGAATTGCGCGAAGCAATTTTTAATATCCAGCAAGCAGACATGAACAAGCATGAAAAACGTGCTCGTTTGGCTATTCTGGAAGAATTGTTGCGTGATTCCTGTGTAGACTACGATTCGTATAACGACTAGTAGCATATACACAAATAAAAGCTCCCAAACCTCCGGTTTGAGAGCTTTTGTTCGTTTACGGACACACGGTCTTTTTTTTAGTGGCAAGAGAAAAAAATAGGTATATATATAGTAAGTGTGTTCATTTCAACAACAGGAGAAAACATGAAAAAATTATGCGCCCTTTTTCTGGGCTTGATGCTATTTGCTTGCAGCAAAGATTCTGCTTTACCGATCAAAGGCAATGATTATGTTCTGCTCGACGCACCGGAAGGAATGGAAATTTCGCTTTCGTTTGATGCCGAGGCACCCAAATTTTACGGCCATGCCGTTAACCGTTATTTTGGCAACTATGAACTCAACGACAACCGGATCAAATTTTCGGCCATCGGCTCGACCATGATGGCGGCACCGGAACCAATGATGAAAGCTGAAACCGAATTTTTCAAAAACTTAGGCGAGATCGAAACCATTTCTTTTGAAGAAGGTTACATGGTGCTGAAAGGCAACGACACAACATTAAAATTTGAACAGGTCGATCCCGAATAACCTGCGTTTTAAAAGGATTATGGTTAAATGGTCGATCGTTCGGGTGGGAAAAGCTTGCTTTTGCCGCCCGATTTTTTTGCCCAAAACATCTTCAAAACACCGTAAATTGATGGCTGAGCAACCGACGATACCCTCTTTTCTCCACCGATAAAAAATGTTGCCGCCGTCAGGGCTAACAACCCGTCAAAGCGCGTGATCACTCATGCTCTTAAACAAGAAAAAGGGAGATAAAATCTCCCTTTTTGCGAACATCACTTTAAGTAAAGCGAAGCTTATTTGGCTGCCGCCTTTTTCTTTTTGGCAGGCTTATCGTTTTCGTCAAAAGAATACAATTCTTCAACCGAAACGATTTTTTCCGCAACCTGAGCTTTACCCAGCACAAAGTCGATAATCTTTTCTTCAAACACCGGTGCGCGCAGGGCTTCTACCGCTTTGGCATTTTTCAGATAGAAATCAAAAACGGTTTTTTCCTGTCCCGGATATTTTTTTGCTTCGTTCATAATGGCTTTGTTCAGATCGTCTGCCGTTACGGTCACTTTTGCTTCAGCTCCCACTTCCGACAGCAGCAGCCCCAATTTGACACGACGGACGGCAATCTGCTTATATTCTTTCATCAGTTCTTCTTCGGAAGTGTTTTTCTCGTGTTCGTCCAGCCGGTTCAGTTCTTTGGAGCGTTCATACTGAGCCTGTATCGACTTAAATTCTTCTTCAACCAGACTTTCCGGAACGTCAAATTGATAAGCTTCGTCCAATCGATCAAGCAAGCTGCGTTTGAGCTTCATCTTAGAAGCATTTTCATAATCTGCCTTAATGCGGTTTTTGATGCTTTCTTTCAAAGCGTCGAGGCTGTCCTCGCCGACGGATTTAGCAAATTCATCATTAACTTCAACCGCTTTCGGCTGGCGGATTTCTTTAACTTCGACTGCAAAAACAGCTTCTTTGGCTGCCAGATCTTTGGCGTGATAATCTTCGGGGAACTTCACTTTAACGTCAATTTTGTCGCCAACTTTGGCTTTGATCAGCTGGTCTTCAAACCCCGGAATAAACGTGTTAGAGCCGAGTTCGAGCGGATAATCGCTGCCTTTGCCGCCCTGAAATTCCACGCCGTCGATTGAGCCGCAAAAGTCAATAACCAGCGTTTCGCCCTTTTCTGCCAGATGTTCGACATCTTCGACCTTAACCGTTTCTCGGCGGGAGCTGACGATATATTGCAAAGCTTTTTCAACTTCTTCTGCCGGCACTTCCGCCATCAGCTTTTCAACTTTAACATCGGCAAAATCTCCGATTTTAATATCCGGCAAAATTTCGGCTTCCATATCAAACTCAATATCTTTGCCTTCGTCAAATTTGGTAATGCTGATACTCGGGCGCAAAGCCAATTTCAGCTTATTTTGTTTGACCACTTCGTCGGCAGCATCGCGAACCATCTCGTCTAAGGCTTCACCCATAACCGACGCACGATACTTTTGTTTCAACATTTCTTTGGGAGCTTTGCCTGGGCGAAACCCCGGAAGTTTGACGTTTTTGGCTACTTCGTTTAGCTTCTTTTCAACTTTTTCTTCAAAAGCCTTGTTTTCAATAACCACCTGATATTTCTTTTTCAGACCTTCTGCCTTTTGTTCTGTTACCTTCATTTTCTTCTCTGTTATAAATGTTGAAACCAAAATCTGGTGCGGGCGAAGGGACTCGAACCCCCACAACTTGCGTCATCAGAACCTAAATCTGACGTGTCTACCAATTCCACCACGCCCGCATTTGTTAAAATTCCTCAAAATACTACTCAAATTATTTTATAAATCAAGTCCTAAATCATAAAAACCCACCAAATGTTCATTCTAAACGCTTGCAAAATGTGAAGAAATATGTAAGATGCCGCTAAACAATCAACACAAATTTTAAACAGGTTATCCATGAGCAACAACAACACCGATCCGCGAAAAACATTCGCGATTATTTCCCACCCCGATGCCGGCAAAACCACTCTGACCGAAAAATTGTTGTTGTTCGGCGGTGCCATTCAGCAGGCCGGCGCGGTTAAAGCCCGCGGAGAAAACCGACGCGCCCGCTCCGACTGGATGAAAGTGGAACAGGAACGCGGCATTTCGGTAGCCTCCTCGGTGATGACGTTTGATTATAAAAACATCAGTTTCAACCTGCTCGATACGCCGGGGCACGAGGACTTTTCCGAAGATACCTATCGGGTGCTGACGGCCGTTGACTCGGCGGTGATGGTCATCGACTCGGCAAAAGGTATAGAAACCCAAACCAAAAAATTGTTTGAAGTCTGTCGGCTGCGCAATGTGCCGATCATCACTTTCATCAACAAACTGGATCGTGAGGGGCTAGACCCTTTCAGCCTGCTCGACGATATTGAAAAAACACTGGCGCTTGACGTAACGCCTGCCAGCTGGCCGATCGGCATGGGCAAAGACTTTTTGGGCTGCTATGATCTGATCGGCGATCAATTGATTTTGATGAACAAAACCGGCGACAAATCGCAAAAAAATACAACCATCGAAACTTGCAAAGGTTTAGATGACGAAAAATTAGACCGCTTGTTGCCTGCTCACGCCGTTGCCAAACTCCGCGAAGATGTCGAAATGGTGCGCGAGCTATGCCCTGCCTTTGACAAAGAGCTTTATTTGGCAGGCGCACTGACGCCGGTCTTTTTCGGCAGCGCCATCAACAACTTCGGTGTCCAAGAAGTGTTGGAAGGCTTATACGCCATGGCTCCTTCACCCCGTCCACAACCGACTGCCGAACGAGAGATTTTGCCAAGCGAAGACAAAGTTACGGGCTTTATTTTCAAAATTCAGGCCAACATGGACCCCAAACACCGCGACCGAATCGCCTTTATGCGCATTTGTTCCGGTCATTTTAAGCGCGGAATGGGATTGTTTCAGGTCAGAACCGGCAAACAGCTGAAAGTGGCTACTCCGGTGATGTTTTTGGCACAAGAACGGGAGCTGGCGGAAGATGCTTTTCCGGGGGATATTATAGGTATTCCCAACCATGGACAGCTCAGAATCGGCGATTGTCTGACCGAAGGCGAAAAACTGCACTTTACGGGAATTCCGAGTTTTGCTCCCGAACTGCTCAAAAGCGTTCGCGCTCTTGATCCGCTCAAATCCAAACACCTCGGCAATGCTTTGCAGCAAATTGCCGAAGAAGGCGGCGCCAGCGTCTTTAAGCCGCTGATCGGTGCCGAATGGATTGTCGGCGTGGTCGGCGTGTTGCAGTTTGAGGTGATGGCCGATCGTATTCGTACCGAATTTGGTATCCCCGTGGCTTTTGAACCGACACAATACTTTACCGCTCGTTGGCTGGCGGCCGAAAAGGCGGATGACTTGAAAATGTTTGCCGACACCAACCGAGCGTCCATGGCAACAGACCACGACGGGGCAGAAGTCTTTTTGGCGCGCAATGCTTGGCATTTGAACAAGGCTAAAGAAGATTTTCCCAAAGTGGAACTCAAGAAGACCAGAGAACAAATATTCTAGTCAAAAAAAGCCCCCGGCGAGGGGCTTTTTTTAAAAATCAGTTCTGTTTTAAAGATTATCTCCCAAGTTCGCTAAAGACAGGTGGCAAGCGTTAATCAACGCTTATATTTCATATGATGGCAGATGTTTTATTTTTTATCAACCGCACAATTCCAATAGCGACAACCGACATAGTCGCGAACGGTTTTTATGTTCAATTTATCCTTATCGGCAAAAATACTCACACCTCCCGCCGCGCGCACGTCAAAATCTTTTCCATCAATTTTTACCGACTTTCTTTGTTTGATGCGTATGCGTTCGGGATAAAGCGGATTGTTCAAAGTTTCTAAAGCTTTCCGCCCACCCTGCTCTGCCTCGGCGGCACATTTTTCCATCCACATTTGTTTATTCCAGCGGCTTGCCTGCGGCATAAAAGAGTACTTTCCGCTGTTATGATTAAGCACGGCAACCGTTTTTATTTCCGAATCGATAATCATCTCCGGACGTTTGGCGGTTGCCATGCTCAGGCAGCCCGCGACAAAAGCAACCATTCCCCACCAACGCCAACGACCATACCACAGGCACAACCACAATCCGCCCAATGTTATCAGCACCAATCCCCAAACGGGCATGGGCATGACATAGTCCGTCGCATAGGGCAAAGAAGATACCCAAACCGTCAATCTGTTGGTCAAACTCAACCCGTAACCGACAATTTTAAGCGGCAGCCACTCCAATCCCAAAGGCATAACCAATAACGAAATCAGCACAAACGGCATGATGACAAATCCGATAATCGGACCGGAAAGAAAATTGGTTAATCCGGTATAATAGTCGATCTGGTTAAAGTGATAAATACCAAACGGCAGCGTGGCAACCGAGGCCACAAAATCGGCAATGACCACGCCGAACAAATAAGCAAACGCTCCGCGAACGATTTTTCTTATCCAACCGCCGTTTTCCGTATGCAAAAAACGATTGAGCCTGCCGGCGTATTTTTCATAAAAAGCCACCAATGCAACCACGGCGGCAAAAGACATTTGAAAACTGGCGCCTACCAGAGCGTTCGGCGTTATGATCAAAACCATCATTGCCGCAACGGCCAAGGTGCGCATGGAGATGGCTTGACGCTCAAACAAAACCGCCGTCAACACAACGCCCGTCATGATAAAAGCCCTAACTGCCGGAATGGCGGCGCCGGAAACCGCCAAATAGACCACCGACACCAGCAACGACAAAACGGCGGCAACTTTCTTAGAATTGTATTTGAGTGCCAAAATCGGTATAAAAGCCATAAACACTCTGACCAGAAAAAACATCAGCCCCGCCAACATACTCATATGTAAACCGGATATTGACAGAAAATGAGCCAACCCCGAATTGCGATAAGCCTCAATCAGCGGACGATTGATTTGTGTCTGATCTCCGGCAATAATTGCCACCGCAACCGAGGCTTCGTCCGGCGGCAAAACAGCATCAATTTTTTGCACAATGGAGCGCCGCACTGCCGCCACATATTCAGAAAGCCGCAGAGAAGAATGGGGGCATTGAACGGGAAGCACCTCGCTCGGAATATAGCCGGTGCCGTTGATACCTGAAAAAAACAGCCGACGGTCAAATTGATAGCTGCCGACCATTGAGGGCAGAAGCGGCGGAGAAACCACCGCCACCAACTCCACGCAATCGCCGACTTTCAGCTCAAAATCGCGACGCATCATACTAAGACGATAGCGTCCGGCAAGCCGGTTGCCTTCAAAATCATACATATCTTCAAGCAACATCCGCGTACGTCCGCGGTAATTGACATCAAGGCCGATAATGCGCCCCTGCAAATAAAGTTTGCTGTCTTCTGCCGGTGGCGGCTGGAGAAAAAGATAAAAGCTTTTCAACTGGATATCGGCAAAACCTGCCGTCAGCAGCAAAAACGGCGCAATGCTTCCGCAAACAACCGGTTGGCGACGAAACAAGCAGCACATAATCAGCAGAACAAAAGGTATGGCTGCCGTCCATAACGGCGGTTCCATGGGCAGTGCAAAATAGATACCGATACCGGCGGCGAAAAAAACCGGCATCCACAAGATCCATCTGGTTCTCTCATATAAAAAGCAAATTTTTAATTGTGACCACAACGACGGCTCCTTCGGTAATTGTTTTTTATATCAGATTTACCGCATAAATAAAAAAGCGCCAAACATTTTTTTGTTTAGCGCTTTTTTCATTGACATATGACATGTCGCTTGCATCAATCCAACAACAACCTGAGTTTTCTTCCCACCGCGTCAAGATAAGTTGCGCGTACGATGATCACATTGATGGTCATGGGGGAAACGAGGTGGAGGGCATCTTCGCTGATGATAACCGTGCCGGCGTTGTGGATGGCGGGCATATAACGCGAAAAAGAATCGGCAACGACAACGGCGTCGGCATCGTAATAGGAAAGATACGAATCTGCCAAGCGCTCTGCCGTCATTTGTTCGTTTCCCTGAAAAAGCTCCGGTGAAAATTCGGACAGTTGGTTTAAAATTTCTTTGATAGTCATAATTGATTTAATTAATAAATTAATAA
>JAHHRI010000015.1 GCA_020025875.1 Alphaproteobacteria bacterium | reverse complement strand
GTTTATATAGACAAAAAAATTTATTATGATAAAATGGCAGAAGAAGTCAGATGGAGAAGTTTATGCTGAAAAGTGAAGCTCTGGGACAGTTGTCGGAAATAGAATATGTCAATAATCATGATTTTGAGGGTTTTGTCAGGATATATAAGACAATGGAAAAAATTGTCGGAGAATATCCCGAATTGTCTCAATATGTGCTGCCGATCGTGGTGAAAACGGCTACGGAAGAAGGGTTTAATCCCGATGTTCGTCCGCTGGCGGCGAGACTGTTTAAGAATGCCGCGCTCAATTTATCGGCAGAAGAAGTTGTGAAAAATGTGACTCGCGCCACCAAACGTTGTTCCGGTTTTGCTTATTATCTCATGCCCGATTTGCTAAACAGCCGGCCCGAACTGACAAAAGAGTTGATCCCGCTTTTGGAAGGCGGATTGGCAAAGCTGTCGCCTAATGACATCGGATTGGCATCGGCAGCCATAAAAACAGCCGTTTTGTGCGCCTCGGATCAGGACGCGTCAGCCATGCTTAAGTCTGTTTTTTGTCCCGATGAGGGAAAAGCAAAAATTTCTCAGGCTCTTTATCGTTCGCTCGGGCATATTTATTCTTATCATCCGGCGCTGAAAAAACAGATTTTTTCCTTGCTGGAAAATCCGCAAATACTAAGTTCGCAAAACTACGATGTCTTTTATACCAATCTCGGGCAAATCGGCTTGTTTGACGCCAAGGAGCGCGGGTATATCATGGGGCGTTTGTCTTTTTACATGAAAAAAAGCGACAATACCGCGGCTTCGCTGACGGCGGCTTATAAAGCCATTGGAGAAATGATGGCAACGGGACAAGAAAAAGAGGCGCTGGAAGCACTGATGCGTGCGGGGCTGCAACATGACGCCAACAGCAATATATCGCGCAAAACCGCTTGGCGGCTGTTGGGGGACTATGACAATTTATGCAGCAGGGTGTCGTTTTATCGTCGGGCGGAAAAAAGTGCCGACAACGAGTTTGGCTTGCAGAAAGCGGAAAAAATCAACCCCAAAGAACTTAGCGTTTTGGTGTTGGGAGGCGACGGCACCAGAAGCGAAAAATTGCTGAACGGTTATTTGGGCGATGTGTTTCGGTTGCTGAAAAAACACGATTTGCATGAAAAGGCCGCCGTTTACGGTGTGGTGTATGATTTTGGCGATTTTATGAACGTTCCGTTAGCCCGCCGCAAGCAGATGGAAGAATATGGAAGACACATTCGCCTCAACCGCGAACTTGCCGAAGAAACGACAGATCCGAAATATGTCGGGGAAATTTTTGACAAATTTCTTTTGCCGCGCATTTCGACCGATGGCGGTCTTTTGCGTTTGAGCGCAGATGAAGCGGCAGCGCGGATCAGACATTTAAACATTGTAACCCATTGTCACGGAGCTTATACGGCACTCAAACTGGAAGAAATGATGCAGTCGAAAATGAAGCAGCTGGGCTATGATGCCGAAGAACGGCGCAGAGTGCAAAAACAGCTGCTGATAACCGCGCAGTCTCCGTATTGTCCTCTCGGACAGTCGCAGTCAACGTTTGTTTCTTTTGCTTCGGTTATGGATGATGAAGTTTGCCACTATAATCATTTTGAAACCGCCGTGCGGAAAATGAATGCCCGACAGGAAATTCCTCTGTGCTATTTTCCCGCTCCCCAAGGCAACCTTTTTCTTGTCGGCAGTATGGGTAAAGACATGGATCAGCATAATTTTTGGGGGTTTACGTCCTCGTCGCAAATGAGTCGGGAAGGGCAGGCGCTGACCGCGTTGGCGGCAAAAGTGCTGATCAACGGCGTCATGACGGCATCGGAACCGATTCCCGAAGTTGAAAATCTGGCGGCAGACACGGAAGAAAGCCGACGCTTATTTTTGACGATGAAAGACAACGGTCAAAAAGTTTATAAACAAATTGTGGCTGAGAGCATAATATTTAATCGAGAAAACAGAAGTAAAAGCTAAGCATATTTATGTTTTTCTAAATATTTGATGGTCAGGCGCATAAAAAGATTGTTAAAGTCTGTGAAAAAGCCCTGATGTTTATTCTGTGTTATGAAATTGATACAAAGCCCTGTTAAAGGGATTGTCGTGTGCATATTAAAGCCGAAATAAAAGTCGCAAAAAATAAATTTTACTTTTCTGCCAGAGCTTTTTGCGAAAAAAGATTATAAAAATCTGCCAATATTAAAAATGCTCAAAAAAAATCCACTCGCAAGGAGTAGTTTTAAGTGGTGCTCGGGGACGGGATCGAACCGCCGACACGAGGATTTTCAGTCCTCTGCTCTACCAACTGAGCTACCCGAGCATTGTTTGCTGAAAAGGTTTATAATAGATATTTTTTTTATTGTCCAGCAGAAAATTTACTTTTCTTCATTTTTTTTAAGGAAAGCATGAAAAATGCAACGTTTGCTTAAAACGGCAGATTGCCGACAAACGCAGACGGAGCAGGTATGGGAAAAACGCTTGCAACAAGATGGCAAGCCGCCGATCTGTGCCGAAAATTGAAAGCACGGGCAAAAATTAATAAAATAATTACCAAATGCCTGTACTATTTTTCGGTAGAAAAAAATCTTTAGGAGATAATGATGAATAAGGAAGATCAAGAAACAAAGATGATATCGGAGCAACGGGAAGAAATTGTCGGTACCGCAGAGGCTTTGGAAAATCTTATCAACAGGGTTAAACGCGCGCAAAAAGAATTTGCAACGTTTACTCAGGAGCAGGTGAACGCCATTTTCAAAGCGGCGGCAACGGCTGCCGATAAAGCGCGAATCCCTTTGCCTAAAATGGCGGCGGAAGATACCGGAATGGGGATTGTCGAAGACAAAATTATTAAAAACCATTTTGCTTCCGAATATATTTATAACAAATATAAGAACGAAAAAACCTGTGGCGTGATTAAATCCGACCATACCAACGGCACCAAAATCGTGGCAGAGCCACTCGGTATTATCGCCGGCATTATTCCGACCACCAATCCGACATCGACGGCGATCTTCAAATCTCTTATTTGTTTAAAAACCCGCAACGCCATTATCTTTTCACCGCATCCGCGCGCCAAAAAGTCGACGATTGCCGCCGCCCGATTGATCCGCGACGCGGCGGTTGCCGCCGGTGCGCCGAAAGATATTATTGCCTGGATTGACGAACCGAGTTTGGAATTGACGGAGATGCTGATGACGCACCCTCTGATCGATTCTATTTTGGCGACCGGCGGTCCGGGGATGGTTAAAGCCGCCTATTCAAGCGGCAAGCCCGCTTTGGGTGTCGGCGCCGGCAATACACCTGCGGTGATTGACGAAACGGCAGATGTGGAAATGGCGGTTTCTTACATTCTGATGTCCAAAACTTTTGACAATGGTATGATTTGCGCTTCCGAACAGTCGGTTATTGCCGTTAAAGAAGTGTATGAAAACGTGAAAAAAGAAATGCGCTTTCGCGGCGCCCATCTTTTGAGCAAAGAGGAAGCCGAAAAGCTTGCCAAAATTATTTTGACCGAAAAAATGACGGTTAATCCGGCCATTGTCGGTCAAAGCGCTTCAACAATAGCCAAATTGGCAGGGTTTGAAGTGCCGGCGCATACCAAGGTGTTGGTCAGCGAAGAAAAGTCGACCGATCGGGAAAATCCGTTTGCTCACGAAAAACTCTCGCCCATCTTGGCTCTGTACAAAGCGGACAACTTTGCACAGGCAACGGAAAAGGCTCTGGAACTTGTCAATTTGGGCGGTGTCGGTCACACTTCCGTACTTTATACCGACAGTCGCTCTCAAGAGAGAATCGATTATTTTGCCACCAAACTGCCGACAGGGCGGTTGCTGATTAATTCGCCGTCTTCGCAAGGAGGAATCGGCGATTTGTTCAATTTCAAATTGGAACCGTCACTTACGCTCGGCTGCGGTTCGTGGGGCGGCAACTCCGTCAGCGAAAATGTCGGCGTTAAACACCTGCTGAATTATAAAACCGTTGCCGAAAGGAGAGAAAATATGCTGTGGTTCCGTGTTCCCCCTAAAATTTATTTTAAGCGAGGCGCCGTCGATCAGGCGTTGCGTGAACTGGAAGGCAAAAAACGCGCCTTTATCGTGACCGATCGTTATCTGTTTGATTCCGGAACCGTCAACAACGTTACCGAAGTGTTGGAAGAAATGGACATTGACTATCAGATCTTTTTTGATGTTAAGCCTGATCCGACTTTGTCTACGATCGACGAAGCATTGTCCATGGTGCGCCCTTATCAGCCGGATGTGTTTATTGCCTTGGGCGGCGGGTCTCCGATGGACGCTGCCAAAATTATCTGGCTGATGTACGAACATCCGGAAGTTAACTTTGAAGATATTTCAATGCGCTTTATGGATATTCGCAAACGCATCTGCGCCATTCCCGAACTGGGGAAAAAGGCCATGATGGTTGCCATTCCGACAACATCGGGAACCGGTTCGGAAGTGACGCCGTTTGCCATTATCACCGATGACAAAACCCATGTTAAATATGCCATTGCCGATTATGCGCTGACGCCGAACATGGCCATTATCGATGCCAATTTTGTAGACCATATGCCCAAAGGGCTGACTGCCGCTTCCGGTTTTGACGCTTTGGTTCATGCGGTGGAGGCATATGTTTCGGTTATGGCTACCAATTTTACCAACTCGGCAGCGTTGGAAGCCATTAAGCAGGTGTTTCGCTATTTGCCGCGTTCTTACCAAAACGGTGCTGCCGATCCGATTGCGCGGGAAAAAATCCACCACGCGGCGACCATTGCCGGAATGGCTTTTGCCAATTCGTTTCTCGGACTGTGTCACTCGATGGCGCATAAATTGGGGGGAGCTTTTAATATTCCTCACGGTATTGCCAACGCGCTTTTGTTTAATCAGGTTATTCGCTACAATGCAACGGATTGTCCGCGCAAACAGGCGATTTTTCCGCAATATAAGTTCCCGAATGCCAAGCAGCGTTACGGGCAGATTGCCGGCAATTTGAAACTCGGCGGCAAGAACGATGACGAAAAGCTGGAAAATTTGTTGGCTGCCGTTTCTAAGCTGAAAGACGAGATCGAAATTCCGCATTCGATAAAAGAGTGGGGCGTTTGTGAAGACGAATTTTATGCCAAGCTGGACGATCTTGTCGAAAAGGCTTTTGACGACCAGTGTACCGGCGCCAATCCCGTGTATCCGCTGATGGAGGATATTCGGCAGATTTATATTGATGCTTATAACGGCGTTGACTATAAAGCGGCAGAAAAATAACCTTTTGCCGACGTTCGTTTCTGATGAAAAAAAATCCGAGAATTGTTTCTCGGATTTTTTTATTAACATCAGGCTTGTTCCGCTTTTAATATGACGCCGTTTTCAACCCCGATGATCCTGATTTTATCTCCTTTTTTCAAGCCGTCTTTACATTCCACAATCCACACGCTGTCACCGATTTGCGCTTTGGATCGGCCGTCGGTGACATCTTCCGTCAACAGGTAGGTTTTTCCGATGAGCCCGCCTGCCGGATCGTTTAGATGTTTGTATTGGTCGGCAATTTTGCGGCATTTGATAACCCGCCCATAGACAAACCAGCCGACAACGGCAAAGGCAACCGAGAACAGCCCGAAAACGATAGACTGCTCAATTGCCGTCAAGTCGTGATAAAGGATCAGTACGCCGGTAGAAAATGCCGACAACCCAAACCATACAAGATAAACGCCGGGAACAAACAGTTCAATCAGCACCAATAACAGCCCCAAAGAGAACCATTCCATATAATCCATCGTTTTCTCCTTTATTTCTTTTTATCAACGCTGTTTCCGTCATGCAGCACTTCTTTGGCTATTTCGGCAATGCCTGCCAGAGAGCCCATAACGTTGGTGGTATCCATCGGCATCATGAAAAGTTTTTGGTTGGGGGAAGTGACAATACCCTGCAGGGCTTCAATATATTTTTGTCCGAGGAAATAATTGAGAGATTGCGGGTTGCCGTCGGCAATGGCATCGGAAACCATTTTTGCCGCATTAGCTTCCGCCAATGCCAGACGTTCTCTTGCCTCGGCCTCGCGAAAGGCGGCTTCTTTTTTGGCTTCTGCCGCCAAGATGGCCGATTGTTTGTCGGCTTCCGCCGCCAAAATCACCGCCTGTTTTTCGCCCTCGGCCTTCAATATTTCCGATTGGCGGATGCCTTCGGCTTCGAGCACGCTGGCACGCTTGTCGCGTTCGGCTTTCATCTGCCGAGCCATGGAATTGATCAGATCCGCAGGCGGCGTGATGTCTTTAATTTCCACACGGGTGACTTTAACGCCCCAAGGAATGGTGGCTTCGTCGACAACCGCCAGCAATTTGTGGTTGATGGCGTCTCGCTGAGATAACAATTCGTCAATTTCCATGCTGCCGATGACCGTGCGGATGTTGGTCATGATCAGATTTAAAATCGCCACATTGAGATCTTTGACCTGATAAGCTGCGTTGGCGGCCTGCTGAATTTGAAAAAACAAAACACCGTCAACCCGAACGGTGGCGTTGTCTTTGGTGATGACGTCTTGTGACGGCACATCCAACACCTGTTCCATGCGGTTGATTTTGGCGCCCACTTTTTCCACAATCGGGATAATGATATGCAGCCCCGGCGATAAGGTGCGGGTGAAGCGTCCGAAGCTCTCGATTGTATATTCGTACCCTTGGCGAACGATGACCAACGATGTCAGCAAGATAAAAAAGACCACAATGGCTAAAAACAGTGCAAATTCCATTTGTTACTCTCCTTGTAAAAATTGTGTGTTTTTATGAAAGGATAATAAAAAAAAAGCCACTGTACAACTGGAGTGTGAAGTTATATACATTTATCGGCAAATGGGACAATACGGTAGAATCTACAGTTCCATAACTTTGTCTAAACGGCTTTTTTTTCTTAAAAAAATGTCGCAAAATGACAAAAATAAGCAGCCTTATGTGACAGTTTTGTTAAAAACGGCAGACAAGGCAGAATGTTGTTGCCAACCCAATCGTTTTTATATTACAATTTAATGAAAAACAAATCGGGGGATCTGATGGATGTCGTAGCAGGAAAAGGAGGAAATTTTTTCGTTGTTACCGGACGCGTGAACAATGTCATTTTGAATATGCTGTCAGAGATTTCGTATGATGAGTTCGGACGCTACAATGCCTATTCCACAATGAAAAAAATTTCACGCCAAAGCTGTGCAGAATATGCTGCCAAAAACGGCTTGCGCGAAAGAATATTGGAAAATTTTTCCCGATTGGAAGAAGTGATAGATTATCACGCCACCCAAGATTTGATGTATTTTATAGAATCGGAGGACAGTCGTGACCGCTCCGAGAGCTTAAACAACGACATTGTGGTTAATCCGAGCAACTATGCCAACGGCTTTTTGCATGCCGCGCCGCGGGAAGTTTCCGGTTTGGTGACGGATTCTTTCCAAATTCCTGAAACATTGGTGCCCCGTATGTTAAAAAGCATCGGCATTGCCATTAAGCGGGAAACTCTTTCTCATTTTGTCAGATGGAGCAGTGTGACCTACAAGGTTGAGATTGTGCCGGAGCGCAAGCCGTGTTATGCTAGTCGCTTTGACAACAAGTCGATCGTGGTGGTGGAAAACAGCTATGTGTTTGAGCCGGAAGATTGGCGAATCGTTAAAAAAATTGAACAAATGTTCATCAAAGAAAAAGTGAGACGAAAAAAATCGTGGTTTTTGAAAGAAAAACCCGACGAACTATTGCTTGACAACATTTTCCGCAAGCTGTTTAAAGAAAAGGAACTGATTAAATATCGCGCCTTGTATGCCGCCTATCGGGAAGTTCGCCGAATCCGCAACGATTATGCCGGCGCCTTTATTCACTCTTTCCACCGTTTTCGCAACAAAATCTTGCTCGAAAACCGCTGCTTGCATCAAAGATCCGTGGCGCTGCATCCGCAAGATATGTATAATATTTTGGCAGAAGATGAAAGAAGTGCCGCGTTTGCCGTTACCATTCACCATATAAATCGCTATTGGCAAGGCGGCGGTTGGAACGAGCTTTTGTCCAAGGAACCCTGCTTGGCGGTGTTGGACGACCGCCCTCAGGAAACCCGCGATAGTTTGTTGAAAAATATGGAATTTGTGCTTAACATAAAGCTCAAGCATTGGGTTGAAAACGAGCTAAAAACTTGTTATCCCGAATTTATTCGGCAGTTGCCGGCGATTGAAGCGCAAAATTCCATCGCCAAGGGCGAAGATGACGCACATCGGGAATATCTCTTGCAGCGTTCGCTGATGTACAGTTTCCGTGTTTATAATCCCGAAACCGGAAAGTTTGAATATCGCAATTTGAGCCGATACATCAAAATCGGCATTCCTGTCGATCAATATATTCAGGAAAATATTATTAAAAAAGCTCAATATTATATAGATCGTAAAAAATCTGCCAAACGCTTTTTGCTGACAAAAGACGGCATCAGCGAAAATTTGGTCAGAAAAGCGGCTGTCATCTTTGACACCCCGCGTCGTTTGGGCGTTAGAAAAAGAACGAATAACAATTAAATATTAACACAGGAGAAAAATATGAAAACGATTATCTATCTGGCGGGGCTTGTCGCCATTGGCTTGAGTATTGCATGGTTTGCTTTCGGTATTCATCCGCAAACCGTTTATTATAAAACGATCGGTGTTTTTTATTCCGCTTCCGACAATGCGGTAAAACATGGTGGTGATGTCAAAGATACCGGCAACCGTTTTGTCGATGTCATTAAAAACAATTATAACGATCAAGACATGACGCAACAGATGGCTCACTAAAAATTAAAAAAGCACAAGTGCAGACTTTTGTCGTTTGCGCGGGGCGGTCGTTTTATGGTGCTTTCATCTGTTACGGATTTTGAAAATGTGTTTATCAATCCGACAAAACGGTTGCCGTATACAAGACGATATAATTTGATGTAATGCTTTAAAAAGGATACGTAATTGCCTGATTTTTCTTTTGAAAAAGAGTTTGATTTTGAAGTGGCTGGAGTTGATGAGGCCGGACGCGGACCTTGGGCGGGACCGGTGGTGGCGGGGGCAGTGGTTCTTAAAAACGGTAATTTGGCAGAAGATTTGCAAGCCGATTTGGACGATTCGAAGAAACTGACGGCAGCCAAACGCGAAAAACTTTACAGTCGTCTGCTTGAAGAACAAGCGGCGGGGCGGATTGCAATCGGTATCGGCGAGGCTTCGTGTCGTGAGATTGATGAGATTAATATTTTGCAAGCCACTTTTCTGGCTATGCGCCGTGCCGTGGAAAAATTGCCGACTTGTCCCCGTATGGCATTGATTGACGGGAACCAAACCCCCAAACCTTTTCCCTGCGCCTGCAAAACCATTGTGAAAGGAGATGCGCGTTCTTTTTCGATTGCCGCCGCTTCTGTGGTTGCCAAAGTGTATAGAGATCGGCTGATGAAAGAGCTGGCACAAAAATATACGGGGTACGGTTTTGAAAAAAATGCAGGCTACGGCACGGCAATGCACCTTAAAGGATTGAAAGAAAAAGGAATTACACCGGAGCATCGCCTCAGTTATAAGCCGATCCGCGAATTTTTGAAAAAAAATGAAAATTAAATCTTGACGTTTTGTCTAAAATATGCAAATCTATATTTTGTGAAAGATATTATTAACTTTAATTTGAATAAATATGTGTAAAGAAAAAGCAACTCGCAATGGGAATGGTAACAGCCGACTGGCAGAACAGCTTGGCATCATCAGAGGTAAGAATCGCTGCAAGAAAGCCGCTTATCTCAAGTCTCACGACTTGATGCCGGCAGTATTGCCTGAACTTTTTAAGTCTTGCAATCTGTCACTGGCTGTCGCTTATATTCGCAAGTTCCCAGTCGTTCCTCAAGAGGTTGCCGCTGCTGCCTACAATGCAGGACGTGGCGCGCTTCTGGAAGGACTTCCAGTTGCATCTTAAAAAAAACTTTTCCATGTTTTTGGGCAGTTCCGATTTTTTCGGACTGCCTTTTTTTGTAACCGTATGCCAAAGCTTTTTTATTTTCCCGATGGTCAGGGGGCGAAGCGGCGGCGGGGAGGTGCAAAGTTTGTCGGGGCGAATTTTGATAACCGTATGCCAAAGCTTTTTTATTTTCCCGATGGTCAGGGGGCGAAGCGGCGGCGGGGAGGTGCAAAGTTTGTTTTTTGGCAATTTTTTTTGCGGCAAAAAAAAAGGATTGCGTTGTAAATCACGGCAGTTGACGAGAATCGTTTTTTCTTAATTAGCCAAAAAAAATATTTTTTCATTTGTTTTGTTAATAGTTTTATAACTTCTTTTGGTCATAATGTTTCCATTGTCCGTACCAACAACAAAGTGATATATAAATGAGCATGGAAACAAAAAAAATCTTGAATACAATTATCAATGGCGATTGTGTCGAGGTTATGAATCGGATGGAAGAAAAGTCTGTTGATTTGATCTTTGCGGATCCGCCGTATAACTTGCAGCTGGGCGAAGCTTTAACCCGTCCCGACAACTCCAATGTGAGCGGTGTTTATGAGGAATGGGACAATTTTGCCTCGATGAAAGAATATGATGACTATACGCACGCTTGGATGAGCGCGGCACGGCGGGTTTTAAAAGATGACGGCAGTATTTGGGTTATCGGCTCTTATCATAACATTTTCCGTGTCGGTTGTATGTTGCAAGATTTGGGATTTTGGATTTTAAATGATATTATCTGGAATAAAACCAATCCGATGCCCAATTTTAAGGGAACACGCTTTACCAATGCGCACGAAACGTTGATCTGGGCGGCAAAAACCCAAAAATCGAAATATACTTTCAACTATGAAGCGATGAAGGCAATGAACGAAGATGTGCAAATGCGCAGCGACTGGCAGTTGCCGCTTTGTACCGGCAAAGAGCGGCTTAAGTCGGAGGCGGGCGGCAAATTGCATCCGACGCAAAAGCCGGAATCGTTGCTTTATCGGGTGATTATGTCTTCATCTCATATCGGCGACACCGTGTTGGATCCTTTCTTTGGCACGGGGACAACCGGTGCGGTTGCCAAAAAAATCGGCCGCAATTTTATCGGCATTGAGCGGGACAAACAATATATTAAAGGTGCCGAGGCCAGAATAAGCGAAGTGCAACGGGTGAAAAATGACGCGTGTTTGGGGTATGCGACCAAAAAGCGCCAGCCGCGGGTGCCTTTCGGTTCGGTTATTGAATGCGGGCTGCTCAAAGCCGGAGACAAATTGTTTGACGCCAAAGGCGATGTTTCTGCTTTGATCCGCTCCGACGGCACGTTGGTATCTACTTTCGGCAACGGGTCCATTCATCAAATGGGCGCGGCGGCACAAAACGCGCCGGCGTGTAACGGTTGGATGTATTGGCACTACAAAAATGAAAGAAAAGAGCTGGTTGCCATTGACGAACTGCGAAAAATTATCCGTGAAGAACTTTATCCGGAATAGTTTTGCCGTGATTATAAAAAACGCCGTCTGCAAACGGCGTTTTTTTTTGTTTATATAGAAAACGACCGGATAAGCAGGCGGTTTTTTTATGTTGATGTCTGACAAACTGCCCCTTGTTTTGCGGGGGCAGTTCTATGGAAAACCATATTTTGCGCCGTCATTTTTTATCTCATCAGAGATTGTTTGACGGCAGCCGCTTGCCGTTTGTTTGTCGCCGTCCTCGGTTTAAAAAAAGTTTTTTGGCATAAGCTTTGCAAAATTTGCGTCAAACAGCGTGCTTAACCTGTTTAACAAAATCAGCTTGGGTTCAAAAAAATACTTGTCCTTATGGCAAAAATCGTTCACAATAGGCAAAATTTAAAATTTGGTAGACTTGATTGATATGAAGAATGCAAAAATGTAAAAAATTTAGCCGTGGCGACAAAGAAGAAAGCGCCGTCCGCAACTATGCCGCGATAGATCTGGGCACCAATTCCTGCCGTTTGGTCATTGCTTCCCCGACAGCAACGTCTTTTCATATCATAGAAACCTTTTCTCGCATTACCCGTTTGGGTGAAGGGATTATTAAAGAAAACGAACTCAGCAGGGAAGCCAGTCGCCGAACGATTAAAGCGCTGAAGATATGCTCGGAAATTATCAGCGAATACGCGCCCATTCACCGAACGCGCTTTGTTGCCACGGCAGCCTGCCGACGGGCAAGAAATTGTCGGGACTTCTTAAATGAAGTGAAACGGCAGACAGGGCTTAATTTGGAAATTATTTCTTCGCAGGAAGAGTCGCGTCTGGCGGTTATCGGCTGTTTGCCGCTGTTGAAAAAAAGCGTTAGAAGGGCGCTTGTTTTTGACATCGGCGGCGGTTCGACGGAAATTTCTTTGGCGCGGTTGGCAGGCAGCGGCAAGGCCTTTATTGAGGGCTATGTTTCTTTGCCTTATGGGGTGGTAACCATTTCGGAAGCCTTTCCCAACAAAGATATGACCAATCTGGCCTACAATACGATAATGGAGCGCACACACAAGTTGCTGGAAGCCTTTGAAGAACGCTACAAAATCAGCGAGGCAATCGAAAACGGGGAAATTCAAATTATCGGCACTTCGGGGACAGTTACGGTGCTTGGCGCCATTCAGTTGAATTTGCAGCGCTACAACCGTTCAGCCGTCGACGGGATTATTATCAGTGCGGATAACATCAGGCGCGCCATAGGCAAAATCCGTCGTATGGGTGACGAGGGGCGTAAAAAGCATCCTTGCATCGGACCGCTCAAAGCCGATTTGACAATAGCCGGCTGTGCCATTATCGAGGCTATCTGTTCGTTTTGGCCGGTTAAAGAAATTACGGTTGCCGATCGTGGAATCCGTGAGGGAATATTGCTGGATATGATGCATAACCGAAAAAAAACACGGCGTCATTTTTTCCGCCGCGGCAAAAACAAAAGGACTGAAAATCATGAAACAACAGATATCGGCAGCCATTGATTTGGGCACCAACTCCTGCCGTTTGCTGATTGCCGACGGAAGCGGGCGCACACTTTACAGAAACGCCGTTTCCACCCGTTTGGGCGAGGGGATGTGTGTGGGTGAAATTTGCCGTTTTACCGACGAAGCGATGAAACGCGGCATTGAGTGTTTTTGCCATTTTAAAAAGGTGATGGACGAATATGGAGTGGACAAATACCGAGCCATTACCACCGCAGCCTGCCGAATGGCGGACAACGCCGCGGTATTTGTTGAAGAAATTAAACGGCAATCGGGTATTGAGCTGGAAATTATTGATCCCTATGAAGAAGCGGTGCTTAATTTGAAAGGGGCGTTGGTTAATGTTGCAAACGAAACCGCCGGTTATGTGGTGATCTATGATCTTGGCGGCGGTTCGACGGAAATTACTCTGGCAACAAGAAGTGCTCAGCCGAAAATTTTGCACAGCATATCCATTCCGTGGGGAGCGCGCAATGCGGCGGAGAAGTTTGGCTTAAAAGAATATGATCCTGCCGTTGCCGCTTTGCTGGATGAGAAAATTTCCGCTTATGTTAAATCTTTTGTCCGTGACAGCGGGTTGGAAAAATATGACGGGGACGTTTGTTTTATTGCCGCCTCAAGCACACCGCTGCGGTTGACGCACATTGCCAGAGGCTGGAAAAAATATGACCGTCAACGTGCCGACGGGCAAAAAGTGGGGGTTGAAGAATTTGAACGGGCGGTGGCAAAGGTTTGCGCCATGGATTGCGCGCAAATGGCACAAGACGATAACATCGGACCGTTGAGAGCAGATATTTTCCATGCGGCGTGCGTTATCTTTTCTCGTATTTATAAAGATTTGGGAGCAAAAGAAATGATCACTTCTTTAAAAGTGGCCGTTGATGGTATCATTATGGAGTTGAGTTATGACTAAGACCAAATCGGCAAAAATTGTCAGCGGCAAAAGATCGTTGACCGTCAGAGTTAAAACGGCCAAATATCGCAAAAAATCTTCCAACCAATGGTTGGAACGCCAGTTGAACGATCCTTACGTGGCAGAAGCCAAAAGACTGGGCTATCGTTCCCGCGCGGCGTTTAAGCTCATTCAGCTGGATGAAAAATTCAAATTTCTCGGACGCGGCAAAACCATCGTTGACCTTGGTTGCGCCCCCGGTGGCTGGACACAAATTGCGGTGCAGCGCAACAAAGGCAGCGGGCAAGTTGTGGGACTTGATATTTTGCCGACCGAATCAATCCCCGGAGCAACCCTCATCCGGCAAGACTTTACCACCGCCGATGCCGCCGAAAAATTGAAACGGCTGCTAAACGGCAAGGCCGACATTGTTATGAGTGATATGGCCGCCAACACCATCGGACACCGACAGACCGACCATCTGCGCACGATTGCTTTGGTTGAACTGGCTTATGATTTTGCCAAAGATGTTTTGGCAGAAGGCGGCATTTTTATTGCCAAAGTGTTTAAGGGCGGGGCGGAAGCCGGTTTTTTGGCGGAAGTGAAAAAGAACTTTGCCAAAGTAGCTCATTGTAAGCCCGATGCAAGCCGCAAGGCTTCGCCGGAAGAATATCTGGTTGCGGTGGGTTTTCGCGGTGACGGAAGGAAATCGGAAGATGAAAACAGCGGCGCGCTATAAAGCGGTATGGGAGTTGATGACGGCGGTGTTTGCCGATAAGCAGCCTGCCGACGGCATTATCAACGCCTATTTTCGTGATAGGCGATTTATCGGGGCGGGAGACCGTCGGTTTATCAGTGAGCAAATTTGGCAGGTGATTCGTCGGCGTCGACGGTTGGCGTTTGAGGCCGGCAGCGACAATCCCCGTCAGATGCTGATGGCTTACCTCAAAGATGAAGATCTTAGCCAAATTTTTACCGGTGAGGCATATGGTATGCCGCCGCTTGATGATGACGAACGACAGTTTGTCGCCGCTCTGAAAGAGCAGGAAAAAACATATCCGCCGGCGGTTGAATGCGAATGTCCGGATTGGCTGTATGCCAAAATTGCCCAGCCCTCTTTGCTCTTTGCCCTGAACAAAAGCGCGACCGCCGATTTTCGGGTATGTCGCGGCAGTAGGGAAGATGCTCTTCACCTGTTGGCAAAAGAAGGTTACGAAGCCGTTCCCACTCCGTTTTCGCCGTTGGGTGTTCGCCTGACTTCTCGGGTTAATCTAAGCAACTGTATGGCTTATCGGGACGGGGTGATCGAAGTGCAGGACGAGGCTTCTCAGTTGGCGGCGCTGATGTGTGACGTGCGCCCCGATGAGCGAATCATCGACTATTGCTGCGGTGCCGGCGGCAAGGCATTGGCGCTTTCCGCGCTGCTTAAAGGGCAAGGCGTTGTCGAAGCTCACGATGTCAATCCCCGACGGCTGGAACAGTTAAAGCCGCGTTTGGCTCGGCTTGGCGTTAAAAATATCAAAATGGTTTCGGCGGCGGACAACCAACCGATCTATACTCGCTTTATTATTGATGCGCCGTGTTCGGGCAGCGGCACTTGGCGGCGATCGCCCGATGCAAAATTTCGGCTTTCTTCGGAGCGGCTGCAAGAGCTAAACCGCATTCAGGCGGAGGTTTTGGAAAAAGCCTATGGGTTGACGGCGTCTTCAGGGCGTATCATTTATATCACCTGTTCGGTTTTGGAAGAAGAAAACGGTGCTGTCATAGGGGCTTTTCTTGAACGTCATTCGGATATATCGATCGTTGATATGCCCGCCTTATGGAGGAGCAAAACCGGATTGCCTTGGCCTTGCGGGACTAAGCCATGGTTGGAACTCAATCCGTTAATCAGCGGAACAGACGGCTTTTTTGTTGCGGTTATGGAAAAAAGATGAGTTTTTTTGCCGTGACGGGGGCGGCAAATGGGGCTGTCTGCGTTTTTTTTAAGCGAAATGCACAATATTTGTAAAAAAAAGCTTGATTATTTTTGAAAACCGAGTTATTTGTCCTTTGTCTTTATGGTGTTTGCGCGCCTGTGGCGAAATTGGTAAACGCGTAACGTTGAGGTCGTTATGAGCTTAGCTCTTGGAAGTTCAAGTCTTCTCAGGCGCACCAATCATAAAAAATAATTCAAATCATAAAGAGGAGGTTGTTGATGAACAAGAAAACAAAAAAGCAGCAGCCTTTCTCAAAAAACAAATATTCCCGATTTAACATACAAAAGAAAAACGAAGCTCAAGACTGCTATTTGGGGTTGGGAGCTAAGTTTGTTAATTCCATTGTCATCGGCCTAAACGAAAACGATGACATTCATGTGCGCAAAATCGTTGAGGGTTTGGATGAGTATGATCTTGCCCGACTGATTGAGGTTTTGGATATCCATCACCGGATGAAGCTGGTCAAACTTTTGGGCGACAAAATTGATCCGGCGGTGTTTCCGGAGCTGAACGAAGTTGTTCAGGAGCAAGTGTTTGAAAGCTTAAATGCCAATCAAATCGTGAGGATTGTCAATGCTCTGGATTCTGACGAGGTGGTCGAAATCCTCGAAAATATGGACGATGAGGAGCAGGAATATATTATCGGGCAGCTCGATCCCGAACTGAAATATCAGGTTAAATCGTCGCTGAATTATCCGGAAGATTCCGCCGGTCGTATCATGTCGCGGGATTTTGTCAGCATCCCCGACAACTGGACGGTGCGAGAAGCAAAACAATATCTTTTGACCAATGACGAACTGCCTGACGATTTCTATACTATTTTTCTGGTTGATGAAAAAACTTTGAAACCGACCGGAGAAATTGCTCTGGATAAACTTTTGCGTGCCAAAGCCGATGAAAAACTCAACAATGTCATGGATGGCGAGATTGTGCCCATTGATGTCTATACCGACCAAGAAGAAGTGGCTCATATGTTTCGAGAATATGGTTGGATGTCTGCCATGGTGGTTGATAACAAAGGGCGTTTGATCGGGGTGATCAATATTGATGACGTGGTTGAAATTGTCCACGAAGAAACAAACGAAGATATGATGCTCTTAACCGGTGCGGAAAGCAACGATGTTTACCGTTCGGTGTTTAGCATTTTCAGATCTCGTTCCATTTGGTTGGTTACCAACCTGTTTGCCACCATTGTTGCCGCTTCTGTCGTGGGTGAGTTTCAGGAAATTATTGCCCAGCTTTCCATTCTGGCGGTGCTTATGCCGATTGTCGCCTCCATGGGGGGAACTACCGGACAACAGACATTGGCTGTTGTCGTGCGTTCTTTGGCTACCAAAGAGCTGAACTCGCGCAATGCGTTGCATATGATCGGTAAAGAATTTACGGTGGGGCTTTGCAACGGCATATTGTTTGCGCTGATGATCGGGGTGGCTGTGCGCATTTGGTTCCCAGGGCAGGAAATGATCAGCTACATCATTGCTTTGGCCATGCTTTGCAATTTAACCGTTGCCAGCTTGGCAGGCATTCTCATCCCGTTGACGATCAACCGTTTCAAAATTGACCCTGCCATTGCGTCAGGCGTGTTTTTGATTGCCTGCACCGATTCCGGCGGCTACTTCATTTTTCTCGGCTTGGCTAAGCTGCTGTTGTTTTGATAACTTATGTACAATTTAAATTTAGCACTTTTTAATCGCTGAAATGTTGTTATAATGCGTTTCGGATTTATATGATTTGCAGGAGATGAATTTGATTTTGGGATTGGTTATTGCCGCTTTGGCGCTTGTTTTTGATCAGTTGACGAAGTTTTGGATGATCAACCATGTTTTAGACGGACAACCCGTCATTCCGCTCACTTCTTTTTTTAACTTTGTTTATGCGTGGAATACGGGGGTCAGCTTTTCTATGTTCAACAATGCGGGAACTGTCGGGGTGGTTGTGCTGTGTTTGGTTGCCTCGGTTATTGTGGCTGCGTTGTTATGGTGGCTTCACCAAGAAAAAATACGGATTATACAAGTCGGCCTCGGCATGATTATCGGCGGCGCGCTCGGCAATCTTGTTGACCGTGTGCGGTTGGGAGCGGTTTTCGATTTTTTGGATTTTCATGTAAACGGATACCACTGGCCCGCTTTTAACCTTGCCGACAGTTTTATTTGTATCGGCGCGGCTCTTATCATATTGCATAGTCTGTTCTATCCGGAAAAAAAAGAAAATAAGGAGCAAGTGAAATGAAAAAGTTTTTCTCTCTGATGTTGTTGGTCGGGTTGCTTGGAGCTTGCAACGCCACCAAGGAAGATTTGGGGCTTGAGCGAAAAGTGCCGGACGCTTCAAAAGTTTCTGAACAAAAGCAGTTGTTGCTGCCGCCCAACTATCATTTAAGACCGGTTGCGCCGATTAAAAAAGCCACTGATGATACCGCCTCGGCGCATCAAGATTAAAAAAAACAGATAGGTAAAAACGAGCCGATGAATAAAAAATTTGTTACCATTGCCCTGATCTGCCTTTTGTTCACATTTCCCGCTGCCGCCAAGCTGTTTGACATCAGCGAATATACCCTTGGTAACGGTGCGCGACTGTTGGTTATTGAAAATCATAAGGCGCCTATCGTTAAACATATGGTGTGGTACCGTGTTGGCTCGGTTGATGAAAAAACCGGCAAAGGCGGGGCCGCGCATCTGCTTGAACACCTGATGTTCCGCGGCACAAAAAAAGTTTCTGGTTCAGAATTTAACCGGATGATGCAGATCAACGGTGCAGACGGCAACGCTTTTACTTCCCGTGATTATACCGCCTATCATCAGAGCTTGGACGTGAGCCGGCTGGAGCTTGCCATGGCACTCGAAGCAGACCGGATGCGCAATCTTAACTTTTCCGACCAAGATTTTGCCGCCGAACGTGACATTGTTTATCAAGAGCGCAAGCAGGTGGTGGAAAATCAGCCGCTGTCGGGCTTTTTTGAGGCTGTGCAGCGCGGTTTGTGGCAAACCCACCCCTATGCGCGCTCGGTAAGCGGCACGGAAGAAGAAATACTCTCTTTGACAAAAGCAGACATAACGGATATTTACCGGCGCTATTATGTGCCCAACAATGCAGTGATTGTCATTTCCGGCGATATTGAACCGGAAACCGCATATCGGTTGGCAGAAAAATATTACGGAAAATTGCCGATCGGTCATGCGCTTGCGGAAAAACATTTTCCCAAAGTTCATTTAGGCACCCGAGTTGCTTTAAAAATGAAACTGCCGCGGGTGGAGTTGCCGAGAATTGTTCGTTATTATGCCGTTGACTCATACAACACCGATCCCGACAATATTTATGCCGCCGCCGTGTTGGCGGATTATCTGGGAGGGAGTGACACTTCGGAGCTGTACAAAGAGTTGGTCATAAAAAAGAAACTTGCGCTCAGCGTTGCCGTTTCTTATGATTATGCTTCCCGCAGTTATGGCACGTTTAGCCTTATGGTTGTGCCGGCAGCAGGCGTTTCGCCGGAGCAACTGCAAGCAACGCTTGATCGGGTGGTCAACGAGGCGGTTGCTTCGCTTACCGACGAAAAGCTGGCAAAAGTCAAAAACAAAATGTTGGCAGGCTTGGTTTATCTCCGAGATAACCCCAATGACGCCGCTTATATCGTCGGCTCGCTTTATACCATCGGTATGTCTTGCCAAGATATTGAAAACTATGCCGACAATATCCGTGCCGTCAACAGCGCCGAAGTTAAGCAGGCGGCAAAAAAGATTTTTGGCGCTTCCGCAGCGGTGGAAGGAATTGTTGAGCCATTGGGCGGGGAGGATAAAGATGAATAGAAAAAAATCGGCTTTTGCGGTTTTGCTGGCGGCCATCGTCGTTTTTGGCGTTTTTGTTTATCGAAGCCGTTTTGTGTTTGATGCCGATGCGCTTGTTAAAAATTCCGAACTTGGCCGCCGCGGTTTTTCGCTGCCGGTAACAGAGGTGGTTTCGCCGCAATACAAAATCAGAGCCTATCTGCTGACGGATAAAACAAATCCCATCATCAGCCTTCATTTTGCCTTTGCCCATGCCGGTGCTCGGAGTGAGAAAAAAGGACAGGCAGGGTTGTCCAAAATAACGGCTGCTCTCATTTCCGAAGCTGCCGGAGGACTTGATTCTCAGGCATTTAAGGAAAAAATGGAAAATTATGCCATTTCTATCACCTTTGATGCGGATCGTGATGATTTTTCCGGCAGATTGCTCACCACCAAAGAGTTTGCGCCGATTGCTTTTGATATGTTGCAGAACATTTTGCATGAGCCGCAGGCAGACAAAAGCGATCTTGAGCGGATCAAAAAGCAGATGTATGCCATGCTTGAAAGCCAAAACGAAAATCCTCGCCAACAGCTCAGCCTGCTTGCCAATCGGGAGCTTTTCGGGGGGCACCCATACGGCAGCAATCCGCTTGGCAAAAAAGAAGACATTGAACGCTTGACACCGCAGGATATAAAACAGTTTGTCGACAGTCGATTGGGGCGGTCTAACCTGATTGTCGGCATTGCCGGAGATCTTTCGGCAGAGGAGGCCGGTCATCTTTTGGATAAAGTTTTTGGCTCTTTGCCGCAACAAGGTGCGCCCGATGATGTTTCTGAGGTTGCGCCGAAGTTGGCAGGCGGTTTTATCGCTCATCACAAAAAATTGCCGCAAACCGTGGCAATGACCGCAGCACTCGGCACTCGGCGCGGCGCGGCGGACTTTTACCCGCTTTACATTGCCAACTACATTTTAGGCGGATCGGGGTTGAGTTCTCGTCTTAATATGGCTGCCCGCGAAAGGGAGGGGCTGACCTATGGTGTTTATACGGGGCTTGCGATTTTTGACAAAGCGGCAATGATTATCGGCGGTTTTTCAGCTACCCCTGCCAATTTTGACCGAGTTATAGAAATTTTCAACGAAGAATGGAATAAGATGGGGCAAAGCGGCGTTTCTGCCAAAGAGTTGGCGGAAGCTAAAAATTATCTGATGGCTTCGCACAATTTGCGTTTTGCCGATATATCCGCCCTTGCCGAAATGCTGGTTTATATGCAGCAGAAAGATCTCGGCATCCATTTTTTGCAAGAACGCAACCGTTATATTTCCGAAGTGACGCTTGATGAGGTAAACCGAGCCGCGGCACGCTATTTTACGGCCGATAACCTTAAAATCATCGGACTTGGGAATTTTAAATCAGACTAGGAGAAATTAAAATGGACAGAAACGTTACAAAAACGAAAGCATGGAAAAAGCTGGCTCTCCATTATCGTTTTTTTAAAAATATCGAAATGAAAAATCTGTTTGCGTTTGATTCCAAGCGCGGATCCAAGTATGCCGTTGAACTCGGACCGCTTTATTTGGACTATTCCAAAAACCGCTTTAACGAAAAGACAATGCAATATTTGCTGGAACTGGCAGATGAAGTAAAACTGCATGACAAAATCGAAGCCATGTTTACCGGCGAAAAAATCAATATCACCGAGAATCGGGCCGTGCTGCATACGGCTTTACGCAACCGACAGAACGCACCGGTGTATGTCGACGGCAAAAACGTGATGCCGGAAATTAACGCCGTGTTGGCAAAAATCAAGAAATTTACCGATGCTGTTCGCTATGGCGAATTTAGAGGTGCTACCGGCAAAAAACTGACCAATATCGTCAATATCGGTATCGGCGGGTCTGATCTGGGGCCGGTTATGGCGACCACGGCGTTGAAAGAATATTGGGCAAAAGATGTGAAATGTTATTTTATTTCCAACATAGACGGTTCGGCCTGCGAAGACGTTTTGAGCCAAATTGATCCGGAAACGACTCTGTTTGTCATCGTTTCCAAAACCTTTACGACCATAGAAACCTTGACCAACGCCAAAACCTGCCGCAAGTGGCTGATTGATGCGTTGGGCGAATTTGCCGTTGCCAAACATTTTGTTGCCGTTTCTACCAACGCCAAAGAGGTTGAAAGTTTTGGCATCAATACCGATAATATGTTTGAATTTTGGGATTTTGTCGGCGGGCGTTATTCGATGTGGTCGGCAGTCGGTTTATCTATTGCCCTTGCTGTCGGAATGGAAAATTTTGAAAAAATGCTCGACGGTGCCAACGCCATGGATTTGCATTTTCGCCATACGCCGTTTTACGAGAATATTCCGGTAATTTTGGCTCTGCTCGGTGTTTGGTACAATAACTTTTTTGGATTTTCCGCTCACGGTATTGTTCCTTATGATCAGGATTTGCGCTATCTGCCAAGCTATTTGCAGCAGTTGGATATGGAAAGCAACGGCAAATCGGTGAGCGAAAACAATAAGTTTGTCAAATATGCCACAGGTCCGGTTTTGTTTGGCGGTGCGGGAACGGATGTGCAACACTCGTTTTTCCAGCTTTTGCATCAAGGATCCCGAGTTGTGCCGATGGATCTGATTGTTCCCGCCATTTCTCATAACGAGATTGGCGAACATCATGAAATTTTGGTGGCAAACGCTCTGGCGCAAGGAGAAGCGCTGATGAGGGGTAAAACCGTGGCAGAAGCAGCATTGGAGTTGAGCAAGGCAGGTAAGAACGCCGCGGAAATCAGCCGTCTAAAGCGCTATAAATCTTTTACCGGCAATCGTCCGACCAACACAATCGTTATTAAAAAAGTTGATCCCTATACCTTGGGTATGTTGGTGGCCATGTATGAACATAAAGTGTTTGTCGAAGGCGTTGTCTGGAATATAGATTCTTTTGATCAGATGGGAGTTGAACTTGGCAAGCAGATGGCTTTGAGTATTCTGCCGGAGTTGCAGGGGCACGCCTCCGGACTGCACGACAGCTCAACTCGCAGTCTTATCAATTTGATCAAAAAAATCCGCAAATAGCGAAAGGAAACAGCAATGGCCATTCGTATCCTGCCCAACACTTTGATTAACCAGATTGCCGCCGGCGAAGTGATCGAACGTCCTGCCTCGGTGGTCAAAGAATTGGTCGAAAACGCCATTGATGCCGGTGCGGATAAAATTGAAATAACGCTGGTTGACGGCGGAAAGTCGCTGATTGCGGTGACAGACAACGGCAAGGGAATGGAGCGGGAGGATCTTGAATTGGCGGTTGAAAGACACGCCACTTCCAAGCTGCCCGATGACGATTTGTTTCATATCGCTTATCTCGGGTTTCGCGGTGAGGCGTTGCCGTCCATATCTTCCATTGCCAAACTTGCCATCACCTCCCGCACCAAACAAGCGGAAAACGGTTGGCAAATTGAAGTTCACGGCGGAATTCGGCAGAGTATCGTACCGGCAGCGGCAGCCGTTGGTACCAGAGTGGAAGTGCGCGATTTGTTTTATGCCGCTCCGGCGCGGCTTAAGTTTTTGAAAACCGCGGCCGGCGAGGTAGCGCAATGTGTTGACATTGTCAATCGAATTGCCTTGGCCAATCCGCATATTTCTTTTTATCTGGTTGACGGTCAAAAGAAAAAAATCAATCTTAACGGTTGTCAGGGAGAGTTGTTCAATTCTCGTCTAAAACGTCTGAGCGATGTGATGGGGCGAGAGTTTGGAGAAAACTCTTTGCTGCTTGTTGCCGAGCGTGATCATCTCCGTATCAGCGGCTATATCAGCTTGCCGACCTATAATAAAGCCAATTCATTGTCCCAGTATCTGTTTGTTAATAATCGACCGGTGCGCGACAAATTGCTGCTTGGCGCTCTTAAAGGAGCTTATCAAGGTGTGTTGGAAATAGGGCGTTATCCGCTATGCGCTTTGTTTTTTGATATTGATCCGGATTATGTTGATGTGAACGTACACCCGACTAAGGCAGAAGTTCGTTTTTTTGACGGCGCGGCGGTTCGCGGTTTATTGGTCAGTGCCGTTCGCAACGCCTTGTCGACAGGCAGCAGGCAAACGGCACAGCCGACCAATACACAAAGCCTGCTAAGAGATAGCTTGGCAGCGATGACGGCTCCCTTCGTTATGAGTGACCAACAAGAAGAAACTGTCGTTTTAAACGATTATCATCAGCCGCCGGCTTCAGCTTTCGGGCGATTGCCCCCGATGCCGTCGCGTCCGCGGACAGCCGTGCTGCCGGAGTTGGAGAGAAAATTTTCCGTCCGTGCCGAAGATGACGACGGCAGTGCTTGTGATGCTGCCGATGGTGTTTTGGGGCAAGCTAAGGCGCAATTTCATCACACTTATATCATTTCTCAAACCGAAGACAGCATTGTGCTGATTGATCAACATGCCGCTCATGAGCGGATTGTGATGGAAAAAATGAAAAAAGCGCTCAACGAGGGACGCAAGCCGATCACTCAGATATTGCTGATTCCCGAAATTGTTGAGCTGGATTTGGCAGATAAGCAATGTCTGTTGGAAAATGCCGCCAACCTTGAGCAACTTGGCTTATTGGTAGAAGAATTTGGTCCGGCAGCGGTGATTGTGCGGGAAGTTCCCGCCATGCTCAAAGACTGCGACATACAAAAGCTGATTCGCGATATGGCGGAGCAAATTGCCGAATGGGGCAGAAATTTTGCATTGGAAGAAAAGTTAAACCATATCGTTGCCACAATGGCTTGTCATGGCTCCGTGCGGGCAGGGCGCAGCCTCAATCTGGCGGAAATGAACCACTTGTTGCGCGAAATGGAACAAACGCCCAATTCCGGCCAGTGTAATCACGGTCGTCCAACTTATATAGAGTTAAAATTGAAAGATATTGACAAATTATTTCACCGATAACAAGCGTTTGTTGTGTCATTTTGACGAATAATGGCAAACTGTTGTTTTTTTCGCTTGACTTTCTGTTGCGGATTTTGTAAAAGTCTTTTCTAGACAATGGCGAAAGTAGCTCAGTTGGTTAGAGTACCGGTTTGTGGTACCGGGTGTCGTGAGTTCGAGTCTCATCTTTCGCCCCAGATTATACGAAGCTAAATTAACAGGCTTATCAAACGGAGAATGCACCAAAAACGGCAATTCTCCGTTTTTTTGTGCAGGCATAGCGTGCGGAGGTTGCTTTATCTATGAGCTAAGCTCCCCGATAGAGGGGAAGGGGGCTCATTTTCTGTCACAAACACGATAGTTGCCGACACATTTCCCAACCACTCATTTTCCGCCCCCAACGCAACAGCTGCCGACACATTTCCCAACCACTCATTTTCCGCCCCCAACGCAACAGCTGCCGACACATTTCCCAACCACTCATTTTCTGTCCCCAACCGCAATAGCTGCCGATACATTTCCCAACCACTCATTTTCCGCCCCCAACGCAACAGCTGCCGATACATTTCCCAACCGCTCATTTTCCGCCCCCAACCGCAATAGCTGCCGATACATTTCCCAACTGCTCATTTTCCGCCCCCAACCGCAATAGCTGCCGATACATTTCCCAACCGCTCATTTTCCGTCCCAAACACGACCTATATCCATTTTCCAAATAGTTTATATCAATGAAAAAGGGACAGCACAGGGTGGGGGGAATAAAAAACTCTCCTCTTCTGAGAAAATTTATCAAAGAGTAGGTGCAGGCATAGCGTGCGGAGGTTCTTTATCTATGAGCCAAGTCCCCCAAGAAATGGGTAGGGCGGTAGGTGGTGATGGCGGTTGCCGATAAGTTTATCCAAGAGATGGCAGGGTGGTAGGTGGTGATAAAGGGCGGGAATAAAAAAACTCTCCTCTTTTTAAAAAGCTTACAAAAAGAGGAGAGTTGCAGCGGAAGCCGCGTTGTTTTCTAAGTTGCAGCGGAAGCCGCGTTGTTTTCTAAAAAGATTGTTTAATCTTCGTCGTGAGCATCGTTTTCGTCATCGCCCATCATTTCCACCGTCAGATGTCCGGCATCTGCACGGATCTTGTTTTCTATTTCGTTGGCAATTTCAGGGTGATCGCGCAAAAAGATTTTGGCATTTTCTCTGCCTTGTCCAAGCTTGTCGCCTTTGTAAGAAAACCATGCGCCGGACTTTTCAACCAGACCGGCTTTGACACCGAGATCAATTAACTCGCCGGTTTTGGAAATGCCTTCCCCATACATGATATCGAAGTCAACCGTCTTAAACGGAGGAGCTACTTTATTTTTGACAATTTTAATTCTGGTTTGGCTGCCGATCACTTCGTCTTTGTCTTTGATTGCGCCAATGCGGCGAATGTCTAGGCGAACGGAAGCGTAGAATTTTAATGCGTTGCCGCCCGTGGTTGTTTCCGGACTGCCGAACATGACGCCGATTTTCATGCGGATTTGATTGATAAAGATAATCAGAGTATTGGAGCGGGAAACGGTTGAAGTGAGCTTGCGTAGTGCCTGACTCATCAGTCGGGCTTGCAGCCCCATGTGGGAATCGCCCATTTCTCCTTCCAACTCGGCTTTAGGAACGAGGGCGGCAACCGAATCGACCACCAGCACGTCGATAGCGCCTGAACGCACCAAGGTGTCGGCAATTTCCAGCGCCTGTTCGCCGGAATCGGGCTGAGAAACCAGCAGATTTTCAATGTCTACGCCGATTTTTTTGGCATAGGAGGGATCAAGGGCGTGTTCGGCATCGACAAACGCACAGGTGCCGCCTTTTTTTTGTGCTTGAGCCACCACGCTTAGAGCAAAGGTGGTTTTGCCGGAGCTTTCCGGTCCATAGATTTCGATGATGCGGCCTTTGGGCAAACCGCCTATTCCCAAAGCAATATCAGTTCCAAGCGAACCGGTGGAAATCGCCTCGATGTCGATGTTGGTGTTTTGTCCGAGCCGCATAATTGAACCTTTGCCGAAAGTTCTTTCAATTTGTGTCAGGGCAGCGTCCAATGCTTTGTCTTTTTCCATTTTGCTTGTACCTTCTTGTTGTTGTCTTAAATTTTTTATACTATCCGATAATTTGCCGCCGATTGCAAACGGCGCTTTACAGTTATCCGCTGAAATCTACAATGTTCTAAAAATGTTCTTTTGGCAAGTGTTTTTTTTGTTTTGTTTACGGAAAAAATAACAGCCGGTTGCAATCGGTTGTTTGGCAACGAAACAAGCCTTTTCTTTAAAAAGTTCAAGAAAAGGCTTGTCGGTTGGTTTATGATACTGTTTATTTTTTCTTTTGCGGCATTTTGACTTCTTCGTTTTCCTTAAAATAACGAACGGTTTCCGCTTTTAGTTCGAAAGTGGCTTCTTCGTCGCAGACGATCAGCGCATGGGGGTGCATTTGCAAAATGCTGATCGGGCACATATGGTTAACGCTGCCTTCAATGGCACAATGCAAAGCTTTTGCTTTTTTGTCGCCGCTGGCAATAATCATCACTTCTTTGGCGTCCATAATCGTGGCAATGCCTATGGTCAGCACGTTTTTCGGCACCATGTCGACGTTGTTGTCAAAAAATCGGGCATTGGCTTTGATGGTGTTTTTGTTTAGCGTTTTAACGCGGGTGCGCGATGCCAGTGACGACCCCGGTTCGTTGAAAGCAATATGCCCGTCTTCGCCCACGCCGCCAATCAGCAGGTCGATTCCTCCGTAACTGCGGATCAGCTTTTCATAGGAGGCGCATTCTTTGGCAAAGTCTGTGGTTTGGCCGTTTAGAAGATGAACATTGCTTTTCTTGATGTCGATATGGTCAAAAAACTTTTTCCATAAAAAATGATGGTAGCTGTGTTCGTCGTCAGGGCTTAAACCGACATATTCGTCCATATTGAAAATGACAACGTTCCGGAATGAAAGTTTGCCTTTGCGAAACATGGTGATCAGACGCTCAAACGTGCCAAGCGGTGAACTTCCGGCAGCAATGGCCATCACAAAAGGTTTGCTTTCCGTTGGGTGCGCCGCTTTGATTTTGTAAGCGACATAGTTGGCAACCCATTGCGAACATTGCTCATAATCGGGAGAAATAATCAGTCTCATGGGAATATCCTTTTTGCATTATTATTAAT
>JAHHRI010000014.1 GCA_020025875.1 Alphaproteobacteria bacterium | reverse complement strand
GTTATCAAGACTGCAGATTTAAAAAATATCGGAAAGAGAAAACTGCTATGAGTGAAAATCAACCCGCCGTTTTGGATTTTGAAAAGAAAATTAACGAGATTGAAGAAAAAATCAAGATGCTGAACACCTTAGCCAAGGACAGCGACGTAGACATCGGCAAAGAATTAAACCGTTTGCAGCTTAAACTCGAAAAGCAAATCAAGTTGTCCTATGCCAACCTAACTCCGTGGCAACGGGTGCAAATTGCCCGTCACCCCGAACGTCCGCAATGTCTTGATTATGTCAAGGGGCTGATTGAAGACTTTGTGCCGCTTTCAGGCGATCGTTTGTTTGCCGACGATGCGACAATGATTGGCGGAATCGGACGTTTCAAAGGCGTTTCGGTGGTTGTTCTCGGTCAGGAAAAAGGGCGAGATCTGGAAACCAGAGTTAAATACAATTTCGGCATGGCCAAACCAGAAGGCTACCGCAAAGCCCAGCGACTGATGAGCTTGGCGGACAAATTCAATCTGCCGGTTATCTGCTTTGTCGACACCGACGGCGCCTACCCCGGCATTGATTCGGAAGCCCGCGGGCAAGCCGAAGCCATTGCTTCCTCCATCCAAAAATGTTTGCAAATCAAAGTGCCGCTGATTTCGGTGATTATCGGCATGGGCGGCTCCGGCGGTGCCATTGCCATTGCCGCCGCCAACCGTGTGCTGATGCTTGAAAACTCCATTTATTCGGTTATCTCTCCGGAAGGCTGCGCCTCAATTCTTTGGCGTTCGGGCGACAAGGCGCGAGATGCGGCAGAAGCACTTAAGCTGACGGCGCAAGACTTGATGAACTTAAACGTTATTGACGAGATTATACCGGAGCCGGAAGGCGGTGCTCATCGCGATACCGTAGCCGCCGTGGAAAAAGTGGGCGACTGTATTTATAAGCATTTGCAAGAATTGCTGCCGCTCTCACATGATAACCTGAAAAAGCAGCGCAATGAGAAGTTTCTGGAAATGGGGCGCAACCTTAACATCGAGGCATAGGCTTCGGCGATGATTTTATCTCCGACGGAAATCGGGCTGCTTGCCTTGGTCATCTTGCTGTTTTTTATGCTGGCAACGCTCTTGTTGTCCAAGCGTACAAACAAGGGAACCGATGAGGCGGTTTTGCGTGCGCAATCAGAGCTTTACGGTCGGTTAACCCAACTTTCGGAACATCATGCGTCAGAACAAGACAAAATTGTGCGCCTGCTTACCGAACAAAAACTTTCCCTGTTGCAGACCGTTGATGAAAAATTGTTGCAGATCACCCGCAAAGTAGGCGAAGGATTGCAAATGTCCGCCGGCAAAACGGACGAAACTCTCGGCGCTTTACGCGAACGATTGGTCAAGATCGATGCCGCACAAGAAAAAATATCCTCCCTCTCCGAACAAGTGGTTTCTTTGCAGGAAATTCTTGCCAACAAACAAGCACGCGGCGCTTTTGGCGAAATTCAGCTAAACGATCTGGTCAGCTCCGTTTTGCCGCCTGCCGCCTACTCTTTTCAAGCGGTTCTCGGCAACCAAAAACGGGCAGACTGCCTGCTTCGACTGCCCAACCCGCCGGGCGCCATTGTCGTCGATTCTAAATTTCCGCTTGAAAGTTATCAGGCGCTTCGGCAAGCAAAAGACGAAAGGGAAAAACTTGAAGCCGAAAGATTTTTCAAAGCTTCCGTCATCAAACATATTAAAGACATTTCCGAAAAATACATCATCCCCGGAGAAACGGCAGAATCGGCTCTGATGTTTTTGCCTTCGGAGGCCGTTTATGCCGAACTGCACGCCAACTTTGCCGATGTGGTGGCGTGTTCTTACCGCGCCAGAGTATGGATTGTGTCGCCGACAACATTAATGGCAACCTTAAACACCGTCCGCGCCATATTAAAAGATGTTCATATCCGCGCAGAAGCCGGCATTATCCAACGGGAAGTGAACTTTTTGACCGACGACGTCGGCCGGCTGAACGAACGTGTGGACAGTTTGTGCCGACATTTTGAACAAGCGGGAAAAGATATTAATGACATTAAGATTTCTTCTGCTAAAATCAATCGCAGGATTGAGCGGATTGAAGACATCGGCGGCGAGGAAAAGGAAAATCTGCCCCCAAGCAGACCGCCTTCCGTGGGAATAAGTGCATAAATTTTGCTTTTATGCAACAAGATGTATTGATTTATAAAATAAAAACAGGTAATTTACAACTCAAACACAACAATGAGGTATGAAAGTGACTAAATCTGAATTAATTGAAAAAATCGCAGCTAAAAATCCCAGTCTGACGGTAAAAGAAATCGATCGGATTGTAACTGTTATTCTGAGCAGCATCGTCAATGCGCTCTCTGCCGGCGAACGTGTTGAGTTTCGCGGGTTCGGCGCTTTTTCGGTTCGCACCCGTTCACCGCGGATGGCTAAAAATCCGCGTACCGGCGAAAAGCTGAGTGTCGACGCTCGCAATATTCCGCATTTTAAAGCCGGAAAACAATTGTACGAACTGTTGAACAAGGCTAAATAATATCGGTCTTGGCATATTTTAGGAAAGGCAGGGTTATGAGTTTTGTAAAAATGATAATCGGGTTGCCGCTGATGGCGGTAATTGCGGTGTTTGCTTTTGTAAACAACGACATGGCTGTTTTCAGCTTATGGCCGTTTAACATAGAAGTTACCGTTTCCTTAAGCGTTGCCGTTATTTTCTTCATCGTTTTCGGCTACATTATCGGCAAGCTCGATTCTTGGCTTTCCTATGCCCCTTTGCGTCGGGCTCTTCGCGCTCAGCAGCGGCAAAACAAAAAACTAAGCCGCGAACAGCAAGAACTGGCCGGCAAGGTGCAAAGTCTGAAAGGCGATCTGGAAAATGTCAAAAGCAAAACGGCGGCTTTGCCTGCTTTCGACGGGAAAGAACCGGTCAAACCCGGACTAAAGGAAAAAATATCAAACTTATTTAAACGCAAACCAAAGAAAACCGAAGACTTCTGGTGTTTGTAAGCGCAATAAAGGATTGAAACATGAACTGGCTGTCTGACTTTGTCCGCCCGAAAATTAAGAAAACAACGCCGAAAGAAATTGCCGATGATCTGTGGCTGAAATGCCCCGGTTGCGGCGAACTCCTCTTTTCAAAAGAGCTGAAAAAGACATGGTATGTTTGCCCAAAGTGCGATCATCACCTGCGTCTTTACATCGACAAAAGGCTGAAACTGCTGTTTGACGGTGCCTATACCGAACTTAAACTGCCGGAAACTAAGGAAGATCCGCTAAAATTCAGAGATTCCAAAAAATATATCGACCGGCTGAAAACCTACCGTAAAAACACCGGTAATCAGGACGCAATCAAAGTGGCAACCGGAGCCGTCGGCGGCATTAAATGCGTGGTGGCGGCACTTGATTTTGCCTTTATGGGCGGTTCCATGGGTATGGCTGTTGGCGAAGGAATTGTTAAAGCGGCAGAATATGCCGTAAAGCACAAAATTCCGCTGATTACCGTCACCAACTCCGGCGGAGCCCGTATGCAAGAAGGTATTTTGTCTCTGATGCAGATGGCACGCACCACATCGGCCGTTAACATGGTTAAAGAAAACGGACTGCCGTTTATTTCCGTTATGACCGATCCCACCACCGGAGGCGTTTCCGCATCGTTTGCCATGCTCGGCGACATTCATATCGCCGAAAAGGGTTGTTTGATCGGCTTTGCCGGTCCCCGCGTGATCGAACAAACGATTCGGGAAAAATTGCCGGAAGGTTTTCAGCGAGCAGAGTATCTGCGTGATCACGGCATGGTCGACATTGTCGTCACCCGAAAAGAAATGAAACCGACATTGGTTAAGGTTTTGGGTATTCTGACACATCAGAAAATCGAATGTGCCATAGTGAAAAACGAATCGGCAAAAAACAAGAAATAAACAGCGCGTTTCCTGTCGGCATTGTCAGCCCCGACCACCGGCAAAAACTTTTACAGGAGCAAGGTTATGCTTGAATTAAAACATCTTCCGGTTTCCTCTTTTAACGAAAATATCGCTTACATTCACCGCGACTGTTCCATTTATAAAATCGACAATATCAAAACCATGACGCGGATCGAAATTCATGGCGGGGCGGCGCCGGTTTATGCTTTTTTGCAAATTGTCGACAG
This sequence comes from Alphaproteobacteria bacterium, assembly GCA_020025875.1. Classification (GTDB taxonomy): domain Bacteria; phylum Pseudomonadota; class Alphaproteobacteria; order RF32; family CAG-239; genus JAFUYI01. The sequence continues at coordinate 25,478 of JAHHRI010000014.1, read as the reverse complement.
CAACAAAATAATTCGCCCCGATGAACTTGGTCTAAACACCGAAGCTTTTAAACAAATCGGTCTGCCGGAAGGCTCCCGCGTCACGCTGACGCTGACACCGCCAGCACCGAGTCTGGTTTCCGTGCACCGCAAAATTGCCGGCAACATCTTAAGTTCGAAAGAATATGAGGAGATTATTGCCGATATTTCGGCTCGGCGCTACTCTAACATGGATATCGCCTCTTTTTTGGTAGCTGCCGGTTCTTTCATCACGCCAAACGAATTGCTTGCCCTGACCGAAGCACTCCGCGGTGATCGCATTATCGACTGGGGCAGCGAAGAAATTGTCGCCGACTATCATTGTTTGGGAGAAATTCCCGGCAATAAAGCCGATTTGATTGTAACCGCCGTTGTCGCCGCTTACGGTTTGCCGATTCCCAAAGTTGTTTTTCGGTCGCTGAGCGGCTATACCGGCGCTGCAGATACAATGGAAGTTCTTGCCGCCACGGATCTCGATGTCCGCAGCCTAAAAAAACAAGTGTTGGAAAAGCGGGGCGCAATCGTCAATCCGGAAGGACTGAACATTGCCGACGCCGACAAAATTATTTCTGCGGTGGAACAGCAAAACGGCTTGGCAACGCTTGAGCGTGGCATCGCTTCGGTGCTGGCCACCAAAGCAGCTGCCGGCATCACTCATTTGTTAATTGACATTCCGGTCGGGCCACGCGCTCGCGTTCACAGCACGCAAGAGGCAATGCGTCTGCGCAAGCTAATTGAATATGTGGGCGACATGACCGACATTAATGTTGATGTCGTCATTACCGACGGCTCGGAACCAATCGGCTTTGGCGTTGGCGCCGTGCTTGAAGCCAGAGATGTGATGAAAGTTTTGAAGAACAAAGAAGATGCTCCCGACGATCTGAAAGAAAAATCGCTGTTTTTGGCCGGTCGTATTTTGGAATTTGATCCCAAACTTCGGGGCGGTCAGGGATATGTTGTTGCGCGCGAACTGCTCAAATCGGGCAAAGCTTTGGACGCCATGGAACAAATCATTAAGTCGCAAGGCAAGGTCAAAGAGCAAATTCAGCTTGGTCATTTGACGCGTGACGTGGTGGCAGACACCGAAGGAACCGTCAAAAAAATAGATAACGCGTTTATCAACCGTCTGTGTATTTTGTGTGGCAGCGGACAATATCCGGGTGCCGGTATCGACTTGTTTAAAAAGAGCGGTGATAAAGTGGCGGCGGGTGATATTTTGTATCGCATCTATTCTTGCAATCAAAACGATTTTGCTTTTGCCGGCACCGTATTGGAAAGCGGCAAGAACGGGTTTGAAATAGGCAAATAAAAGAAAAAGCGCTCAATTATATATGTTGTTTTTTAAGTTCGATGAGAAAAGCCGCCGTTTTTCTCTGCTTAAAACAAAGAAAAGCCTAAGAATCGGCAAAAAAATAAAAAAAACATCTCAACCTATTGCTTATGAATTTTGAGCTTCCTATATAACAGGTTAGAAAGTTAAATTTGCGAAGGAAAAAATTATGAGCAATAAAGTTATAGGTATTGACCTTGGTACAACCAACTCCTGCTTTGCGGTTATGGAAGGCGGAGAATCCAAGGTGCTGGAAAACAGTGAGGGCGCCCGCACCACGCCTTCAATCGTTGCCTTTACGGACAATGAACGTCTGGTGGGTGCCGCGGCAAAACGTCAGGCCGTTACCAATCCGGAAAACACCTTGTTTGCCATTAAACGCCTGATCGGCCGTCGTTACGATTCTCCGGAAGTTGAAAAAGACAAAAAACTGGTTCCGTTTAAAATCGTTCCCGGCGACAACGGTGATGCTTGGGTCGAGGTTAAAGGGCAAAAATATGCCCCGTCACAGATCTCGGCAATCATTTTGCAAAAAATTAAAGAATATGCGGAAAGCTATTTGGGCGAAAAGATTGACAAGGCGGTCATTACCGTACCTGCCTATTTTAACGATTCTCAACGTCAAGCCACTAAAGATGCCGGTAAAATCGCCGGACTCGATGTTTTGCGGATTATCAACGAGCCGACAGCCGCAGCTTTAGCCTATGGTCTGGACAAGAATAAAAGCGGAACCATTGCCGTTTATGACTTGGGCGGTGGCACATTTGATATATCGATATTGGAAATCGGCGACGGTGTGTTTGAAGTTAAATCCACTAACGGCGACACATTCCTCGGCGGTGAAGACTTTGACCAGCGTATCGTCAACTATTTGGCAGATGAATTCAAAAAAGAAAGCGGCATTGACCTGAAAAACGATCGGTTGGCCTTGCAGCGCTTGAAAGAAGCTGCCGAAAAAGCCAAAATCGAACTGTCGTCAGCCTCGCAGACCGATGTTAACCTGCCCTTTATTACTGCCGATGCCAGCGGGCCGAAGCACCTCAACATCAAACTCACCCGCGCCAAATTGGAAGCGCTTGTCGATGATCTGATCGAACGCACGGTTGAGCCCTGTCGTAAAGCTCTGGCCGATGCCGGCTTGAAAGCCAACGAAGTTAGCGAAGTTATTTTAGTCGGCGGCATGACACGGATGCCGAAAGTTCAGGAAAAAGTAAAAGAAATTTTCGGCAAAGATCCTCATAAAGGCGTTAATCCGGACGAAGTTGTTTCCGTCGGGGCAACAATTCAAGGCGGCGTTTTGGTCGGCGATGTGAAAGATGTGCTGCTCTTAGACGTTACCCCGCTATCTCTCGGTATCGAAACATTGGGCGGCGTATTTACACGTCTGATTGACCGCAACACAACCATCCCGACTCGCAAGTCACAGGTCTTTTCCACCGCCGAAGACGGACAAACGGCCGTAACCATCCGTGTTTTTCAGGGCGAACGGGAAATGGCCGCCGACAACAAGCTGCTTGGGCAGTTTGATCTGGTAGGCATTCCGCCGGCACCGCGCGGCATGCCGCAAATCGAAGTGACTTTCGATATTGATGCCAACGGCATTGTCAATGTTTCTGCCAAAGACAAGGCGACCAACAAAGAGCAGACCATTCGCATTCAGGCCAGCGGTGGTTTGAGTGACGCCGATATTGATAAGATGGTAAAAGATGCGGAAGCCAACGCCGAAGCCGACAAAAAGAAAAAAGAAGCGGTGGAAGCAAAAAATCAGGCCGAAGGTCTTGTCCATGCAACGGAAAAAACCTTAAAAGAAAATGCCGATAAAATTTCGGAAGCCGACAAACAGGCGATTGAAAACGAAATCAAGGCACTTAAAACCGCACTTGAAGCCGATGATCTGTCCGTTATCAAAGAAAAGAGCGAAAGCTTGATGCAGGCTTCTTTGAAACTTGGCGAAGCCATGTATAAGAATGCCGGCGCCGCAGAACAAACGGCCGGCAATTCCGGTGCAGAAAACAACGCCTCGGCGGGGGCAAAAGACGAAAAAGTCGTCGATGCCGATTTTGAGGAAGTTAAATAAGCATAGCTGTATCAGCAACGCGTTATGCACAAAAGTACCGCCCCTTGCAAAAAGGGCGGTATTTTTTTGTAACATTTTGTAACAACATGTTAAGAGCCTTTTATGATATAATATGATATATGTGCCTGCATATTATGTTTTCAACTCCAAAAAAGAGGATTTTTCAGTATGGCTAAAATCAAAGTTGCGGTTATTGGCGCAGGCATGATGGGCAAAAATCATATTAAAACTTACAAAGCATTGCCAAATGTCGAACTTGTCGGCGTTTATGACATTTTTCCCGATGCCGCCAACAAAGCTGCTGAAATGTTTAGCATTAAAGCTTTTTCCAGCATGGAGGAAGTGGCTAAAGAAGTTGACGCCGTCAGCGTTGTCACCACTTCGGTTACCCATGCCGATGTCGGTGAGTTTTTCCTCAACAAAGGGGTTCACTGCATGATGGAAAAACCATTGGCAACCTCTGAAGAAGGCTGCCTACGCCTGATTAATGCCGCCAAAAAGAACAATGTCGTGCTTTTGGTTGGTCATATTGAAAGATTTAACCCCGCCGTTGAACAAATGGGAAAAATTCTCTCGGACACTTCCAAAATCCGCTCCCTGACGGCACAAAGAATGTCTGCCGCTTCAGGGCGTATTACCGATGTCGATGTCGCAATGGATTTGATGATTCACGATATTGAGGTTATTCAGTCGTTGGTCAAGTCGCCGGTCATCAATGTGCAAGCAGCGGCCGTCAAAACATCAGATCATCCCGATGGCAAAGATTATATCACCGCGGTGCTGGAATTTGCCAACGGCGTTACCGCCAATGTCACCGCCAGTCGCATCACCCAAGCGCGGGTGCGGACTTTGACCGTTACCACCGACACCAACTATATTGATATGGATTTCATCAACCAGAGCATTAACGTCCATTCGCAAGGGCGTATGCCATATGTCAATCAGGAAAATATTCCGGAATGGATGAACTACGGTCTGAAAGGCAGCGTCGAACAGCTGTTTATTCCGAGTAATCAGCCGCTGACCGCCGAGCTGGGGCATTTTATCAGTTGTATCAACGGCAATGAAACACCGCGCATTTCCGGTGAAAACGCTTTTGATGCTCTGAAAGTTATCTGGGAAGTGGAAAACAAGCTCGGTCTGCTTTCCGACGAAGCTCCCGCCGCTAAAATGAACACATCGGCGGTTGCCTAAAAACAAATAATGACACAACGCTATAAAATTACCATCGAGTATGACGGTACCCACTTGCTCGGTTGGCAGAAGCAGCTGGACGGACCGAGTGTGCAAGAATATCTTGAGCAAGCCATCGAAGCTTTTTGCCAAGAAAAAACAGATGTTTACGGAGCAGGCAGAACCGACGCCGGCGTGCATGCGTTGGCACAGGTTGCGCATTTTGATTTAAACCGCGAGGTTGACCCCTTTCGCCTGCGTGAAGCGGTCAACGCTCATCTCCGCCGGATGGATGCCCCGATTGCGGTATTGGTGGCAGAAACGGCAGCGGCAGATTTTCATGCGCGTTATTCCGCCGTCGGACGTGCTTATATATATCGCCTGACCAACCGAAGATCTCCGCTTGTTCTTGATAAAAACCGCAGCTGGTCGGTAACGGTTCCGCTTGACATGGAAAAAATGCGCCAAGGCGCCGCTTATCTCCTCGGACACCACGATTTTACCTCTTTTCGGGCGGTTAAATGCCAAGCAAAATCGCCGATAAAAACGCTTGATCGGCTCGATATACGGCAAGAAGGGGAAAACATTTTCTTTTATACGGAAGCCCGTTCTTTTCTGCATCATCAGGTGCGCAATATGGTCGGCACTCTGAAAATGGTCGGGGACGGACATTTGCAACCAGAACAAATTAAAACCATTTTAGAGGCTCGCGATCGGCGGGAAGCGGGACCGACGGCTCCGGCCTGCGGGTTGTATTTAAGCAAAATTATATACTGAACTTAGCCAAAAATACTGTTGTTTTTTTTGCTTTCTCGGATATACTTTCAGACAGATACTTTTCCAATGGGAGAAATGGGCGATGGCACACGTTATCAAAGTATGCATGGGCAGTTCCTGTTTTGCTCGGGGAAATGCCAAAAACCTCCAGCTGATTCAAAGTTTTCTGAAAGGAAACAAGATTGATACGGAAGTCGAACTGACCGGACTTCGCTGTTGCAACCGTTGTGCCGTCGGTCCCGTCATCAGCATTGATGGGAAAGAATATCACCATGTCGACAACGGTACCTTGCTTGACATTTTAGAAAACAACTTCCGCAAATAACCGACCGAGAACAAAAGCATGACAGACCGCGAATATCCTTTATACACCATAAAAAATAACTGTACGGACTGTTACAAATGTGTCCGCGCTTGTCCGGTCAAAGCCATCAGGATTGAAGACAGCAGAGCCCAGATTGTGCCCGAATTGTGCATAGCCTGCGGCACCTGCTACCGTGTTTGTCCCGCCAAAGCCAAACAACCGCGCAACGATCTGACAAGAGCCAAGCATCTGATAGAATCGGGCAAAGAGGTTTATGTTTCGTTGGCGCCTTCATGGGTTGCCGAATTTGCAAATCTGCCGGCAGAAAATATGATTGCCGCTCTGCGCCGACTCGGCTTTTGCGGTGTGGGCGAAACAGCTGTCGGGGCGGAAGAAGTTTCTGCCCATATTGCCCATATACTCGGAGAAAAAAAATCGGGGCTGCTGATCTCTACGGCTTGTCCGGCAGCGGTGGAATATGTGCGCAAATATCTGCCGGAGATGACATCTTATCTGACACCGCTCTCTTCGCCGTTGCTGGCTCACTGCCAAATGCTGAAAGACAAACTGGGAAGTGATATTGAAGTGGTGTTTGTCGGCCCTTGCATTGCCAAAAAACTCGAAGCCGATGCCCACCCCAACCTGCTGAGCCTGAGCCTTAGCTTCGGCGATCTTCGCCAATGGTTTCGGGACGCCGGCATTTTTCCGGAGGATATCCGTACCAGCGTTTATGACAAATTCGTGATGACCAAAGCGGAAGAAGGCTCGGCATACCCGATCGAAGGCGGTATGATCGAAACCGTCAAACCCTATCCGACAGCCCACAACGCTTATATGATGCAAATATCCGGCATTCAAAACATTAAACGTGAGCTGGCCGGATTGAACCTCAAAGACTTTGACCGACCGATTTTTATCGAATGTTTGGCTTGCTCCGGCGGCTGTGTGGCAGGGCCTTGCATGAGCAATCGCACTCCGGATTTTGACAAACGCTTAAATATTTTGCAAAACAGCGATTTTTCAAAACAAGCAGGCAAACGACAAGCACAGACCGACATCAATTTGCACTATGACAAAAAGCCCGTTAAAGACAAAGAGTTTAGCGAAGCGGAAATGAAACGGGCGTTGACCATGATCGGCAAATATGGCGTGGAAGACGAATTAAACTGCGGCGGCTGCGGCTATGACACTTGCCGAAACTTTGCCCGTGCCATGCTTGCCGGCAAGGCCGAACCGGAAATGTGTGTTTCCAACATGAAGCAGCAGGCTCAACGCAAGGCCAATGCGCTGATCCGCTGCATTCCCGCGCCGATTGTCATTGCCGACAACAACTTAAACATTATTGAGTATAATGACAAGTTTGTGCAAACCTTCTGGGTAGAAGAAACTTTGGGAGACATTTACAACAAAAACAATCTCCGAGGCGCCGATCTCCGTGATTTTATTGATTTCACCAATCTGTTTTCGGCGTCGCTTGATCTTGAACAAGATATCAGGCGCGAGCATATCCGTTTTGGCGACAGACTGTTTGACGTCGTCGTGTTTAATATCGACAAAAAGCAAATTGTGGGCGGAATTATCCAAGACGTCACCAAAATGGAGATGAAAAAAGAACGAATTGCCACCAAAGCCAAAGACGTTATCCGTAAAAACCTGACCACCGTCCAGCAGATTGCCTGCACCCTCGGCGAACATATGGCAGAAACGGAAATTCTCTTACGCTCCATTGCCGAAGATTATGCCGGCGGAGAAATTTCCGACAGCAATGTCGAAAACACTATTAAATCTTACGGAGAAAAAAAATGAGCAATTCGTTGTTCATTGACATTGGCTCTTACCAAAAGCAAAAAGACGGCGAAGACTGCTTCGGCGACACCATCTATTCCAAGAAAATTCCCGAAGAAAGGCGGGTAATCAGCATTTTGTCCGATGGACTGGGCAGCGGCGTTAAAGCCAACATTTTGTCATCTATGACCTCGCGGATGGCCATGAAATTTATGGAAGACAACACCGACTTGCTGCGCTCATCGGAAATTATGATGGACGCTTTGCCCATCTGCCAAATCCGCAAAATAAGCTATGCCACCTTTTCCATTGTTGACAGCGAGCTTGAAGGAAAAACCCGAATTTTTGAAATGGACAACCCTCGCTATATTTTTATCCGTAACCATCGGCTGTTGGCGGTTAAAGGACGAGAATTTTCATCGCCAAAATGGAAAGAACGCACCATCGGCGTTTCGCAAATGACAACTCAACCCGAAGACCGCATTATTTTGATGTCTGACGGCGTCACCCAAGCCGGACTCGGCAACAAAAAATATCCTCTCGGTTGGGGGCGACAGGGCTGCGTCGATTTTATCTTAAAAGAGATAGAAAAAGCCCCCTATATGTCATCACAAACATTGGCCCAAAAGATTGTCGAAGAAGCCCTGAGCAAAGAGATTGACCATAAAGCCGGCGATGACATCAGTTGTGTTTCCATCTATTTTCGAACCCCGCGCAAACTGCTGGTATTAACCGGACCGCCGTTTGACGAGGACAAAGATCACGAATTTGCCGAACTGGTTTCTGACTATGACGGCAAAGTGGCGATCTGCGGCGGCACCACCGCCAATATTATTGAACGTGAGCTATGCCTGAAATGCGAAATTGACAAGAGCAGTTTTGATACAAACATTCCGATGGCATCGACCATGGAAGGAGTCGATTTGGTAACGGAAGGCATTTTAACCTTGACCGATGCGTATCGTATGTTAAAAGAAGGAATCGACAGGGAGCCGAGTGTTGCTTCCGTTCGGTTGGTCAACCTGTTGCTTGGCAGCGACCGGATCGATTTTGTGGTTGGCACCAAAATCAACGTCGCCCACCAAGATCCCAGTTTGCCAATGGAGCTTGAAATCAGGCGCAACATCGTCAAAAAGATTTTCAGGCTGCTGCAAAACCAGTACCTGAAAGAAATTTCGGTCAGATACTTGTAGTAAAGGAACATAATTATGGAAAAAGTGAAAATCAAAATTTGCTGCGGAACTTCCTGTTTCGTGATGGGTGCGGCCCAGATCCAAGTGCTGGAATTTGCTCCGCCGGCAGACATTGCCGACAAAATCGAAATTGAGGAAGCGCGCTGCATGAACCATTGCAAAAACAGTACCGCCAAATATAACCGCGGTCCGTTTGTGATGGTTAATGACGAACTCATAGAAGAAGCCAATTTTGAAAAAGTAGTCAACAAAGTAAGAGAAATTTTAAATCGGGAAGAATAATGCTGATACCTAAAAACAATGCCAACCAGATGCGCACCCGCATTCTGGTCAAAATCGTTGAAAAATTTTTGCAAGGGCGTTTTGCCGATGCCGATCGCATTCCGCTGGAACTGCGGCCCAAAGGCGGAGAAGTGAGCCGCTGCTGCATTTACAAAGACCGCGCCATATTAAAATACCGCTGTATGGCAAGCATGGGCTTTGCCCCTGAGGACGAAACCGATGAGCTGACAACTCTGAAAGAATATGGCGAACGCGCACTGGCAAGAAACTCTCATGCCGTCAACAAGCTGTCGGTTATTACCGATGCCTGTTCGGGCTGTATCCGCTCCCGTTATCTGGTTACCGATGCCTGCCGCGGCTGTTTTGCCAAACCTTGTCAGGTCAACTGTCCCAAGCAGGCAATTACCATTGTCAACGGTCGCTCGCATATTGATCCCGACAAGTGTATCTCGTGCGGACGCTGTCAGGAAGTGTGTCCCTATCATGCCATTATCAGAGTGCCGATTCCGTGCGAAGAAGCCTGTCCGGTCGGCGCCATCAGCAAAGACGAATCCGGCAAAGAGCATATTGATCCGGAAAAATGTATTCTTTGCGGCAAATGTCTAATGTCTTGCCCCTTCGGCGCGGTAGTCGAAATGTCGCAGATGGTAGACGTCTTGAAGCTCTTAGCCGACGAAAACAAAAAAGTGGTTGCCATGCTGGCACCTGCCGTGCTCGGACAATTTCCGGGAACCATCAATAACCTGATCGGTGCGTTGAAAAAGCTCGGCTTTGCCGATGTGGTCGAGGTTGCCGTCGGGGCGGATATAACAACCCGCAAAGAAGCCGACGAATTTATCGAAAAGATGGAAAACGGCGAAAAAATGATGACTACCTCCTGTTGTCCGGCCTACTACAAAGCCGCAGATCTGCATATTCCGGAAATTAAGCCTTTTGTTTCTCACACGAGAACACCGATGTATTATACTGCCGAACTGCTGAAACAGGAACAGCCTGAATGCGTGGCTGTTTTTGTCGGCCCCTGTTTGGCCAAACGCTTTGAGGCGGAAAATGATCCCAATGTCGATTATGTGCTGACCTTTGAAGAAATCGGTGCCATGCTGGTGGCTTCGGATATCAACGTAAGCGAATGTGAGCCGCAAGAATTTGCCAAAATCTCCTGTGCTCAGGGACGCCGTTTTCCGATCAGCGGCGGCGTGGCAGGCGCCGTGGCTTCGTTGGTCGAAGGCAAGGCCGAATTTAAGCCGACTCCCATCAACGGGCTCAACAAAGCCAGCATTAAACTGCTGAAGCAATATGCCACCAGAGGAACAGACTTTAACATGATAGAAGTTATGTGCTGCGAAGGCGGCTGTGTGGCGGGTCCGGGCTGTGTGGCTCTGGCCAAAAAATCGACAATCATGGTCGAAAACTATGTTAAAACAGCCCCCAGTTTGAAAGACAAACAGGACTGTCCCGAAAAAAACGGCGATTGATTTAACAACCCAAGGCCTCCCCGAAAGGAGGCCTTTTTTGTATCCGGTTTTAAGTATTTGGCTGCCGTTGTTTTACAGACAATATAAAATTTTAAAAAACTTAGTGGGTAAGCAGAGCTAAGAAGCGGACAGCTTTGCTTGCCGTTTCGGACAAAGCCGCTGCCCCATCTAAAGAAGCCGGAAGAAGAAAAGGAGAGAAATGAAAAGGTAAGGGAGAGAGGGAAATGTAAAGGAGGGAGAGAAGATGAGAAAGAGGAAAAGGTAAGGGATAGAGAAAAGGCAAGAGGGAGAGAAAAAAATCCGCGGAGGCAATTTGATGCCGCCCGCGGATTGTAAACAATAAGATTGCCGTCAGTGGGCGCCATTACCTGCGGCGGCTTGTTGACGCGCCGCATAAAGAGCCGCAAAATCAATCGGGTTCAGCATAAACGGCGGCAGTCCGCCTTCGGTCAGACATTGAGTGATAACATTGCGGGCAAACGGAAAAATCAGCCGCGGCAGCTCAATCATCAAAACCGGTTCCAAATGCTCGGCAGGGACATTGACTTCGGCAAATGCGGCATAAGTCAGTTCCAGCACGAACAGCGTTTTATCTTCTACCTTGCCGTTCATACTGATTGAAAGCTGCGAAATGTAGTTGTTGTTCCCTTTCGGTTCGGATTTGACATCGACGTGGACGTCAATTTTCGGCGCGGACTTGATTGCCGAGAAAATTTCCGGCGCATGGGGAATTTCCAGCGACAGATCCTTAATATACTGGCTGTTGACGGCTATTGCGCCGATCTGCTTATTCTGAGCCTGTTCTTCCATTATTATTTCTCCTAAAACGGCAAATTAATTTTAAACGGCGTTATTTTATAATAAATAATTCTAACGGTCAATATTTCCGGTTGATAATGTCTGCTTTTGTCTTTATATTATATAGGAGTGTCATTGATGATTTTACAGAGGAAAAAATGTCTGCATATTTAGATATTATCATTTTGCTGTTTGTGGTGGTGATGGTCTTTACCAAACTGAAAAACCTGCTCGGAACACGGCCGGAAAACGAAACGGAGATCAGCAAAGAAAGCGCCGCCAAAATATTTGATATTTTAATGCAGGAACACAACAAGCGTCATCCCATGAGCGCTCCAAACGGCACCGAACTGAAAACCGACGAAAAAGATTTGAGCGAAAGCGAAAAGACTTTGCGCGCCATTCCCGATTTTAACCGTGACAAATTTCTAAACGGCGCCAAAAAAGCCTTTGAAATTATTGTTACCTCCTTTGCCAAAGGCGATGTCGACACGTTGGAAAATCTTGTCGGCAAAACACTTTTGAAAAAATTTAAAGAAGTTATCGTGAGCCGTAAAGAAGAAGGCATCAGCGCAGAAACAGACTTTATCGGTTTTAACGAAGCCATCATAACCGATGCCAAAATTACCAAAAACAACTTGGTCAAAATCAGCGTCAAATTCGTTTCCGAACAAGTTAATATTTTGCGCGACAAAAACGGCAACGTTTTAGAAGGTGACGAAAACTTTATCCAGTCCATCACCGATGTCTGGACTTTTGAACGGGGGCTTAATGCAACAACCCCTAACTGGCTTTTGATATCGACGAAAAAATAAATGAAAAAAATTCCGCTGCTCCTTTTACTTGCTCTGCTTTTAACCGGCTGCCCCGATCGTCGGGACGGAAAACCGACGGCCGAAAATATGGCCGACGAAGAAGCGGAGCTGAGCGAAGTTGCCTTTGACGAACTGGAAGGCTGGCACAAAGACAATGCCGAGGAAATGATCGGGGTATTTTCCGCAAATTGCGAAAAAATCCAAAAACTAAAAACACCGTTTATCGGCAACAGCCAAATCAAAATCGACAGCCGCGACTATCAACGTGTCTGCATGGAATTTTCCCGCGAAAAAATAAACCAAAGCGCGGAATTTAAGGCTTTCGTCGAAAAAAACTTTACAGCCTACTTAATTCAGATGAACGGCAACGCAGAAGGGAAATTTACCGCCTATTACGAATCGGAAATACGCGCTTCAAAAACCCGCCACGGTCAATATGTGTATCCCGTTTACGGGCGACCGGCAGACCTTGTCGAACTCAACCTCAAAGACTTTGACCCCGATCTGCCGAATATGCGGCTTGTCGGACGGTTGAGCGGACAAAAGATGCTGCCCTACCATACGCGGGCAGAAATCGAAAAAGCACCGTTTGCAGCCCCCGTGTTGCTTTGGGGTGACAGCGCCGTCGATATTCATATTATGCAAATTCAGGGATCGGCAGTTGCCAAACTCGACGACGGCACCCAAGTGCGAATCGGCTATGCCGACAATAATGGCCGCCGCTTTAAGGGAATCGGCAGTATTCTGCTGAGCAAAGGACTGCTGAAATCGGGAAAAGCCGATATGATCAGCATTAAGAAATGGCTTGCCGCCCACCCGATCGAAGGGCAAAAACTGATGCGGGAAAACGAACGATATATCTTCCATAGGATTATTGAAGGCAAGGGGCCGATCGGAGCTTTCGGGCTGCCGCTTACCGCCGGCAGGAGCTTGGCGGTAGATCGTCAATATATTCCTCTCGGCGCGCTGATGTGGCTTTCCACTTACACGCCGGACAAAAAGCCGCTGAACAAAATGGTGGCGGCTCAAGACATCGGCAGCGCCATCAAGGGAGCCGTCCGCGGCGACTATTTCTGGGGCAGCGGCGGTGACGAGATTTTAACTCATGCCGGCAAAATGAATTCGACCGGACATTATTACATTCTGATACCCAAAGGAACTGCCGATGGCAAATAAAGACGACGAAGTTTGCTGGCAGGAACTGGTTAAAGATATCCGTCGGTTGCAACACAACAATGTGCCTCTTGTCGGCAAAAGAACGACTCTAAAGGTGGTGCCAAAAATCAGCCCCGACAGAGTTTACCGCGGAGAGACTCTTGCCAGCCTCGCCATCGGCGTTACCGATAACATAGATGCCAATACCGCGCGTCGCTTCAAACGCGGCGAATTTAAGACCGAAGCCGAACTCGATTTGCACGGTTATACGGAAAACAAAGCTTTTGATGCCGTTGTTTCGTTTGTCAAACAATCGTACCTGAAGGGCTATCGCTGCATTGAAATTATTACCGGCAAGGGTTTACACCAAAACGATGAGGACGATATTTTTGCCAACCGCGGAATTTTGAAAAACAGAGTTCCGCAATGGCTTAATCTGCCGGACATCAGACCTCTTGTTTTGGCTTTGCACCATCCCGAACACCGACAAGGCGGTTCGGGCGTCATTCGTATTTTGCTGCGCCGACAACGCATACAACAATGAAAGCTTTGTTCTTGCTGCCAAAGCGCGACAAAACCGACAACAGACCGTTTTAGGAAATGCGCGCCGACAATGCCCGATAGGCTATTGTCAGTTGCTTAAATTTTTCTTCAGCCTCGGCTTTGTTTTCCTGATTTAAATCCGGATGATATTTTTTGACCAATTTTTTATACTGCTTTTTGAGCTGCGACAAAGACAGATTTTGGGCATTGAGTTCCATAATTTTCAAATAGCGACGCTCCTGTTCGCTGAAAAACATATTTTCCGGTGGCGAGGTTGTGTCGTCGGGCTCGCCAAAAAAACCAAATTCGTCCTTTATCCGACGACCGAACTGATAATTTATCTTTGAGCGAAAGCCGTTAAAGTGCATACGCTTGCCCGCCCTTTGTTTGTCTGGCTCCTCGGTGTCGGCGGCGCTTTCATCTCCTTCTTCGTAATAATTCCATTTGGCATTGTAGGCCTGCACATGCTCCAAACAGAACCAATAATACTCTTTCAAACCACGGTTTTTGGGCGCCCGATACTCTCCTTGCTTATGGCATCCGGGGAAGTCGCAACAATGCTCGCTATCATTTTGCGGTGCGTAATATTTTCTGCTTCTTGCATTTTTTATCATTTAGTATATGTTTTTTTCATTTTTTAGTTGTGTTTCTTTTATATTAAGAATATACTCTTAATTCAGTTTAATGGCAATAACATTATACCTGTTCACGTGATAAAAAAATGAAGAGCATTCAATGACCAAATTAGTTAACAAAGTGCTGTTTATCAACAATCGCCGCACCAGTATGCGCTTGTGCCAGACAGAGTGGAAACTTGTTGACGAAATCTGCAAAAACGAACATATCTCCCGTAACGATTTTATTGAGCTGATCGAAAACAGCAATCTTTCCGGTTTGGGGCTTACCTATTATACCAGACTGTTTGTCATGCTCTACTTTTATAATAAGTCCCCGCAAGGCAAAATTAAAAGCCGAAGGCACGGTTGCGGCTGTCGGTCGTTTATCTGCGAAATTATCACCGAAATATCATCTTTTCGCACCGCCTGAACAAAAATGGGCGTCAGACTCATAAAGTCATTGAAAAAATCCGCAGGCTCTTTATAATGAAAAAAATAATTCTTTTAATCAGCGTGGTGGAAAAATATGCCCGAACTGCCCGAAGTTGAAACTGTTAAAAACGGAATTGCCCAATTTATCGGCAACGCCGAAATTGTCGGTGTTACAATCCGTGACCGACGGCTACATATGGTTATTCCCGACGACTTCGAAGCAAACATTTGCGGAGCCGTCATCAAACAATATGGGCGCAAGGGCAAGTATATCATCATCGATCTTGACAACGGCAACAGCATTATCTGGCATTTGGGCATGAGCGGGCGCGTCAAAACGGCAAAAAGCCTCAGCCTGCCACCGGAAAAACACGATCATGTCATGATCAAAACGACGGCGGGGTTTCTCATTTTTAACGATCCGCGCCGGTTTGGGCTCATATATGCCTGCCCGACAAAAGAAGTTGACCGACAGCCCTGCTTTGCCGCAATGGGTTTAGATCCTTTCGACCCGCTGCTGACGGCGGAACGACTCAACACAAGCCTAAAAAAAAGAAAAAAAGCCATCAAGCCAACCCTGCTGGATCAGCGGCTGATTGCCGGAATCGGCAATATCTATGCTTCCGAAATTCTGTTTGCGGCAGGCATTCGTCCCACCCGTAGGGCAGACAAAATCAGTCGCAAAGAATGCGAACGTCTGCTTGAGAGCATTCGCGGCATTTTGTCCGAAGCAATCAGCAACGGCGGTTCCACCCTGCACGATTATCACAAGCCCGACGGTAGCCTCGGATACTTTCAGAACCTGCACTGCGTTTATGACAAAACCGGACAACGTTGTCCGGACTGCACCTGCATGAACGAATCCGGCAGCGGAATTTGCCGGATTGTTCAAGACGGACGCTCAACCTTTTTTTGCCCGGTGAAACAAAAATGAAGACAATAACAATGAAAAAAAATATCAGACATTTCATAAAAACACTGTCAGCCGCATTTTGTTTTTGGCTGACCGTCGTCGGCGTATCGTCCGCCGAATTTATTGACGAACTGGAAGATCTGCCGATTATGCCGGGCATGACCCAATCCGTAAACGACAACATTTCTTTCGGCAATGACGAATCCCGTTTCGTCGAAGCCTATCTTAGCGGCAAAAAAACAACCTTTTCCGCGGTTGCCTCCTTTTATGCAGAAACACTGCCCCAACTCGGCTGGCATCTGACCTTGCGGAAAAACAACGCTCTTTATTTTGAAAGAGACGGCGAAAGACTGGACATCATCCGCGAAAAAAAACAACCTCTGCTGGTCAGAATTACACTTAAAAGCAAAAATTAGGACAATAAATCATGAGTCAGGAAATTATCAGCGAAATTAAAAACAACACCGGTATCATTACCTTAAACAGCGATGACGGGCTGAACGCCATCAGCCGCCGTATGCTGGCAGACATTGCCGAAGCGGCAACCGCCATGGACATGAATGATGAAATTAAAGCCATTGTCATCCGCGGCGGAGAAAAAGCCTTTTCCACCGGCACCGACATCAATGAGTTTATCTCCGACATCAACCCGTCCGTGTTGGAAGAAATGTATGAAAACTTTGAAAAAATTGCCGACATCAAAAAACCTTTTATTGCCGCCGTCAGCGGCTATGCTCTGGGCATCGGCTTTGAAATAGCCTTGGCCTGCGACATTGTTTTTGCCTCCGAAAGCGCCTGTTTTGGCCATCCGGATTTAAGTCTCGGCACCGTTCCGGGGTTTGGCGCCACCCAGCGGCTGCCCAACGTTATCGGCAAATCCAAAACGATGGAAATGATTTTGACCGGACGCGCATTGAATGCCCGCGAGGCAGAACGTGCCGGAATCGTCAGCCGAATCATCCCGTTGCGCTACCTGTTTGATGAAGCAATCAGTACCGCCGAAAGGATTGCGACTCTGCCCGATTTGGCGGTTAACACCTCAAAAGAGCTGATCAAAACCGCCGTCAGCAATACTAATCTTGAAGAAGGGTTGGAAATTGAAAAGCAAGTTTACAAGAGTTCGATCACATCTGATGAATTTCGCCAGAATCTGGCAAATTTGGCAAAAAAATAGGAAAATCAGCATTTTTAATAAAAATTGTTGTTGACTAAAGAGCCTCTCGGAGTTTATAAAGTTTATCAGAAAAATATTTGTGATTAACTCAATTTTGTACAGGATAAATTAAAATGGCCAATCATAAATCGGCAAAAACCAGAATTAACCGAAACAACAAACGCAGCCTTATCAACGGTGCTCGCAAAAGCAGAGTTCGCACTTTTGTAAAGAAAGTGGAAGCTGCCATTGTCGCCGGTGACAAAGAAGTTGCCGCCGCTGCTTTTAAAATTGCGGAATCAGAACTGATGAGATCCGTCCGCAAGGGCGTTTTCCCAATGAACAAAGTAGCAAGAACCGTTTCTAATCTGTCGAAAAAGGTTAAAGCCCTCTAGTTCGGCAAAAAAGCGGATTTTTTAAACCACATCCCCAAAAACGAATCAAAAAGGGGGTGTGGTTTGTTTTGTTTAAAAATATTGTTTTTGCTTAGAATCTGAACCGACTCTTGAAAAACCCCTGTCAAGAAATTTAATTACAATGTTCTATAAATGTTCTGTTGTTTTTTGTTTCGTTATGTGTTTAATAATTAGTTAATTTGAAAGCGGCGGCAGCTCAGCTGCTAAAACTTTTTAATAGCAAATTGTTTATGACCGCTTTAACTTTAAGACTAAAAACAAGAAAAAGGATTTTGCTAAAATGCCCGCAAAAGCAATAATGAATAACGAAGATGCCGTTCGCAATGAGTGGGGACAAATTTGCAGCCAGCTCAAAACGGAAGTGGGGGAAAAAGCCTTTGACAGCTGGCTTAAACCCTTAAGCATCGGCTCCTTTGCCAATGGAATCATGAACATCTGCGTTCCCACCCGCTTTATGCGCAACTGGGTTATCACCAACTACTCTGACCGCATTCACAAAATCTGGGAAAAGAAAAATCCCGCCATCAAAAGCATCAATTTTGTCGTTCAGGCAACCGAAGATCCGTCCCTTGGCATGCACAGCTCTTCCTGCCGCTCTCTACTGAAAAAGATAGCCACCAGTCCGGCGCCGCAAGTCGTTTATCAATCGGGGATCAGCCATCCCATCACCGAGTCGGCAGAATATACCTCTTTTGGCGAATCAGGACAATCTTTGTCGGTACCGCTCAACCCGCAATACACCTTTGACAATTTTGTCGTTGGTAAAACCAATGAGTTTGCTTATGCCGCGGCACGCAAAGTGGCAGAATCCGACAACATTCCTTTTAACCCTTTGTTCCTATACTCCGGCGTCGGGCTGGGCAAAACCCACTTGATGCACGCCATTGCTTGGCACCTCAAACAGCGTCGTCCGGAAAAAAACATTGTGTACCTGTCGGCGGAAAAATTTATGTATAAGTTTGTTCGCGCCTTACGCTACAAAGACACAGCCGCTTTCAAAGAACAATTTCGTTCGGTTGACGTATTGATGGTTGACGACGTGCAGTTTATGGGAGGCAAAGGCTCGACACAGGAAGAATTTTTCTACACTTTCAATTCGCTGATTGAAGAAGGCCGGCAGATTATCATTTCAGCCGACAAATCTCCTTCCGATTTGGAGGGTATAGAATCGCGGTTGCGCTCACGTTTGGGCTGCGGTTTGGTTGCCGATATTCACCCAACCGATTTCGATTTAAGAATCGGCATTTTGCAAGACAAAGCCAAGCAGCTTAATTGTGAATTGCCTTATAAAGTGGCAGAGTTTTTGGCACAAAAAATCACCACCAACATCAGAGAACTGGAAGGCGCCTTGCGCCGCGTGGTTGCTCATGCCCAGCTGCTTCCGGGTAAAGAAATTTCGCTGGAAACAACACAAGATGTCTTAAAAGATATGCTCCGTTCTTATGACCGCCGCACCACGATTGACGAAATTCAGAAAAAAGTGGCCGAATTTTTTAATATCTCGGTTAAAGAAATGCAGTCTTCGCGGCGTGCCCGCACGGTAGCCAGACCGCGGCAAATTGCCATGTATTTGGCCAAGCAGCTGACTTCGCGTTCGTTGCCGGAAATCGGTCGCAAGTTTGACCGTGACCACACCACCGTGATGCATGCGGTGCGCAAAGTAGAGGAGCTGATCGTTGAAGATCAAACTCTGGCAGAAAACGTCAGCAGCCTACGCCGAACGCTGGAAGCCTAAAAACAAGCAACACCCAAAGCCGGTTTTAAAAACCGGCTTTTTTTAACCTCAAAACACATCAACCGAAGATCCGGCGGACAAAAGGCAGGCGGTTTCTCTTTTCGGACAGCGATAATGCAGGGCGCGCCGCATCTCGCTCGCAATGCCCCATTGTTCGGGAAAAGCTTTCGCCGCATTTTTTTCTAAGGTAATTGACAAGCGCCTTGCCCGCACCAAAAGCGGCGGCTCCGCCAGATAATGCGTCTGATTTCGTAAAAAGCCTAAAAAGAAACACCGTTTATGTTCCTTGCTTTCGACAAAACAACCCGTGCGCATAAAAAACTGTTGACGACTCGTCTTTTTCGTTTTTGCTTTGCCCAGATTGTGCTATCATTTTTTACAGTCAAAAAGGCGGTTGTCTTTTAGTTGCAACAATTTATTCGGAATCTAATGCCATGAAATTTGTTATTGAACGCGCAATTTTGTTAAAAACGCTTAACCATATGCAAAGTATTGTCGAAAAGAGAAACACCATACCGGTTCTTTCCAATGTCAGAATCGAAGCGCTTGGCGACGGTATCAGTTTTAAAGCCACCGATATGGATACCGAAATCACCGAAATCGTCGATGCCAAAATTGCGGAAACCGGCGCCACCACCGCTCCCGCCCATATGCTTTATGATATTGTCCGCAAATTGGCAGACGGCGCGGAAGTGGAAATAACTTTTCCTGACGAAAAAGGACAACTGAGCATTGCTTCCGGACGTTCTAAATTTGCTCTCTCCACCATTGGGGTGGAAGATTTTCCGGTCATTTCCGGAGATTTGTTGCCGGTCAACTTCAGCATGGCAAGAGAAGAACTGAAAGACGTTATTGATCGCACTCAATTTGCCGTTTCTACGGAAGAAACCCGCTATTACCTGAACGGTCTTTATGTTCATGCCAAAAACGAAGGCGCGGCAAAAGTGTTGCGGGTTGTCGCCACCGACGGGCATCGTCTGGCCTGTGTTGAGTCGCCGCTGCCGCAAGGCGCGGAAAAAATCAGCGGTGTCATCATCCCGAGAAAAACCATCGGAGAAGTGCGCAAACTGTTGGACGACACCAAAGCGCAAAATATTGACATTGCCTTGTCTGACAACAAAGTTCGGTTTACGTTGGAAGAAGTAACGCTCACGTCTAAGCTGATTGACGGCACCTATCCGGATTATGAGCGCGTTATTCCGACAGACAACGACAAACTGTTGGAAGTGAAAGTAAAAGAACTGGCCAATGCGGTGGATCGCGTATCGGTGGTGGCAGAAAGAACCCGCGCCATCAAAATGATTACCGAAGACGCCAAAGTGGTCATTACCACCTCCAGTCCGGATCTTGGCAGCGCTTGGGAAGAATTGGGCGCCAAATATGACAACGAATCGCTGGAAGTCGGTTACAACTTTCGCTATCTGCTTGACATTTTGGCAGAAATTAAGGGCGAAAACGTTCAGATCAGCTTTTCGGACGCTTCGTCTCCGTCGGTCATTCACGACACTTCCGATGCCAGCGCCATCTATGTTCTGATGCCGATGAGGGTCTAAACATTGGATAGTTTGGCCAAAGACATTAAAGAAGTGGTTGCTTTAAAGTCAGGTGTTACGCGCCTGACTTTAACTGATTTCAGAAACTATGCTTTCTTACGAATATCTCCCGATTTGCGTCCGATTATCATTACCGGCGAAAACGGCAGCGGCAAAACCAATATTTTGGAAGCCGTTTCTTTTCTTACTCCCGGTCGGGGGCTGAGAAGCGCAAAGTTGGCAGACATCAAACGCTTTACTCCGGCAGTGATTTGCGAGGATTATGCGCCGGGGAACGGTGGGTGGGCCGTTTCCGCCCTTGTCACCAAGAACGGGGAAGAATTTGAGATTGGCACCGCGGTAGAAAAAAACAGCAAAGAAAATGCGGAAGAATCTCGCAGTTCTGATCGGAGAATCGTCAAAATCAACGGGCAGAAAGGTGTTTCGCAGGCAGAACTGGGACAATATATTTCTGCCATTTGGCTCACCCCGCAGATGGATCGGCTGTTTCGCGGCGGTTCGCAACCGCGGCGGAGTTTTCTTGACCGGCTGGTGTATGCCTTTGATACAGAACACGCCAAAAGAACCTCAACTTTTGAACATTTGTATAAGCAATGGTACCAGCTGATTAAAAACAGCAACGGACGCGCCGATCCTCATTGGTTGGAAAGTTTGGAAGACTCTATGGCTGCCGTCGGTGTGGCCATTGCCGCCGCCAGACGAGAACAAATTGCCCGCCTGAATCGTTTTATAGAAACAACGCCGGACGATGTTTTTCCCGATGTGCAGCTGGAACTGTCGGGCACCGTCGAACAGCTGCTCGACACGCTGCCTGCCGTGGAAGTGGAGGATTATTATCGGCACAAACTGGCCGGCGAAAGAAAAAACGTGCTCTACAATGACGGTATTGACGGCGTCAACCGCAGCGACTTCAAAGTTTATTACAAAAAGAAAAGAATGCCGGCAGAGCTTTGCTCAACCGGTGAACAAAAATCTCTTTTGATCAGCATCATTTTGGCGCAAACGAAATGCCAGATCTTAAATCAGGGTTTTGCTCCCATTTTGCTTTTAGACGAGGTTTGCGCACATCTTGACGACGGCAAACGAGAAGCCTTGTTGGCCAAAATCCGCGGATTGGATTTGCAAGCCTTCATCACTGCCACCGATCCTGAGCTGTTTGCTTCGTTTAACGATTATGCCGAATTTTGGGAAGTAAAAAACAATACGGTAACTTGCAGATGATAAATTTTCGTCCTTTATACATATTTCTTACCATTTTGCTCTGTATCGGCGCCTATGTTGTCTACGATGCCAAATACAATTATGTCAACTGGCGAACCGCCAACCGCAGCAGCGCCGGCATTGCTCCTTCACCCATGATCGAAAAAGAAGCGGTGGTGCAGGTTTATGTCGCGCGTGCCTATAATTGGCGAGGCTATTTTGCCGTTCATCCGTGGCTTGCCGTTAAGAAGAAAGACGAAAATTTTTACACCGTTTACCAAGTGACGGCGTGGAATCTTTATCGCAGAGGCAGCAGCGTTTCTGCGGAAAGAGATATTCCTGACCGCTACTGGTACGGCAAACGACCGCAACTTTTGCAAAGCTTGAAAGGAAAAAAAGCGCAACAAGCCATTCCGCTGATTGAAAAAGCGGTTAAAGAATATCCGTTTGCCGATCATTATCGGCTGTGGCCGGGGCCAAACAGCAACACTTTTATTGCCCATATTCTGCGGGAAGTTCCCGAACTGACGGTTGAGCTGCCGCCGACAGCCATCGGTAAAGATTTTCTCGGCTATAAGCACTTTCGCGCACCAACGGCAAGCGGCAGCGGTTATCAAATTTCCATCTTTGGCTTGGTGTCGCTGATTGTCGGTCCGAAAGAAGGGATCGAACTTGGCATTTTGGGGCTTTCTTTCGGGATTGATGTTTATCCGCCGGCCATTAAACTGCCGATAATCGGGCGCATGGGCTTTTCTGACATTTAGCCCGCCGTGCAAAAAATAAGATATATTTTTCAGATCCGTTGCTCCCGAAGTTGAGCGGTCAGGGGGCAAAAAATTCTTGTTTTTTATCTCCTCATTTATATAATACCTTTGTTTTATAATTATTATTACTGTAAGGATCAAATATTAATGAATAAAAACTTTTCTCATCTTGTCTGTCGTAGCTTGTTACTTTCAGGAACGGCAGCGAGCTGTTTACTTTCAACAGCTCAAGCATCTGTTCCCGATCTTTCTGCTTATGTTCCGACGCTTGACCGTCATTACACCCTACCGGCGCAAGATCCTGTTCATTCCCCCATCGGCAGCGGATATACTTTACAATTTACTCCCGTTACCAACAACGATTATGATTTTGTTTCCTATGAAGTGACAAAAGACACCAACGTTAAACCGATTTATTATAAAACAAACTATGCTTTTAACAGCCAAGAAGCACAGCGGCGGATCGTCAACTATGGCGAAAAAGATAGCATTACCGGTTATTTCAAAAACATAAAGTCGACGATCAACTATCCGGCCGCTCTCTACAATATGAGCGGCAATAATAAAATAGACTTAATCGCCGCAGATTTTATCAATAATGAAATTGATGGTTATACCACAAACGGCGGTACATTCGGCGCCGCCTTGGCCAACGCGGGTATGACCTCTGTTGTCGACGGCAACATCAACGCGATTGTCGGCGACTTTATAGACAATCATACGATTAACAGAGGTGGCGGACAAAGCGGCGGTGCCGCCATCATGAATATCGGCACCATCGGAAAACTGAGCGGAAATTTTATTGGTAACTATGCCAAAGGAAATTACCAAGCTTTGGGCGGCGCAATAATCAACGTCAAAACTCTGGGGACTATCAACGGCAACTTTATCGGCAACCATGTCGAAGGACTGCAAGCTCAAGGCGGAGCCATTTACAATTCAGAAGGCACGTATTCTACCGACGGCAAAGAAACTCCTTTGGAGGGGATACCGTCCATTCCTTTGATTAGAGGCAATTTTA
The DNA here is from genome assembly GCA_020025875.1 of Alphaproteobacteria bacterium. Lineage (GTDB taxonomy): Bacteria > Pseudomonadota > Alphaproteobacteria > RF32 > CAG-239 > JAFUYI01. The sequence continues at coordinate 1,949 of JAHHRI010000014.1, read as the reverse complement.
TAGGCAACTATAGTGTAGGAGATTATGCCATTGGCGGAGCCATTGCCAACACTCAGTCTGCTCCGGATATTTATGCTCATTTCATTGGCAATTATGTGCTGGCCGAAAATTCGGCCCGAGGCGGAGCTGTTGCTTCCAAAGAAGGAATCAATACCATCACCGGAAACTTTATCGGCAACCACGCAGAAAGCAAACAGAAATATGCTCTGGGCGGCGCTCTTTATTTGGAAAACGGACTACACTTTATTGCCGACGGACTTAATAACTATTTTACCGGCAATTATACGTTGGACAGTCGCGGAAAAATATACAACGCCATCTGGGTGAACGGAACTTCAAAAATAAAGCTGACCTTTGACATCACCGGCGGCGGAAATCTTTATTTTAATGACAGTATTTTATCCTTAAAAAAAGAAGATCAAATTTACGATATCGATATCATTGGCTACGGCAGCGGAAAATTTTTTATGAATAACAACATCATGAATGCGGGAGAAGTGACGGTTAAAGACTCTATGCTGGTGTTTAACCAAGCCCCTTATACCGATGATGACGGTTGCGGCAGCGCCTGCCGCGGGCAATTTATTGCCGGCTTTCAACAAGACAAAAAAACACCGAATTTGTCGCTTGATGCCGTAACCAGTCTACACTTGGACAATTCTCAATTTTATCTGCATAATGATTATATTGAAAACGTGAAACTCAAAAATTATACCGTCAACGGCAATTCTTTGCTGCATATCGATGTGAGCAAACAAAACGGTATGTGGGAAGCCGACAAAATCAGCCTTTCGGGGCAAATTGAAGGCACTACTCAAGTCGTTGTTTATGACCGAACCAATGAGGACAACCGAGGTGCCAGCGTTTTGTTTATTGAAGCACCAAACGACACGGGCAATAACAAACCGGGCATATTTCGGGTTTATGGCAGCCCTTACAAATGGGACGTTGCCTACAATCATCAGGGAGAAAAAAGCGGAAGTTATTGGTATTTAATCGGGATTAATGAGAAAAACAATCCGAACCACATCGGTTTTGTTCCCAACCCGATCGAAATTGACGATCCTTTTGATTTGCCTGAGCCTCCTGCCAAACAGGAAGTGACGCCGGAAACAATCGCCTATCAGGGTTTGCCCGCCGCTGCTTTGGAACAAACACGCTCAATGGCGGGAAATGTTCGCAATCATGCCGCTGCCGATAAGTTTTTTGCCGGTTCCTGCAACGGCTCATACAGTGATGCATGGGACGGAACGGCACTTAAAAATATTTGGGTTAGTCCGGTTCATCATACTGCCTCTATTGACAGTCCAAGCAAAATTGATGCCGACATCAATGGCTTGGAAGCCGGTTTTGACATTCAACGCAACTTGTATCATAAACTGGGTATTTTCTCCTCGTATCGACAGGGAAATTATGATCTGGACGGCAAAAGTGACGAGTTTCGTACCTATACCGGCGCAGATATTGATATCGAAAGCTACGGTCTCGGTTTCTATTATCGCTACGACTACAGCAACTGGCAGATGTTTGCCCTTCTTTACGGCGGTGTACAAAAGGCAGAAGTGAAATCTGACGACGGAGTCGGCGGCGAAAGTGACGGCGTTGAATTGAGCGGCAGCGTGGAAGTCAGCTATCTTTACAACATAAGTGACAGCCTGAAACTGGCGCCAAGCATCGGGGTTATCTACAATCGGGTTGAGTTTGACGACATACACGATTCATACGGTAAGACCGCTTCTTACGACAACTTATGGCAAACAGAACTGGCTGCCGGTATCAGCTTGGAAAAATATCTGCCGACGGAAAACGGTTTATCTAAGTTATATTTCAAACCAAGCCTCATTCAAGTTTTAAATGGCGGCGATAGTGTGGCGGTCAGCGGTTTGGGCAGAACAAACGGACTGGACGAAGCAACGTTGGGACGCTTTGAAGTTGGCGGACGTTATGGT
>JAHHRI010000013.1 GCA_020025875.1 Alphaproteobacteria bacterium | reverse complement strand
CGAGATCTGAAATTTTCTTTTTTATTGTCTAAAGATGGCGGCTTTTAACTATGAATTTTTTGTTACAGGAAAAAATATATAATAAAATCAGTTGGTTATGGCAAAATAGCAGGGCGTGATAATGCTGGCAATTTTGGAAAAAATCAGGTATTCTGAAAGTGTATAAGTAAAGCACTTTTAATTAATTAAAGGAGAAAAACTATGCAATTTGTTAAAAGAAATATCTGGACACTGGCCGCAATGGTTCTTTTTGTAACCGTTGCCATGGTTGGTGACGCCGCGGCGGTTGACGGCACCAGTCTGATGACACAAGCAAGTAAGAAGGTCTCTAACGTATTTGAAGCCGTTAGAACAATCATCTTTATCTTGGGCGGTTTCGGTCTGGTCGGCGTAGCCTTTGCTGCTATTTTCGGTAAAGTAAACTGGAAATGGTTTGCCGCTCTGGCTGTCGGTCTGGCTATTCTGGCTGCTGCGAACGCTGTTGTTCAGTATGCTGCCGGTTCCAAGGCTGGTACGGGTGTAACCGATACCTTCGGCGTCTAGGTCTGGAGATTAACCAAGCGGAGGGCTGCCAGAAGTTTTGGCTAGCCAATGACAGCCCTCCAGTTTTACTGCTAACAAAAGAAGGAAAAAGAAGATGTTGTACGTAAAATTAAAGAAAATAATAATATTTGCATTGGTTGCGTTCTTAGCTTCTTCAATTTTATTTGCAACCAATTCTTATGCTGCGCTGTTTGACAGTTTGACGAAAAACGGTGCCGAGATCTTTAAAGGTATGCGTGAAATTATTTACGCGGTTGCCGGTTTCGGTATTGTGGCGATTGCTATCGGCGGCTTTTTTGGTAACTTTAACTGGAAGTGGCTCGGAGCCATCATTATCGGCTTGATGGTTATTGCTCTGACGGCCGGCATCATTAACTATATGGTGGAAGAAACGGTGATTACACCGGCAATGATTACGGATACTCTGATCAGCGGTAACGATTCAGGGTTGGCAAAATAGTTTTGACAGAGGTTTTAGGAGGGTGCTATGCAAAAATTTAAGATAAAAAATAGAGAATTGTCTCTGTTGTTGCTGACGGCTCTGTTTGTCTGCTTTAACCCGGAAAACGCTTTTGCGGATTTGTTGCGGTGTATGTCTGGTCAGGCCGAGCAGGGCATTTTCAAAACCATGGCGTGCAAAATTACGACGACGCTGTTTGATATTCGGAAAATTGTTTATATTCTCGGCGGTTTCGGGCTGATTGCTTTTACTTTTGCCGCCATTTTTAACAAAATCAGCTTTAAGCATTTGGCTCATATTGCCTTGAGCTTGTTCCTGCTGTCTATGATAACGCCGTTTATCGAATATTTTACGCAAAAAGAAGGGGTTCCCCTGTCTTACGGTAGTTTTTTGCAGCCGGATTTTACCGAGGCTGACTATTCCATGTCGGTGGGCGAATGTGAAGGCGGTGATTGCCCGACTTCGCTAGCGTCGGGCGGTGCCGGTGGCATCGGTGGCGCAGGCGGTATCGGTGGCGCAGGCGGAATAGCCGGAGGTATCGGTGGAGCAGGCGGAATAGCCGGTGGAGCCGGCGGAATAGCCGGACTTGCAGGCGGTGTCGGCGGAATAGCCGATGGTAAAGTGCCGGTTCCTTTGGGGGGTATAGGTGACGGAGGTCTCGCTTCCTTGGCCGGTATGGATGATCTTAAAAAGATGAAAATCGGACCGTTGGCAACCGGCGGCAGCGAAGTGGACGGCAGATCGGGTTGGCAGAAAATCAAAGACGGTATCAAAAAGGTGGCCAAGGAAGGTATGAAAGCCTACAATACCGCAAGTTCCGTTATCTCGGCGGCAGGGCGCGTTTATGACGCTGTCGACTCTACGGTAAAAGGAGTTAAGGAAGCTAAAGGTATCGGCGGTCTTATCAATGCCGGCGTGGGTGCTTTTGATAACTTTACCACTGCAACCGGAACAATTACCGAGGTTGCCGGAACAATCGGTACCAACTACACCGACAAAGAAGGTGAAAAAGGGTTGGGCCAAAAAGTGGACGATTTCTTCAAAGGCAAAAATAAAGGTGCCAATGAAGGAAAAGAGGTTACCCAAGATCTGGGTACCATCAACGGCACGATCAACGGTATGAAAGATATTCCAAACGACATTCAAAATATTTTTAAATAATTGATCGTTGATGCCGAAAGAAAATGCCGCTCGTTTCTCCCCGAGCGGCATTTTTGCTGCCGGTATTCAAAAAGAAGCATCCAGCCGTTTTGGCGGGATGTTCTTGTCGAGCGGAACGTCCTTTTTTGTTGCATAAAAAAAACTTTTCCTGTAGAATCGTAAAAAAACGAAAGGTGGATTGAAATGCGTGAACCAGTGTTAAAGGCCGTTGCCAGTCCTCCCAAGATTTTGTGGGGACCGTTTTTGCCGGTGCTGCTTAATCTCGGCGTTCAGTTCCCGATCATGTTTGTTTCGATCGGCGCTTTTGAGATTAACCCGATTATTTTTGTTGCCAGCATTTTGCTGGTGCATGGCATAATTGTGCTCTGGGGCGCAAAAGAGCCGCATATTTCCAGTATGATCCAAGCGTTTGGACAGACTTATCGTGTAACTAAGAATTTATATAAGACAAAGGGGAATAAATTTGCACCCTGATTTTGATTTTTTCAGCACTTTCGTTCAGGGACTGAGTGCTAAAGAAGTTGTCGTTGCGGTGATTGGTTTTATTTCTGCCGCAGCTTTTGCCGGTTTATGGGTAACCAAACTCGGACGCAGCATTTTGCCGCAGCCGAGCGAGTCCAAAGTGGCAGATTTTCTGCCTTTTAACAAGTTGATGTCTGACGGCATGACCATTCGCTGCTACAATGGTTCTTTTGCGCGGGTGTTTAAAATCGAAGGGTTGGATCTTGCTTTTGCAACGGAGGAAAAAAACTACTCCATGCTTGAGGCCAGAAAGTCTTGGGTGGATAATATGTCGGATTTGCAGGTTACCTGCCGCGTCATTACGTTGCGAGAAAGAATTCCCCCCGATGAAATTGTCGGCAGCTTTGACACTCCCTTGCTGGAGCAAATTGCCCATAGTTGGCAAGCCACCTTAAACCGTGTTTACAGCAACTCCCATTATGTCGTCATTTCCATTCCCGACCGACCGGAAGCGTTAAAAGACCTGAACTATGCTTCGCAGACATTGATGGCGACGTTGAGCGAATATGGCGTGCGAGCCATGTTTGAGAGTGAAGACAGCCTGCCGAAAGACAGCCCGTTTTATGTATTCAGCCGCATTTGCAGTCCGTTATCCAAACCCAACCCGAAAGTGGGAAGTGCCGAAGGCGCCATGCTAAACGAAATGCTGACGGCAGACCATATCCATTTTACCGGCGAAAACGGCATTATCAAATTCTTTTCCGGTGATCGGGAAATGTATGCGATTGCCATGGGGTTGAGAACTTCCGGCGACTTTATGGACGAGTCCATGATCGTGTCGCTGTTGGCAATTGACTGCGAATTGACCATGCTCCACAACATCAAGCCGATATTTAAGCCCAATGCACGGGCTTTGCTTCTTCAGCAAGCCAACATGGCAAGAATGACGAGTTTTTCCGGTGATGTAATCGATCAGTACAACATAGCTCTTTCTTCCATAGAGGACAGCGACGCCAACTATCAGGCGTTGACCGAATATGCGATGACGCTGGTGTTAAAAGGCTACAGTTTGGACGAGATAGAATTTGCCGAAGGCGAAGTACAACGTATCTGCCGTTTGTTCGGGGTAACGCCGGTGCGCGAAGGATGGGTGGCGCAGGCCAGTTTCTTCAACCAGTTTCCGACTTATGACACTTATCCGCGGACATACCGCTATCTATCTCGGGTTGCGGCAATAGCCGTTGCTTTCGACAAACCATCGGAAGGTTTTGCCAAGAGCGACTGGGGGCCGGGGGCAATTTCGCTGTTTCGGACCACAACGGGTTCCGGCTACCGCTTCCAGTTCCATGTTTCGTCCGATGAATATGCCGTGGCTCACTGCTGTATTATCGGTCCGACCGGTCACGGTAAAACCACCTTGCTGACGTTTTTGGCAGGACAGGCGATGCGTCACAAAGATTTGAAAGTGTTTTTCTTTGACCGTCACCGTGGTGCGGAAATTTTTACTCGTGCGGTTAAAGGAGCGTATGTCGGCTTTGACGGCGATGAGAAAAACGTGTCCTTAAATCCGTTTGATACGGAGCCGACTCAAAACAACCGAAGCTTCCTGAAAAACTGGATGAAGTCGATTACGATGGTAGACGATGCAATGTCGGAGCTGGAAATTGCCAGAGCGGTTACTACCGCATTCGACTATCTGCGTCCGGAAGAGCGGATGATGAGCAACCTGTACAAAAGTTGTTTTTCTCCGACCGGAAATATGCGGCGCGAGCTTTATCGCTGGGTTAATCCCGATCAGTACGGCAAAATTTTCAATGCGACGGAAGATAGTCTGGATTTGCATTCCAAACGTTTTATCGCATTTGACTTTACCCATATTTTTGAAGATGAAATGTTGGCGCCGGCCGTGGTCAGTTACATCATGCACCGAATTCAGGCGGAAACGGGAGAAAGCGGCGTGCCGGCGTTGATTATGATTGACGAAACGGCGCCGATGCTGAAACATCCGATGTTTCGCAAATATTTTGAATATGGTTTGCGTGAAGGACGTAAAAAACGTCAGGCATATCTCTGCGCGTTCCAACAGCCCGACATTATCGACCAGTTGGGTGTCGGCACCGTGATCCGCGGCCAATGCCAGACCATCATCTTTTTCCGCAATCCTCAGGGAATGATGGAAGACTACGCAAACTGGAAACTCAATCAGCGTGAGCTTGATTTTATTTTCGGGCGTTCTTATAGAGAATTTCCCTATGCCATATTGCTTTCCCGACCGGCAACGGGAGAATCTGTGATATTGGACGTCAACTTAAGCGGTCTCGGACCTTATCTGAAACTCTACAACTCCGGCAGCAAGAACGTTTTGTTGGTGGAAGAATTAATTAAGCAATATGGCGAAGACAACTTTGTTACAAAATATTTAAATCTTGCCTGAAAGGCATAAAATAGATTTATCAAATGGTTTTTTTTTGCTATTATTAAAATGACATAGACCAAGACGGAGGGTGGTATGGTAAATATTAAGCGCATTGGTTCGGGCATTCTGGGCGCGGGTGCCGTTTTGTTTGTTGCCGCAACAGCGGATGCAGGGTTGCCGACTTTTGATGCTGCCAACATCTCTGGTACGGTCAGTATTGTGAAAAACGGTTCCGAAAACCTGAAAGGAATCAGCGATATCACCAACAAAGTCGGTGAGCTTAATACCATCGTGGGCGACGCGGCTGCTTCAATTTCCAAATTTAAAGAGCACTATGGCGAGAAAATCAGCAAAGGGATAGAGATAGCCAAGAAAGTTATGGCGCGCAAAGAAGAGGCAAAGGCGGCAAAGGCTGCTCACGATGCCGAAGTGCAGGCGCAAAAAGACGCCTATCAGGCAGCTATGGACAATGTGGAAGACGGTCAGCAAAACCAGCCGGAAACACAAGAAGAATATAACGAAGAAACGGAAAACGGGTTGGACGAAATGCCGACAGCGGCAATGGCCTCCGTTAAAGGCGTAACCGAAGATACTTATGAAAACAATGTGGAAATCGGCGATGCGTTTTCGGCCATGAGTTCAGCCGATCGGGTCTATGAAGATGAATACGAGGACGAAGACGCTGCCGGTGGAGAAAATCTGGACGGTGTCCCCGGCGATGACGTAAGCGGTGTCGAAATCTCGGAAATGTCGCCGCGCGAGCAATGGCAGATACGGAATGTTCCTGCCGAGCAAATGAACGCGGAAGTTGTCGGCAAGGCGGGGCTTATGTCCGAAGAAAATGAAAATTCCCCAAGCCTGCGTCGCGCTTTCGTGCGGCCCGAGGCGCTCAATGGCAATAACCGAGCCGGCATGGTTCGGATTGAGCCGAAAGTTGACGCTGTGGTTAAACCAGAGGCGGAAAAGCTTTCTGTCGGCGGTGTGTCTGCCGCTCCCGCGGTTGTTCGGACAGAAACGCCGACAAAGAGAGTTGAACCGATACAAAGACAGCGGTTTCGGGTTTCCCCGTCGGTGAACCGTGTTGAAAAAGTTTCTCGCAGCACATACAGCCAACACGAAGATATGGCGTTTGCCAGTTCGGTCGGCGATGGTGAAGACGTCGGCAACAGCTATGTCGGCAACGTTTATATCGTGCCGATGGCGCAGCGTTGCGAAATCAGCGCGCAGAGCTTTATCAACGATGAGAAAACGCGCAATGAATGTATTGAAAAAATCATTCGCGAAAATAATGCCGACAACAGTTTCGATTCTAACCTCAGCATGAAAGATTGCCGAAAAATGGTCTATAACGCGGTGGTTGCGCTGTTGGCAGAAGCGACAAATGCAAAATATGAGGCGGCCAACTACGGCGATACGTTGGACGAACAGGATAAGTTGGCGGCAGATTCGACAGATGTCCGCGGTGATTTGACCGTCATTGCCATGAGTAATTATCAAACGCAGTTGCTTTTAAATCGGATCTCCATGAATTTTGCCTCTCAAATCATTCTTGAAACGGTAGAACAGATATGCGCTGCTCACAAGGATGTGCTGGGCGATTCCGATCTGGATCAAAAGAGTGACGCCGGTGGAGAAAAATGATGAAAACACTTTTTGCTTGGACATTGCTTTTCTCTCTGTTGGGCGGCAGCTGCGCTTATGCCGACTTTGAGGCGGTTGAAACCGTTCTCGGAAAATTGGAAGACGTGCAGAAAGAGGCTCAAAATGTTCAGGAAGAACTGAAAAAAGTTCAGGCAGCCTTAAACGCTGCCCGTCAGGGGAGTTTCGGCCCGTTGAAGGACGTTAAAAGCAATATTCTAAATGTGAAGAAAGTTGATGTGAAACTGCTTGGAGCCATAGCCGAAAAGGTGGGTGATGTCAAAGGTTTGGAAGGAGCGGTGGAGGAAAACATCATTCCTCAGTACACCGACCAAGATCAGGACAAAACTTATTTTATCAACAAAGACACGACAGATGCCATCCGTCGCGAAAATTTAAGCCGGATGTATGCATACGCCTTGACGTTGCGTACCAATATGACCAAAACGCGAAAAAATCACCGTGCTGCCGACAAGCCGGTCAAAGCCAAAGACAGCCGCGAGATTCTTCAGTCGGCTGCCACCAAAGAAGCCATGGAAAATGCCAGACGTTTCTCACACATCTGGGATATGCAGTCAGCTATTTACGAATTGCAACTGGTAGAAATGGCACAGCGTTTTAGCAACAAAAGTGACGGTGAAGCGGAAGGAGACGATCAATGAACAAAAATCTTCTCAGCCTTGTTTTCTTGAGTGTTTTTCTTCCGGTTTTTTCGGCAGAAGCCTTTTTGTTGCCACCGTTTAAGCTTGATGCGGGGACCATCGGCAACGAAGTTGTTTCCTATGGCAACACCAGTTCGCAGACGGCGAGTAAAGGCTTGCAGCAGGCGGCGATTGTGCAAACGGCCATTACATACGGAAAAGGTGCCAAGGAAGCTTACGAATTTGCCACCAAGATGTTGAAAGAGTTTAAGGGGATCAACCTCAACAATCTCGGCGAGATGCTGGACAAGATGAGCGAGATGGAAGCCGAGCAAAGCAAAACCAAAGAGGATGCGGCGGTTGAAATTGTTGCCAAAACTCGTGAGGCCAATGCCAAAATTGCCGAACTGGATGCCAATACGCGAGAGCTGAACAAAAAAATCGCAGAAGAACAGAACCAGAAAAAGATTAAAAAATATCAAAAACAAGCCGAGAAGAACGAAAAAGAAAAGAAGAAAATTTCAGAAAAGCTGATTAAGGAAACACGCCAGATCAATAGGAGCACGGAAAAGAAAATCGGCAATCTTGCCAACCAAATCGGCGAAATGAAAAACAAAGCCAGCGAGCTGATTTCTTCGATTACGACCATTTCCGACAGCTACGATTCTGCAAAAGACCTGAACCTCACGGCAGAAACATTGCTGCCGGGGGCGGATACCGAGGTGGATCCCCATGTGATGGAAACTTATGCCGCCATTTATCGAGTCAACTACTACAAGATGTTGAGCAAAGCCGCAGGACGCGCCATGTTGATCAAGTCGATGTTGGCAGAAGACAACGAAAAGGCAGACAAGAACAAACTTTCGTCGGCAGAATTTGAAAGTTTGGGCGGCTCTGTCGGAATATTGGTAAAAATGAAAACGGACAACATTCAGGCATTGTTGAATTTTACCGAAATTTTACTGCAAAAGATGCAGCTTGATGTGGCCAAAGATCTGGCGCTGGAAAACTTTACGGCTGCCAATCCGGTTCAGGCCGCCGGTGATTTTAACCTTGATAACTATCGTTTTACGCCGCCAACAGAGGCCGAACGTGAAGCGAAGGGCGGAGAAAAACCGGAAAAGCTGAAAGAGCTTGAGAAAGAAATAACGCCGAGCAGTGCAAATATTTTGACGGAAGGGCGCAAACACATGAGTGCGGGCGCGGGCGATTCGACGGAAAGTGAAAACACAGCAACAACGGGAGCTAAGAATGATGAGAAAAAACAATAAATTTTATCTTGGCGTTCTCTTGGTGTCGCTGATGTTGGGTGTGAGCTCTCCGGCTCAATCTCAGTTGGTGGCCGGTGCCACTTTTGACTTTGCCGGAGATGCGGCGGCGGCAATCACGCCGGTTTTTGAGCAGATTCAGACAATGGCGGACGAAGCCGTCAAATTTGCCAAAGAAAAAGTGACCAAGCTGAAAGCGCGAGTCAGTTCATATTTAGGCAAGCTCAAAAACGCCGTCCAAAAAGTGCCGGGGACCAAACAGTTTGCCGAAAGCTCATCGGTAGACATTTATGATCCCGTTGCCGTTCAGGCGGCAATTAACGAGCTGTTTTTGCAATATCCGTCTTCCGATCAGCGGGTAAACCGGTTTTATGAAAAAGAGGCGGCGGAATTTTATTATGACACCATGATCGAAATTCAAACGGCGGCAAAGAAGTTGGAATCTCAGTTAAACAGCCTGCGTACGGAAATAGATACTTTTTCGAAAGATGCGGTGGCTCCGGCGGGAGGCAATGCCGGATCTGTGTCATCTTCCGATGAAAATGGCAACTACTACAACCTCTATTTGGCGCATAAAAAATTTAACGATGTCTTGAAAGTGACCGAAGAGGTGATGGCTCTTTATTCTCAATATTATGTGGCCAGAGCCATTTACCGCAAGACAATTCTCCCCGCGCCGTATCAAACGAAAGAAGAGGAAGGCGAGGGGAAAAAGTCGGCAGCCTCTCGGTATTTCAGCAGCAAGCTGGCTTTTGCTCAGTTTGTCAGTGGCAGCACGGCGTCCCTTACCGCCGAACCGCAAACCGATACCAAGCAGCGGCAAACTTCCTCCTACACCGTGGTCAACTTTGCCATTCCCAAAGCGCCGGAAGCAAAATCCCTGATGGCGGGCAACGAAAGAGAACTGGCCGATTTGGGGGTTATTTCAGGCGCGCAAAAGTCGTTGAACAACGCCCTCAAGGCGCATAACACACTTCGTTTGCTCCCTTCATATCGTCATCTTTTTAAACAATATGCTTTGTTTAAGCAAATGCACGAGAAAGCAGCGCAGGCGGTTGTTTCGTCCGACAAATGCGTTGTTCAATATCTCGGCCGACGCTACCGTCAGCCGGAAAAAGTTTGGTACGGAACCCTGACGGCTCCTGCGAACCCTACAGATTATGACAGTCGCGGCGGGCTTTCCGGTTGGGCGGTTGCAGCTTATCAAGTGGCCAATGCGGATAAAACCGCCGGATTGGATGTCGATTCGTTTGCTACGTTGAATTTAGGTGTCAAAGTTGACGGCGGCGATCTCGGCAACCTTGAAAACGTCAGCCAAAAAGCGGCCTCGATAGATTCTGCCAATGCGCTTGCCAACCCAAGCAAGGAAGATGAATTTTCCGCCGCCGCCCGAGAGGTGGAATTGGTTACTTGGCAGATTGGTGCGCAGGCGGCGAAGATTTTGGCAGCAGATCAGTATGCCAGCAAGCCGATTTACGGCAAAGCAGAGCACCCCTATCCCTTGTGGCAGGATCAGAAGAGCTTTTATAATCAGTATATTGACGGCAAATACGAAAATATGAAAACCTATATACGCCATTTGGATTTAACTTCCGTTGCGCTGAAAATTGCGCAGCTGATCAATGATGATCGTCCGGACGGAATGACTAAAAGCGCCGCTCAGCGAGGTCTGCAGCAGTTGGCAGGATATATGGCGGACAAAGATTTGGGTGCAACCGGTTCCGGCGGGCTGGTTAAAGAAAAAATGGCCGCGGTTGCAAAAATTGACCAAGCCCGAAAAAATGCGCTTAAGCCTTATTTGGCTGCCAAAGAAAAACTTTCGGCGCAACAAGATAAAATTTCTGCCAAAATCAGCCAATTAAATGATCAAATCAGTTTGGCAGATTCCGAAGTTGCTGCCGGTCAGGCAAAAACCGAAAGTTCGTACAACAACATCAAACTGATGAACCGTCGAGGTACGACCGATGATTCTGTGTTGTATGAAATGGCACGGAGCAATTTTAAAGACGGCAGCAAACAGATGACGGCAAACATGGCTTTGACCTCAACGTTGCAGACAGAAGTGAAAGCTTCCGAAGAGCAGCGCAACGAACTGAATAAAAAAATTGATTCGTTAAACCAAAAAATAGCCTCTGTTGAAGAAGATTATTTAAACCGCAAGTCTGCCGTTGAGGCAGAATATACCGCCAAACTGGAAAAGTCTGCCGCCGGCACGAAAGCCCCGACATTGGCTTCCTTAATCGAGCAATCGGGGATTGACGATTTTGGTCTCAGTTCGGTTGTTTCCGATGCCGATGGCTTGGTTTCCGAAGCCAAAAGCTATGCAATTAAGCTGATCGACAAGGCGCGTCAGGACATATATCGTTTGGGTGACGGTTTATACGAAACCCAAAACAACGGCGTGGTTGTCAAACGTCATAAGGAGCTGATCAAAGATCTGCAGGATATGCCGCGTGAGCAATTTATCCGCTCGGCGGTTTCGGTTGTCGGCGGCAACGCCTCCTCCGCAGTTGCTTCAATGCTTTCGGGAGCGCTGTTGAAGGCGGTAACGGAGCAGATTTGCGGGACGGCTGCCTGCGGCACGGCGGACAAGGAATATTTTGTAGGTCTGCCGGCCAAAGCGCGTGACTTTACGGCTCCCAAAGCGCCTGTTTTTGAGCGTTATCCGTCCCCGCGGGATATTGTCCATTTTGATGCGACAGATTATAAAAACATCAACAAGACAAACGACGGTATTGTCGCCAAGTCGTCGATTCTTGAATATGGCGGAGAAATACCGGAGATCTGGCGGCAGATGTTGGCAGATGATGCGTTTGTGGAAAAGGGGCTCAATTTGACTTCTCTGCTGGAGCAAGGCGGGGAAAGTAAATATTTGATGCGGGGAGCCCTGTATCCCTGCCGCTTGGGCAAATATACGGTTGATGTTGCCGCTTCCAAGGTGGATTTGGCACAAACCAGCGGTCAATATCTGGTCAGCCCGAACGATTCTCCGAAAAGACCGATATGCGGCGATATCTTGGTTACGGGAACGCTTTATTATACAATTACCGATCTGGAGTTGGGTGAAACCGTCCGTGCCGGCACGCAAAAAACACCGGCAGTTGTTTCCCCTTCCGAGCTGGGAACGCTTTTTGCCTACAGCGGCGGTAAATTAAAATTTAGCGACACGGCCTACAATATTTATGAACGTATGCTGGAGCTTGAGGACAAGGCCAACGGCGACAATTTCAAATACGAGGTGCGTGACAATGTTTATCAGAAGTCGATGTACGCGCATAACCAGATCGGAAATTTCCTGCATTTTGTGGATAAGGAAAACAGCATTCGTAAAAATATAGACGAATTGTCTTTAAGCATTGCCGATGCCAAAAAGACAATTAAGGAAATGCTAAACGAGATGGGATTTAAGCTTGCCGATGATTTTGACCTTGCCAATGATGAGGAATATACTTATATTCGTAACAAACTGATCGAATATAAGAGCAATTTTGTCGGTCGCGCAGCATCGGATATTTCGATTGTCAACCATGCCAATCCGGTTGTTAAAGAGCGTTACGAAAAGGTGGAGAACACCCGTGCGGCACTGGTTCAGGATCAAGAAGCTTTGATTAATCTGAACAATTCAACCGCCGCCGGCAGCTTGCTCAGTGAGGCGATTGTCGGAGAAAAAGCCAACATGGAAGTGATGCAAAAGTCGCAACAGGAAGCTCTGAACGCCATTCGTAAAGAGATAGACAACTACGAAAAGCCGCTGTGCAGCGCGTATTAAAGAAAGCAAAAGATGAACAAATTCAGCAAAATCCTTGAAAATAGCAAAATTCTGGCTATTACCGATAAGAACGGAAGGGAATATCGTTTTTTAGGGCGTAAGGAGCAGGAAAAAATCAGTGCCAAGATGGTATACTATCTGTGGCTTTCCCGCTTTTTTATTGTTACTTCCGCCGCCTCGCTGCTTTTGTTTCTTGCGGCTTCGCTGTCGTTGTTCAATTTGGCGCCGCAGGTAACGGTGGAGCCTTTTCTGATTATTAATCAGGATTCTTCTGACAAAATTGTTCGCTACGAGCCTATTGCTCACGATATGGCATCTAAAAAAATGATGATGGAAACTTTTGTGCGTCAATATGTTTTGTACCGCAATACCATTATCAACGACGAACGGGAAATGATGGTGCGGTGGTATGCCGGCGGCATTTTGAACTATCTTTCCGCGCCCCAAGTTTTTAGCGAATTTAGCAAATATCGCGACGGCATCTGGAAAGACATTACCGACAACCAGACCAGCCAAGAGGTGGAAATTATCTCAATCGGCCGTGTCGGCGGCGAAAAAAGTCCGGTATGGAAAGTCGATTTCAAAACCTACGAAGTTTCTGCCCGTCGCCGCAACACGGAAACCGGCGCTTTATTTCTTCGGGTTCACTATTGGACGGCGTCGGTAACATCCTATTTCATTCCGGAACGTGCCTTTATGGGTATGCGCCTGCTCAATCCCCTTGGTTTTACGGTGACAAGATATTCGCAAAGCGAAGTTGAGTTCTTGTAAATTTGTTAACCATTTTGTTCTATAACGTAAGCAGATCAGAGTTTATTTAAAAAATGTTAGACTTTTATGAAAAAAAAGTTTAATTTCAATATATCTTATCAGCAACGAGGATGTTTCGATGTATAAAAATGTAATGTTGGTCTTGATTCTTTTATTGTTGTCGGCCTGCGGTCTGTTCGGTTCCTATTATGAACCAGAGCCTGTGGGTGTCGGGCGCGCCTCAGATGAACTGAAACTTTCGCCTTGTGCGTGTATGCAAGTTGAGCTGCCGAAAATGCTGCCCGACTGGTTTGTTGAAACAATCTGAAGAAAGTTTCCGGCATGGTACAGCAATTGGGGGTAAACAACCAAAATCAGCGTCTGTTGACCGGACGCGATCGTCGACCCGAACTGTCGGCATCTTCTCATGATGCCTTTGTAGCCAATGTTGCCGAAAAGCGATATTTGTGGACGGCGCGTGCCTTTGCCATCATCACGGCAATCAGCTTTTGTTGCAACATCGTCTTGTTGTTGGCGATTGCTCAGGTCATTCCTCTGTATAGGGTGGAGCCCTTTTTGCTCACATTCCAAAACAAAGAAGAACAGGTCTACAATATTCAGCCGGTTAACCGCAACATGGAAGACGAAAAGGAAATTACCGAAGTTTTCGTCCGCGAATATGTGCTGCTTCGCAGTTCGTTCAACCGCGATATTCCTGAAGTGGAAGCCCGTTGGATGCCCGGCGGGATGATTGAAGAAATGTCCAGCCCCATTGTTTATAAAGATTTTGTGGAAAACACCGCCAACCGCGCTCTGGACTTGATCCGTACGCGGAAAATGGTGCGAGACGTGCGGATTATGACGGTTAATGAACTGGGAGCGGGGATCTGGCAGGTGGAATATGAAACGCGTGATATGTATCCTGACTCAAACACGCCGGAGATTAACTACTGGACAGCCAGCCTGAAAGTAGGCTACCGCAACAAAAGAGTGAAATTTAAGGGAAGATTGAAAAATCCGGTCGGCTTTACGGTGTACCAATACTCGCTGACTTACAACAAAGTAAAATAAGGTGGATAAATATAATGTTACCAAAGTCTGTAAAAATAAGTGTATTAAGTTTGTTTGCCGTTGCATTTGCCGCAGAAGCTTTTGCTCAGGCTACAATTAACAGTATGGACCAGAATGCGGACCAGTCACAGGGGCAATATCAGCCGATGGATATGGGGTATGCCGGCTTCAATTCTCTCGGCATGATGCAAAGCGCATGGCTGGATCCCCTGCAGAACCTTGGCGAAGGGCAAAGCAAACCGGCTTATTCCAAATATTATTGGTCGCCGGATTTGGTTTTGCCGCTGCGCTTGCGCGAAGGCATGATTACTTTGTTGAACTTTCCCGAATGGGAAATGATTGAAGATATCTACATTGGCGACAATGCAACGTTCGACGGACAGATCTCCGGACCGAACACATTGCTGCTCTATCCCCGCAAAGGTGCCAATGTCGGTGTCGATACCAATATTATCGTTTTCGGTCGCTCCGGCAACCGTTATGTCTTTTATGTCCGCAGCGAGGGAGTCAATACCGAGCGTTTGACCAATGCCATTGTCGATATTGATGTGATTGACGGTGCCGGCGGCGCAGGGACATTGGGTTCGGGCGGTTCCTCCTCGGGGCGTATCAATGCCAGCAAATATTTCGGTCGCGGCGGAAAATCGGTGGATTCCACTTTCACTAAAAGATTTCAAAAAAATGATTGGATCAAAAGCATTCCGCTGGATCCGACACAGTTCCGCTTTGACGTCGAAGTCTATGTTCCCAATCCCGACGATGTTGTCATTGCGCCGGAACGTGTATGGCGTGACGACATTTTCACCTATATCGATTTGGGAGAAAAAGCGCTTAACATGACACAGCGCCCGATTGTGACGCTGATAGTCGAACGGGTTGAGGTGCCGGTCGGTTTCCGTACCAAAGGGCCAAACAATCGCTTGATTATTGTAGAGGCGATCGGTGATATGGTTATGCGCAACGGCAAACGGATTGTTTGCTTAAAACTCCGCAGATCCGATGAAGTCGGGCTGGACAATGTCAGCTTTGCCGATGATATTACCGATAAAGAATGGGATGTCCCCGGAGCTTTGCCAGAGGGCAAGCGCGGCAAAGGCGGCTCTGCCAGCTATCCGGAAGGATTCGGCGGCAATTATGTGGAAGGGCAAGTCGATATTAATGCCGGTTCTTCCTCAATGATTGTGCCCGAATACAGCGGCGGCAAGAACGGTGAGGGTGTAACCATCCGTTATAAGACCGGCGGTGCTTTCGGCATGGGTGACAATGGTCAGGGCGGCGATTTTGATTATTCCAAAATGCGCCGGATCAAAAATACGCAAGAATTTGATGCGGCAGCCAGCACTTTGGCCAGCCAGTATCGTTACGGATCGGGATTTGCCGATGGCGGTTCCAACATTTCAATAGAGTTGGGTACCGATGCCAATGTAGATAATCTGGAAAATTTATGGGATAATTTGTCCTCTAAATATTCTAAAATTTTGAAGAACTATGACCCGTTCTTCTCAGTTGACGCGCCGGCAGACGGACAAGGAAAAGAACTTTTCCATCTGCGTATCGGACCTGTCAAAACCTTGGACGAAGGTGACAGCGTGTGCAGCAAACTGGGTAGAAACGGTGTCTTTTGCAGTGTAGTCAGGACCCAATGAGCAAAGAAGTTTTAACACACTCTGAAAGCTATATCAAAAAAACCAACCGCATTATTCTTGCGGTTGGTATTACTTCTTTCATTGTTTTTCTTTTCGGCTTGTATCTTTTGTTTTCAAGCAACGAACCGATTGATGAATATGAAGAACCGGTTTTTACCGATAATGATGACGCTTTAAATGTGACCGACAGCACCCCGATGAGGGAAAGTATCGAATTTAGTACCATAGATAGTACGGAAATTCCGCTGACAACAACTCCAAACCCGATTCCCTTGGGGCAAGTGGTGCTCGGCACCGATGCCAAAAATGTTCTGACCATCGGCACCAACGGCAAAGCCTCGGTGATGATCGTCGGCGTTCAGCTGGCAGAGGCTCCGTTTGACGGTTTTGAGTTTAATGATAATTGCAGCGGCAAGCTCTTGCGCGGTAAAGAAACTTGCGATGTTACCATGAGCTGGACACCGGTTGTGGCTGGAAATGTTCAAAACAACTTTATCGTTTCGTGGCACGAAAGTAACGTTTCTCAAAGCAGCGCCAAAGCCGAAAAAATTTCGGTTTACGGCAATGCCATCAATAAAGAAGACTGCAATTTCTGCGAAACCGTGACGGGAAGCTCCGGCGGAGCAACGGCAACGTCTAAGACCAAGGAAATGCAGCGGGCGATTGTTGGTCCGAGTGGCAGTGTTATCGGTTATGCCGATGAGGACGGTTATGTCTACGATGATAGCGGCAATGTTGTCGGACGGGTGAATGAAAACGGGCTTGCGGTAGACGGCGAGGGCAACATCATAGGCGTTGCCAACAATCGCAAACTGGTTTACGACGATAACAACAACGTGATCGGCTATATCAATCCGGACGGCACAATGGTTAATGTTGACGGCAATGTTACCGGTCGTATGTTGCCCGACGGAACGGTGGTTGACAATGACGGCAATGTGGTCGGTAAAGCTGTTGATATGGGCTATGTTTATGATGAAAACGGCAATATCATCGGTCGGGTTATGCCCGACGGAACGGTGGTTGATCTCAACGGCAATGTCATCGGGCGGGTTAACGAAAAAGGCGAAGTGGTTGATGCCGACGGCAATGTCATCGGCTATGTGACCAAATCTGGACAAGTGGCCGTTGACAGCGACGGTAACATCATCGGGGTGGTTATGCCCGACGGCAGCGTTGTCGATGCCAACGGTGAGATAGTTGGCCGAGTTGATGAAAACGGCAATGTGATTGCCGACAAAAACCTCGATGCCAAAAGTGTGCGTCGCCGCTTGGCGTATGACAAAGACGGCAACGTGATCGGCTATGTTGACGAAAACGGCAATGTGGTCGACTTTGACGGCAACTCGATCGGTCGCAGTCGTCCGGACGGCACGTTGGTAAACCTCCGCGGCGAAGAAATCGGCTCTGCCGGAGCGGCAGGTAATCTGCTGGCGTATGACAAAGACGGCAAAGTGATGGGCTATGTTGACGATGACGGCAGCGTTATCGGTTCTGACGGCAAAAAGATCGGTGAATTGCTGCCCGACGGCAGTTTGGTTGACGGACAGGGCAACCTTATCGGTCGGGTGGACAGCAGCGGTCGGCGCTTGGCGTATGACAAAGACGGTAACATTATCGGCTACATTGACGAAAACGGCAATGTGATTGATTTTGCGGGCAATATTATCGGCAAGGTTCAACCCGATGGCACCATCGTTGATGCCGATGGCAATATTATCGGCAAAGCCGGTCCGGCGTATCAGCGTTTGGCTTACGACAAAGACGGCAACATCATCGGTTATATTGACGAAAACGGCAATGTCGTGGATTTTAACGGCAATATCATCGGCAAAATGCTGGAGGACGGCACCATTGTTGACGAAAACGGCAATGTTATCGGTCGGGCGGGAACGATTAATCGAAAACTGGCGTATGACAAGAACGGTAACGTTATCGGTTATGTTGACGAAAACGGAAATGTTGTGGATTTTAACGGCAATGTCATCGGCAAAATGTTGCCGGACGGCACCATTGTGGATCTCAACGGAAATCCTATCGGCGAGGTTGCCGGTTTTTCGCAGATTGTACTTGATAAATTTGGCAAAATCAGTGGCTATGTGGGCAAAAACAGCGAAGTTTATGACAAAGACGGTAACATTATCGGCTATGTTGACGAAAACGGCAATGTTGTCAACAGCACACAAACCATTCTGGGACGTTTGATCCAAGAGCAAATGATACCGGTAACGCCGCAGGGCGAGATCCTTGGCAAAGTCAATTCAAACGGCACGGTTGAAAACGACCGCAAGCAGATTGTGGGGCGTATTCTTTCCAACGGATTGGTCAAAAATCCTTCAGGTTCCAAAATTGTCGCTCGCTTGGTTCGCGGCGGATTGGTTGTCGGGTTGGGTTGCAAAAACATAGGATATTTGGAAAAAGACGGCACCATTCGCAAAGCAAACGAAGATACCGGCTACAAGGTCAATGCCGATGGGGTTGTTATTGATGAAAGCGGTGCCTATATCGGCGAGGTGGTTACCCCCGGACCGGTCTTTGACAATACTTGTACCATGATCGGCGAAGTGGACACCGACGGTATTGTCCGCGACAGCGGCGGTTCTTATGTCGGCTGCGTCAATCCGGACGGCACGGTTTTAGACGAGAAGGGCGAAATTGTCGGCGGTGTTTCCCGCTCAGGGATTGCTCTTTCTTACGACGGCAACTTCTTGGGATCCGTCAATTCCAACGGTTTGGTTTTTTCTCCGCAAGGACAGGCTGTCGGTTGTGTGGGCACATATGGGGATGTTTTTGACAAGAAGGGCGGCTATGTCGGACGTGTGCTTGGCAACACCTATGCCTATGATCTGGAAGGAAATTTCCTCAATATGGTCAACGAAAGCGGTCGGGTGTCAATTAAAGGTCAGTCTGCCGGAAAACTGTTGGCACACAATGTTCTGGTTGATGAAAACAACAAAATTATCGGTGTGGCATTGTCGGGGAAAACCGCCATTTTAAACCCGACGGGCAAACTGATCGGCCACTTGTTCCCCGACGGTTATGTCTATGACTCCAAGGGGGTATCGATTGGCAAAATGTATAGTGACGGTATGAGTTTTTACAATCATGTTCCCGGCAATCCCGCCACTTCCGGACTGGTTGCCGATTTTGAGGGCAATCTTGTCGGACAGATAGGTTACAACGGCGAAGTTGTTAACCGTTTTGGCGAAAAGCTCGGCAAAATTGATGCCAAAGGCGTCTTTTTTGGTCCAAACGGCGAATACAAAGGAGCGGTGCTTAAACGCGGTGCGGCAATCGGTTATGACGGAGCTTTTCTCGGTTATAGTTTATCGGACGGTCGGGTGATAGATTTTGAAGGCAAAACGGTCGGTCGCAGTTCTTCCGACGGCAAAGTGCTCAATTCCGACAAGAAAGTGGTTGGTGAGGTTGTTCCCGAAAATATTGTCATTGACATTTGGGGAGCCTACAAAGGTCGGGTAAACTCTCTCGGTGATGTGATTGATCTCAAAAACAATAATATATCCGCTATTTTGCCAGGCGGCTCGACAGACAAAAATCTGAGCCTGCTCAAGCGCGGCGCCGTTATTGACTTTGGCGGAAAAGTGATTGGCGCGGTTATGCCTGACGGCAGTGTCATTGATGTGCTCAACATCAATATCGGACGGGTTTTGTCCGACGGCAGCGTCATCAACAATTCCGGCAAGCTGATAGGCGAAGTGATCGACGGCGATATTGTGATTGACGAGGCTGACAAAGTGGTCGGCAGCGTTAACTTTGCCGGTGCCGTAACCAGCGGAAACGGTGAAGTCATCGGCCGCAGCCTGTCTTCCGATCTGGCGGTAGACAACAACGATGCCGTTCTTGGGCGGATTTATAAAATCGGCGCCACCATTCTCGGCAACGATGGTCAATATGCCGGACGTCTGCGTTACGACGGCAGCGTCATCGGTCGTGACGGCAAAATTATCGGATACCTGAAAAGCAACGGTTCGTTTATCAATTTAGATAAGAAAGTTGCCGGCTATGCTTTGCAGGAAGTGGCTAAAAATCGGAGGAACTAGCATTGAAACTTAAGTTGGGCAAAATCTTGACATCGTCCGTAAAAAACGCAGCCTTTGGCTTGTGTCTGGCTTTTTGTGTTTCCGCTGCTTCGGCTCAGGAAATTACCGCCATTGACTTTAACGGAGACCTGATCGGCAAAGTGATTCCGGACGGCAAAGTCGTCAGTTTTGAAAACCAGTTGATTGGCAACATTACCGCAGACAGTCTGATTGTCAATTTTGAAGGCGACTTGATCGGCGGCGTGGTTCCAAAAGGAATTGCCATTGGCAACGACAACCGCTTGCTCGGCAAAGTGAACAATGACGGTACAGTGCGTTTGGCTACCGGCAAAATTGTCGGTAAGGTGCTGCCGAACGGCTTGGTTGTCGATGACCGGTTTTCGATTTTGGGTGCCGTTTTGTTCCCCGGCCTGATTTATTCCGATACCGGCGAAACCGTCGGCAGGTTGACCGGTGACGGTATGTATTCTAATTTGCAGGGGCAAAATATCGGGTTTATTTCTCCCGATGGCTATGCCTATCGGCGAATTGGTAATGATTATGTGATTGACGGACGGCTGATTTCCTCCAAAATGGTCATTGATGCGGCAGGTAAATTTATCGGCAGTATAGCCCCCGGCGGCAAAGTAACGGATTTTGAGGGTAAGACCATCGGTTTGATCAAAGCCAACGGTTTTGCTTATGATACTCAAGACAAAATTATCGGTCGGATTGTACAATCCGGTTATGCGTTTGACAACAGCGGCAAATATATTGGCTTTGTAACATACAACGGAGAAGTTGTTGCCCGCAACAAAGTGATCGGGCGCTTGCTCCTTGACGGCACCGTTGCCGATACCGATGGCAAGGTGATTGGTTATATGGCAGATATTGCATCGACGGTGACGGATAGCGCCGGCCAATATGTGGGACGCATCATGCCCGAAGGACGGATTGCCAAAGCGCGCAATTTTATCGGTAATATGGGTGCAAGAGGGTTGGTTTTTGGTGCGGACGGAGCAGAAATCGGCAAGTTGGCAGTTACGGGTCCGGTGTTTGACTATCGCGGCACGCTCAAAGGTCATGCCTTGCGCAACGGGCAGACAATTCTTTTGGGCGGCACTCCGATCGGCACCATTTTTGGACGCCGTGCTTCTGATTATAACGGGCGTAGCATCGGTATGACTTTTGAACCCCGACTGATTGTCAATTCTTTGAATCGGACATTGGGTATCAACGGTATCGGCTCGGCTTATGTTAACGGAGAAGAAAAGAAATTTTTGTCGCCTTTCGGCTATGTTTATAATGCCGACGGCGGCATCGACGGCAATTTGCTGCCGCTCGGCGGAATTTACAATTTAAGTGGTCAAGCCATTGCCTTTATCCATCCGAACGGCGAAATGGTCAACAACAGTGCGGTCATCGGCGGGCGTCTGACACAATACGGCTACAGCGTAGACGAGAGAAATTTGCTTCTCGGTAAGAATATCGATGTCAGCTATGCCGTGGATACGCGCGGGAACAGTTTGGGGATTTTGGCAGACGGCAACATTTTGCTTGATAAGTCGATGAAACCTGTTGGCAAGGTTTTGCCGGATACAACCG
Source organism: Alphaproteobacteria bacterium (assembly GCA_020025875.1). GTDB lineage: Bacteria > Pseudomonadota > Alphaproteobacteria > RF32 > CAG-239 > JAFUYI01. The sequence continues at coordinate 8,499 of JAHHRI010000013.1, read as the reverse complement.
TGGTTTTGGATCTAAAAAATCCCAACGCCATGATGCCGGTTGCCGGCAAAGCTTACGGGCAGCGTTTGGCACTGGGCTTTCAGGGGCGTTTTATCGGCTATGTCGACAGCAGCGGCACGATTCGCGATATGGGAGCATCGGTGGTTGGTAAGACAGGCGCCGACAAAGTTGTTTTTGACAACAGCGGCATTGTGGTCGGCGGCACGGTTTCGTATATGCCGGTGATTGACGATCAGTGCGAGTTTGTCGGGGTGACGACGGCTCAGGGCGAAATTCGCAATTATCGTGAAGTTAATATGGGACAGCTGCTGCCCAACGGACAAGTTTTTTCCGTTAACAATACAATCATCGGTCATGCGGTGGTTTCCGGCGCCGTGGTCGATTTCAGCGGCAACACGATCGGTACGGTTGCCACCAACGGTAAAGTGCTGAATTATGCCAATCAGAACCTAGGTTGCCTCAATCATCGGGGACGGTTGCTAAACGGCAAAGGCGCACTGATAGGCAAGCGCGTGGATGTGGCACCGGTGATGAATTTTAATAATGTGATAACCGGACGCTCAACGTTGGACGGTACCGTCATTAATGCCCAAAACAGCGTTACCGGCTATATCAGACCGGACGACTCGGTGAGTTCTAAAACCGGAATGCCGATCGGTATACTATTCCAATACCGATTTGCATTTGATAACGGCAATAAATTGCTAGGAATTGTCAACGACAAGGCGGAAGTGCTTGACAGCCGCGGCGAAAAAGTCGGTATGGTCGATTTTGAGGGAAATGTTATCGTCAACGGAGACAAAGCCGGTTATGCCCTTTATGATATGTATATCTATGACAATAACGACAAAACCAGCGGCTACATTACCACAGACGGACAGGTGTTGTCACTGAGCAACCGCCCTCTCGGATCTCTGATCAGGGGTTTTTGGGTTGACAAGGACGGCAAGGCCGTTGGTCGAGGCAATCGCGACTTTCATATTCGAGATAATCTGAATGCCATTCTCGGCGAACTGAGATTTGACGGCAGAGTTCTAAACGCCGAAGGCGAATTGGTCGGCACTTTGGGGTCTTCCGGTGATATTATTTCGCCGGCAGGCGAGGTTATTGCCCGTGCGCGCCCGCTACAGTTCTATGAAGCCGTCAAAAGACAACCCATTTATGATAAAGACGGCAATATTATCGGCTATGTTTCTCCCAAGTTGCAGGCTGTGGATGCAAAAGGCAAGGTCTTGGGGCGTATAGATGCCGACGGCAATGTGATTGGCAAAGACGGCAAAGTTATCGGCAAGATGCGGGCGGACGGTTCCATTATCGACAGCAACGGCAATGTGATTGGCGAAGCGGTGGAAGGCGGAGAAATTCGCGATGCGCGCGGCAATGTCATCGGACAACTGAACAAAGACGGTTCTGCCATCAGTCTTGACGGCTCGGTTATCGGTAATACCAAATTGAACTGGTACGAAAAGCCTCAACCGATTCAACCGGAAGATCTGCCGGAAGTCGGTGCCCGAGATGCGGCAGACATTGGTCAATTTAAGCGGTCATTAAATATTGCCCTGACACCGGACGGCGAATATTTGGGCGATATTTTGGAAGACGGCAATGTTATTGATAAAAAAGGAACGGTAATCGGCAAACTGTTGCCGGACGGATTGATTGTTGATGCGGAAGGTTCGCTGATCGGGATCGAGGAAGCCGCCAAAAAAGCCGATACCGGAGAAATGTTTGTCCCTGCCGGCACTTTTGGTCAGGGGGGAGCCTACGGCACGGGAACCGGCGGAAACAACCTCGGCCCCGGCGGCGGCTATGGTCCGGGAGAACGTTATGATCCTCAGCGTTCGGCAGCCCTTCAGACGGCTCAAAACGAACGTCGCCAAGGTATGTATGTCGGCAAAATCAGCTCCAATATTCGTAAAGAAGCTTTTGATGGTTACCAGAAAGACTGGCAAGAGCAAGGTATTGACAAAGTTATTTCTTCTTGGCGAGTTGATATGAGCGAAATGATTTTGGCAGACAAACCGATTCCGGCGGTTATTGCCCGTTCTATTGATACGCAAAATCCGGTGCCGATTACGGCTTTTGTTGAGCGCAACGTTTATGCCGAAGACGGCAGAAATATCGTTATTCCCGCCGGCAGCCGACTGATGGGCGAACTTGGCGGCACCGCTGCCGGAGGCGGCAGCGAAACGGCCTCGGAATCTGCTCGTATAACCATTGTCTGGCAGCGTCTGATTCGTCCGGACGGGGTGTTGTTTACCTTTCAGGGCGAAACCGGCGATGCTCAGGGACGCGGCGGCGCACTTGGCTATGTTGACCAGCAGCTCGGCAAAAAATATGCCATGCCGCTGATCACTTCGCTATTGACCAGTGCAACCAGCTATATGATGGCGACCGACGAAGAAGAAAGCACCATGGATTCGGAAACATCTCGTCAGCAGGCGGCAAACGATGCACGGCAGAACTTTATTGATCAGATGAATCAGATTTTTGAAATGATCTTGGCTGACAAGACCAATATCCGCGCGTTGACGTATGTGCCGGCGGGGACTCGCATTATCGTTTATCCCAAAGTCGATTTGTGGCTGCGAACGCTTGAGCGTGATGCCGATGCTTCAACCAACATGAAGAAAAAAGACGTGTTGATTGACGATAAAGAGGCGCAAGATCGTATTGCCACACAGGCAGCGGAACGTAGGATCAAACAGGCCGGCGGTGTCGGCGGTGCGGCCTCATCACAAGTGGTTTACGAATCGGAGAAGGCAAACGTTCAGCCGATTCTGCTGGACGAAGGCGGCGACAAACAATCCGGACGCGCGCCGGCCTCAACGGTTGGCGCAACACCTCCGCCTCCGCCGAGTATGGGAACGGTGATGCCCTCATCGTCATCATCGTCATCATCATCTTCGTCAAGCAGTGGCGTACCACAGTTGTTTTAAGGAGGTTATATGAGCTTTGAAGTATTGGAATCTGTTCTGCGACCGCTTTCCTACTGGTACAATCAGGATAATATAGAAGAAGTTGCCATCAATCGCTCTGGGCAGGTTTGGCTGCGTCTGCGCGGTAAACGAGCCTATCCTTGGGTGATGTATAAGGATGAAAAGCTGACAAAAAGTTATTTGACAGACTTGCTCTATATTGTTGCCAATACTTATGAGCTTCCGTTTGATCCGATAGCCGGCAGTCCGGTGGTTTATGCCAGCATTCCCGGAGAACATCGTTTTTCTGCCATTTGCGGAAAAAACGTTATGTATGACGAAGACGATTTGACGGGCGGCATTGCGCTGACCATTCGTGTACACAGCGATGATGTGGCATTCGGCTTAGGTGACTATGGCTTAAAACAGGGAGAAAAACTCCATCGGCTTAATATGCTGAAAACAATCAAAGATCCCGAAGATCCGTATGAGCGGCTATTACTCAGCATCAAGCGAGGTGATCATATTCTGGTCAGTGGCGCCACTTCGACCGGTAAAACGACCTTTTTGAATAATTTATTGAAAATTTTGGATATTCACAAGCGGATCATTACCATTGAGGATACGCGCGAACTGTTGGTTCCGCACCCGAACAGAACGCATATTGTTATGTCGCGTACAGAACAGACCAACCAGTTTAACTATGCCAAAATCATCGATTTGGTTGTGCGTTTTACGCCCGATGCCATTATCGGCGGTGAAATTTCCACCAACAACGCCGGTGCGCTTTGGGAATTGATGGGTTCCGGTCATGACAACTGTCTGGCTACCATCCACGCCGAAAGCTCATCAGCAGCCTATGAGGCCTTTGTCGATCGTATTTTACACACCTATCCGATGATAGATCGTCAAAAAACTATTGAGGAAATGCACCACAAACTCCGTGTGGTACAAATTAACCGTGACGGTAACTTGCGTGCCGTAACGGAAGTGACCTAGAAGCAATGACAGCTCTCCGTCTGTCGCAGCTTTTAACAGGCGGAAGCGAACAAAAAAGTTATCAAGATGATGTTCTGGCAAAGCCCATATAGACACTGATCTTTTTTACTAATACCTCCGTTAGGGGGTATTTGTTTGTTACAAAGGGCGCCGTCTGGAAATAGATCATATTTTAAGAGAATGGTGTCGCTGGAAAGGAATGGGCATACTGGAAGCAGAAGTTTGTCCAGAGCATATTCATATGTTATTAGAGATACCTCCAAAATTTTCAGTAAGTTCGGTCATGGGTTATCTCAAAGGAAAGAGTGGTTTAATGATATATGAACGATGGGGAAATACAAAAGTTCGCTATCGAAACCGAGAATTTTGGTAGCGAGAATATTATGTGGATACCACAGGAAAGAATACAGAAAAAATCAAGGAATATATAAAAGATCAGCTAAAACAAGATCAGTTAGCAGAACAATTAACTATGGACTTAAGTAACAAATTGCGTCTGGCAGATATAAGCTGCCCCATTTAGGGGAGGTCAGTGGTAAAGGCTTATAGCCGCATAGGAAGAACCCCGTGTTTTACGCGGAGGTATCTTTTTTGCCTTACCGACTTTCCAAAGGATTATCGGTGGTTGAATGTTCATGATGATGATGCGCTAAGGAATTATAGAAGTTGTACAAAGTCAATATAGTGCTTGAAAAATTGAATAGTGCTTGAAAAATTGAGCTGTTGAAAAAAGCTGACAGAACAGGAGGCAACAGCCAAGTGGTTGCCACTTCCAGTCGCCGCCGCTTTCCTCCCTCAGCCAACTTCCTCCATCACCCCCGCCAGCCGCCGCTTTCCTCCCTCCGCCAACTCCCTCCGTTACTCCCGCCTGCCGCTGCCGCTTTCTGCCCTCCGCCAACTTCTTCCGTCACCCCCGCCAGCCGCCGCCGCTTTCCTCCCTCCGTTACTCCCGCCAGCCGCCGCCACTTTCCTCCCTCCTACCGCCGCCTGCCGCAAAGAAAGTCGGGAAAAGTTAGCATAATCCGCCTTTTAAGCTATTTGCAAACTCCCGAAAGTCGAAGATTAAAAAAATAAATTGCTCTTGAGCCAATCAAAAGAAAAGATGATGTCGGTATTCAGTCGTGAGCCGCTTCCGGATACAAAAAACCCTCCCTTTAAGGGAGGGTTTAAGAAAATGGCTAGTGCAAAGGCGGAATATTAAGCTGCGCAATTTCGCCCGGCTTGATTTTGATACTGGAATAACGCATATTGCCGGTTTCAATCATAAATCGCTGCCGTCCAGTTAACTGGGCTGCCAAGTCGTAAAAATCACGTCCGTTCAGATCTAGCCGCTGCGGATTCATAATATACAAAACGCAGCCCTGAGTCTTTTCGGCAACACCGCAACGAGCGCGCCCGCGCGGCACTTCAGAATTTATGACAACACCTTGCAGCCCGTTTTGAACAGTTGTGGGACCACTGAGGAAAATTTTAGAAAACATGATGCCAAACAAAAGAAAGACGGCAGCGGTAATAAAAACGGCAAAACCTGTATACAAATCGCCAACGACCATTCTGTCTTTCCAGCTCGGTGGCATTGGGTTAACATCTTCATCTTTGATAAAGCTGTGCTCAAAATTGTTCTGCTGCAATTTGGTGCTTTGTTGCAATGTCGGCAGGTTGTTGCCGTCAAGAAACGCATCCAGACTGAAGGCATCAATACTTTCCGGTACCGGCGACAGATTCTCTTTCTTCTCGGTGGGGGCGACAGTATTTTTTAACGGCTGCTGTGCGGCTCCTTCTGCGGCCTTTGGCGGAACGGACAGCGTGTTGGGCGTGTTTGCCGGACGTTTGATCGGTCTTTTCACTTTTTTCAGCTTGTGCCGAATGGGTGTGCCTTCGGGGGATTTGTTTGTATTATCCATATTCCCTAATCTCCTTTAATTCTGATAATGATTAATTTGCCGTTGGCACCTGTTTTTTTAAGGTGCGGATAATTCGCGGCACCATAAATACAATGGTTTCCGATTTTGGACTGTTGATGCCGAAAATTTCGTTCGGAATACCGATAATCAGGAAATTTTCTCCCAGTTTGCTACGGATATTAAATTGGGTAATCTGTCCCTCCGTGCCTTCCAGCGTGATGTCGGAGAAAATTCGGTTCTGCGGCATCAAAGAAGATTTTGCCAAAAGCGAAACTTGGGCTTCCGGTGACTTTCTGGAGGCGCATTTGCCAATATCAAAACGCGCCAACCACAGGTTGGGAACAACAAATTTTCCTTCCGCAGCCTTCACCACTCTAGCCTGTCCGGAAAGGAATCTTTGCAGGGTTTTGAAGTTGAGGTCGTCGGAGGTGGTCAGCACTCTGCCGATAACTCCGGTTTTGGCGGTTTTGATGGTGCCAAAATCAAAAATATTGAGCAGTTTTTGCCATTCGATATCCTTTTGGGTGTTGTAGGGATAAATGGTAAATACGCTGACATCATATGCAATCAACACGGGGTTTTCTTCAAAGTAGTCAATCAGATCTTGAACTTTTGTTTTCAATTCAAAATCGGCATTGAAGGTGATTGAGTAGTCGGACCAGTCGGTGGTAATGTCGGTAATGCCCGAACCGCGAAGAACGTCGAGCAAAGCCAGAATAATCGGGCGCGACTTCGGGACATAAAGCGTGAAGTTGTTTTTACGGCTGATGGTCAGCGTCTTGGTTTCGGCATTGTATGCATAATAAATTTCGGCAGCATCGGCGATCATTTTGACCACTTCCGACAGTTCTCCGCGTAAGTTTTCTGCAGAAATGCTGGTGTAAGGCGCATCTTTGGCAACCAGTCTGATGTCTGCTTCTTTAAGCAGTTTCAGCAAAGCTTTTTCTGCCGGCATCGTTTTGAAAGAAAAACCGGTTACTTCAAAGCGGGGCAAGGGATTGTTAATGCCGTTGCGGGTGAGGTTAAAAGCTTTCATGTTATAAGGCAGGGCGGTGATCATTTCCTGCGTTTTCCAGTTTACATTGCAGCGCAAAGGGGTTTCCAAGTCGAGCGAACTTGCTCCTTTGGGCGTGCGGATCATGTTGGGATCTTGCAGGTTGATAAGAGAGGCGGCGGAAAGCGGATCCGCTTCAACCGGTATCGGTTCGGGTGCCGGTGTTTTACAACCGGTAAGCATGCCTGCCCATAAAAGACAAACGGTAATTATTTTGAAATTATGACAGATTTTAAACATTAGTCGGTTACTTTCCGTTTAAATAAGGTTGACGGTTAAAATTATTTTTTATTATCTTCGGCAGAAAAATTGGGAGTGATGTTGTTTTCCTGCATCAATTTTTCCACCAGCTGCTCCATTCCCATACCCGCGCCTACGGTTGGATCGGTTGCTTTGGTCACATTGTTGAGAGCCTGTTTCATTCTTTCCATTTCCCGAGAATCTTCTTTGATCATATCCGGTGTGGCGTTGCTTTTCAGTTCGTTCTGATATTCTGCCAATGTTTTTTTCAGGCCGTTTAAGCCGCCGGCAATTTTGCGTTCAACATACGGATATAGTTCGCTGTGTTGCAAGATATATTCGCCGGTTTCGCTGATTTCTTCCAAAACATCGAGGATATAGCCAAAAAAGGGATAATCTTCAATGGCAATATTGCCGCTGCGGATACAACGGGCAGCAATTCGGGAAATGGTACGGTCATAATAATCTTTCAGCAAAATATAGTTATCGACGTACCATAAGTCGGCTGTTTTGTTTGGTTCCATTATTCGTCACTCCCTTCGCGGTGATTCTGTTTGTCGGTTGCTTTCGGCAAGCTGTTTCCTTTTCAATTTACCCGATATTATCACTATTTTCAATATAAGGATCGCGGAATTTTTCATCTTCCAGACCAAGCAGGACAAATTGGGGCAGATTATTGACGACAATTTCCGAAGTTTGGGCAAATTCTTCCGGACTGAGATCGTCGGCTTTTATCTCTGTGGTTTGATAAGTTTCATTTTCTGTTTGAGCTGCCTCGGTCAAGTTTTCTTCATATTCCCACTGCCAGTTTTCTTTTTCGTCTGCGCTCAACTCGGTATCGGCGGGCACTTCTTCATATTCCCATTCCCAGTCCTCGCCTTCTTCGCCGCTCAATTCGGCATCGGCTGGCACTTCCTCATATTCCCATTCCCAATCTTCGCCTTCTTCGCCGCTCAATTCGGCGTCGGCGGGCACTTCCTCATATTCCCATTCCCAGCCCTGCTCGTCGTCGGCAGTACTGTCGGCGGCAGAATAGCCGTCATCATCTGTCTGGAACATATGGTCGTTGCTATCGGAAACAGGCAAAACATCTTCTGCCGGTTGATCGTTGACTTCGCTTACTCCCCAGTTCCAGTTATCACTGGGATCAGAGTCTTTAATGTTCTGAATGTCGGAAAAAGCGGTGGATATGGTCATCAGCTTGCGAAGCATCGGTGATATTTGCGGTTCATTTTCTTCCTGTTCGGCAACGGCACTTCCCCGCGGCTTTTCTGCCGGAGCTTTATCGATATTTTCTTTTGGTTTTTCTGCCGCCTTTTCGGTCGGTGTTTCTTTTTCGACAGTTTTGTTCTTTTCGGTGGCTTGTTTGTCGTCTTGTTGCGGT
>JAHHRI010000012.1 GCA_020025875.1 Alphaproteobacteria bacterium | reverse complement strand
GCAGATCGTCACGGCCGGCATTAGGACGCGCATAAATTTTAGCTTTCTTCTTTTCAACATATCTGATCACCTCAATTTTTTTCTCTACCACTTGCACCTTCGTTTCACTCCGACCGACTTGCTGCCCGATCTCATAAAAAGCAAAGCAAAGGGCGGCAACCATTGTTAATGTTGCCACCCAACGGATAACTTTGTTTAGCATAAAACCAACACCGCTCCCAACCCAACTCCGTTACAACCAGCCAATCCCTGACAATCCGAAACGCCACGCGCAAATTGCCAATACGACCAACATTCCCCAAAGCAACCGATAAACCCGTCGACTGTTGATTGCCTTTTCAATCAGCCAGCGCCAAAAACGGTATCGACAATGATGATGATGTTTCATTTTTTTCTCCTTTCCAAAGTTTGCCGTGCCTAATTTATATCATTATAAAACAAATGATTGCCGGCTTCATAGCAGGGACTTTTGTGCAGTGCCCATTTCGGGCGCACCGATTGGGTATGATAAAAAGTCGCATTGTTGGTAAAATCTTCCAACCGTCCGGCAACCGCTCTGGCAGACAGATTAAGACAAAAAGCAAACACCGGATCCTGCTTGCCGACTTGCTGCAACAAACGATAATTGCGATCGGTCTTATTCCAGCAAGAAAACTGTTTCGTCTTTAAACAGGTTTCCGCAATGCTGGGAATTTTCACCCCATATTCTTCACGATAACCGGTAAACCATTTGCGCGCCTGATAGCGATTCATAATAACACAAGCCACCGCTTCCATACCTTCTTCACCTTCTCCTCTGGCTTCTCCGTAAATGGTTTTTGCCATAATTTCAATATCTCGATCAATCATCTTTTCTTTTCCTTCGGTTTTTGTCTGCAAGCATCAGATCCAATTTAACTTTCAACTCCGTCAACAATTCGTTTTGTTTATTAATCAGCAAAATCAATCCCTCAATCCGCCCGTCATAACCGTCTTGACGTTTTTCCAACCCATCCAGCCGAGTTTCCTGTCGGGCTTTCCATTCGCCGATCCTAATAAAATTATACAATACCCCGAACATTGCCACGCCGCCGCTTATCAGTCCCCAGTCCATAAGTTCCTCCATAAAAAAGGGGGCTTTTAAGCCCCCGTCCATTCTGCAAATGTTTTGATTTTTCCCGACGGAAAATCATCTTGTTCGGGAATATCCCGTAAATACTGTCGATATTCCCGATAAAGTTCCCGTTCTTTTTCGCTGATAGGATAATCTGCCATCATATATTTGTCAGTTGCCTCAATCAGCACATTGCGCTCAATTCTTTTTTCTGCCGCTTTCATAGACGCGGGCTTTTCGACAATCTTCCCTTCAAAGACAATTAAATGACCGTTGTCCAACCCTTTTTGCATTTCGTCGCTTATCACCATATCGCCTTCTTTTTCTCCGAGATAGCAAATTTCAAACAGACCGTTGAGGTTAACCGCCCTTTTTCCCCGATTGTCGACAACCTGCCGCCAACCGTTATCAAATATGATAGCTTTGCCGGTTTCTTTTGCCGGAGGCACCTCAAACGTGGCATGGGCGGGAAGCAACCAAACATCTTTGCCCTGCAACATACTCTCAAGAGGGTCTTTTTGAGCCTGTTCTTCGCCTAAAAGCTCTTTGCTGTCTTTATCGTAACAATAAATTTTCATCAGCTTTTCTCCCTAATATTTAATACAGATCATTGTGGTTAATGCCGGCGGCTGAACTGTTGAAGATCTGCCGTAAACGGCATGAGAACTGCCGGCATTGAAAAATAATTCACCTTCGCGGACAAAGGTGCTTGTCCCTCCGGAAAGCGAAGCGCCTGCTCTGGTTGAAAAACACCCTTCCGCAAAAGTGCCGGCGGGTCCATGAACTCTGCCGATAATATTCGGCAATCCGGCTTCTTTGACGATTCCGGATCTTGAATCGCCCCAAAAGGTTCTGTTCATAAAATTAGGCAAATTAAACGTTGTTGAACCGTCTCCGCCTCCAAAAGCCGTACCGATCACCGCAAACAAGGCAGAATAAGTGTCTCGTCTGACAGCCGAACCATTGCAACAAAGCCACCCTGCGGGCACTTGGAATCCGGCAAAAGGTGCAACCAGTCCGGTCGGAATTAATTTCTGCGAATCAATGGATTGCGCCCAATATTTGGCAGACCCCTCCGGTCTTTCGGCCAAACTGCCGATTGCCCAAGATTGCGCCGTGCCAAAAGCCTTTCGCGCATTGTCGGCAGATTGAGAAGCTGCATTTGCAAAACCCGATGCTTCCGATACCACCGCTTGTGCCGAAGAAACAGAATTTGCCGCGGCCTCTGCCGAAGTTTGCGCCTGTTTGACCAAAGCGTCGATGGCTGTCATTTTCTCTGCCGCGTTGCTTTCCAAAGATTCTGCCAGTTCATCGGCAAAAGACTGCAAAGTCGGTTTAACCGTTTCTGCGGCATATAAATTGATTTCCGGCTTACTTGTGTTTTCAACATAATTAATTAAAATTTGTTGAGCATTATCCGCGCCTTGGTTAATCTCTTTGGCACCTTTGTCCGTCAAAGCTTCGATCTCCGCTTTTTTATCCTCGGTATAGACATCTATTTGCGGTTTGGCCTTTTCATCAACATATTGTTGAATGTCCTCTTGTCCCGATTTAATATAAAAAAGCGACACCTCCGCCTCCAGCCGAACTTCCTCTTGAAACAAAACCTCCCATTTTGCCTGCCGACCGGTATTAATATCTAAAACGACATCATTGTTTAACATCTCTCTCACCTCGTCACTTGTTCGGTAATGCGAAACACGCCGACCCGATTAATGTCTTGCGGAAAAATCGTATGCACATCGCTTTGATCGGTAACAACCTGAATATCCGTCACATAATCTCCGACTTCAATGTTAGTATCTGCCGGCTTTAGCTCTATCCGCGCCTTACCTGCCTCAACATCAAATATTTCTCCGGTTTTACCAAATTTCAAAACTTTTTTGTCCGCATCATAAACCGCCATCTTGATTTGCCAGTCTTGAATATTGATTGCTTTTCCCGCCGCATCTCTAAATTGCAACACAATATCAAAACTGTCCCCCTGCCGAACGACAATTCCGTTTTGCGTCATATAGCCCGCCATCTGTTACCTCTCTTTCACTTTAATAAAATAGTTCAAGGCAATGTTTTTGACACGAGTTTCATCACCGACGGAGCCGGAAGCATTACTCGAAGTTTTAAAATTCTCTGAAGCCGAAGAATCACTGGCATAATAAACACCGATACTGCGTCCGCCGCCGGCACAAAAAGACTGAGATCCCGGCAGCCCGTGAGTGTGGAGCTGCATTTGATCGGGCTGATAAGAACCAAACGTACGACCATGATCATAGCCGCGTCCGTTATCAAAACCGCGAACGACAACACCACGACAATCGGGTAAATTAAAAGTGGTAATACCGTTGCCTTTACCAAACGTTTCACCGATGGCGGCAAACAAGGGAGCATAGTCTTCACGGGAAATTTCCCGTCCGTTACAAAGCATCCAGTCGCCATGATCTTTCTGCAAGGCAGAACATTTTATATCACCAATTATAAGCACGCCGTTGATGGTTTTGGTCGTTTCCGTTTTCAATGTTTGCAACGATGTTTGCATCTGTAACAAATTAACCGCGTCCGTAGCGTCGGTGGCTTCGTTGACACGAACCAGTTTAAAACCGCCGACATTAAGGTTGCCTTTCATCGGCACCTTTCCGCTGCGCAAAAAGCACTGATTGAAACCGTCGGCAAAATTGTCGTCCTCGGCATCATGATGGTCCGTAACAATATCAATGTCATCTATTCGATCTTGTTCCCAACTATGCAGTCGGGTAAAATTTCCCTGTGAATCAAAAGGCATATTTTTTCTCCCCAAAGTCAAAATTTTTAAAAATGTTATTTTTCGCAAGCCAGAGCATAATTCACTCGCAAATAACCGTCTTCACCTTCCATAACAGCCTCAGGCTTAACATCGCGAACTTCTTGCGCCATCAACCCGATCTGAACTTGCGGCGTGCCGATATAGTTGAAGCGGTATACGGTCAAACCGTTATCCAGCCGCCCTACGGGAGAAATATTTTCTTTGAGCCGAATATCTGATGCCATGCTGGCAATCTGTGCTCCCGACGAAACGAGCATGGCCATATCTTGAGCACTCAATCCGTTTTTCCTGCCCTGAAACGAATCTTGTGTCGACGCTTGTCCGGAAGCGCTGTTAATGGCATCAAAAACATCTTTCTGAACCTGATATCCGCTGATGCTGTTCTGCAAAATCTGCAAAATGTCGCTTAACGACTGGCGGTGCGCATTGTTGGTAAAGTTTCCGGCAGTCACTGCGTTGTTCAAGCTGTTGTCAAAAGCTTTCTGACCTTGGATAACGCTTTCATAAGCGGCATTGTTCAAGGCGTCGTAACGAGCATCTTGCAACGATGAAACCGCATTTTGATAAGCGGTGCTGCCAACCGCCAGCCCTTGATTTTGCAATCGGCTGTTTAACGCCGACATATCTTCGGAAAATTGTTTATTTATTTTGCCGGCAGCCTGATTATAAACAGCATTTTCCATCCGCTGACGTGCGCTGTCGGATCCGTCCGCGGCGTAAACATAATCAGGCAACCGAGCAGACATATCCAACGCATGGTTGGCAATCGTCTGATAAGTATTATCCACAACCGAGGTATCCAAACCTTTCAAATAATCGGCAAATTTGTTGGCTGCGTTTAAAGCGTCCGGTCTGGAAATGACACTTTTGCTGCCGTTACTGGTTCCTCCGCCAAAACTGTTAGACATATTATTTCTCCTTTTTTTCAAAAATTGACATTCATTTTTTAACATACCGAGCACATAAACGTCTCGACCATTTTCCCGATATTGCCGCATTGTACCCTCACGTCGAAAACCGACGCCTTCCGCCAACCGGAGAGATGCCTTGTTGTCCGTATCAATCAAAGCATTAACCCGCCGACAGTGCCAAAAATCAAAAACAATACCGAAAATCGTTTGCAAAACACGCCGGCTGCACCAACGTCGGTTTTCGGCATAAATGCTGATCCACACATCACACCCCGGACGCAAATCGGAAAACAAAACCCCGCCTATTGGTTTCCCGTCCAGCCAAAAACCAAGACTTCCGGCAATTTTTTCCGCCGGCAGCCCCATATCAAGCTTATGACAAATCAATGCCGACAACCGCCCGTCAACATCTGCTCCGAGCTTACAAAATTCCGCTTCCCTGCTCATAACGTATCCCCGTATTGTGCCACTCGATCAAATTGCCTCTGGTTTTCGTTTTAAAAACGACGGAACATTTGAAACCGCTTGCACTGCAACATATCCACCGATTATAAACAGCACCTTTCAAGGTCGCCCATTTGGTGCCTTTCGGCGCTTTCAAACAACTCCATTTCGTCACTACGCTGCTGTCCGCCCATTTTGTCAGTCCGGTGTTGCCGATATTTTCCTGATACGCCTGCTCTTTGTCGTCAAAGTCGGTATTGACATAAATATTGAGCGCAAAACGGGTAGAACTTTTGGTTCGCGGATTGATCAGCTGCACCTTTTTTAAGTTGCCGCAACCAAAATCAGAATAGGCCTGATGAATATTTCCCATAATATGCAACCCATTGTCCGAATAGCCTTCGTCAAACAAATAAACACCAGTTTCCGAACCAAAATACAAACGTCCGGAAAGCAGCCCCCAACACTGGGAAAGAATATTGGTAAATCGGCACCAAGCGCCTGAACTGAGATTAATAATATGTTGCTCAAACTGCTTTCTCACCGGCACATTAAACAAGGCATACCCGCCGCGCGGATAAATAATTCCCTGCCACCCCGGCAGATTTTTATTGTCGCGCACTCTTTTTAGCACCAAGCCGCGAATTTTATCACTATAAGCCTGATTGGCGGCTCCGCCTTGTGCCGATGGCATCACCTGAGAAAGCGGAATATACCCCGCTTCGGAAATCATCACCACGTCCCCCTGATACTGCAAAGTGCAGCGATACCCGATCGGACGACTAACATAATATTTGCCTTTCAAGCTCCAGTCATGAGCATTGCTTGGATCCGATCCGGCATAGACAAGAACTTCGCCTTCGGACGTAATAAACAAAGTCAGATCATCAATACCCTGCCCGCCGTCTTGTGTCCAACAGGCAACCGCCGTCAAACAGCCTCCACGCGTCACCAGAGAAGAAAAATCAAATTCTTTCAATGTTCCCTGCACATCTCCGGCGTTTTCCGCATACCAGCATTTCAAAGAATGATGCTCGACAAAAAACAACCTTTGCTTAGACATGGCAACATTAATCAGCTTTTGCGCATCAAGCCCGTCGCCGACAAATTCGGCTTCTTTCCACACCCAATTTCCCGCCTCGTTTTTTTGCCAACTCAACGGTTTATCATAACCGTTACAAGCCAGAATACGGTCTTTGAATTGCACATACTGCCAGTGGTTGCACTGGTGTTTCGCGCTCACTTCTCGAATATCCGCATGGGTGGATATATCCCAGATTTTGCCGTTGCCGCAGGCAAATAAACGGTCTCCGTCCGCATGATGAAATTCCATCAGCGTTTCCACCTTAACCTGCTCATCGTTTAAGGCATATGCTCGATACCCGCCGCGCAAACAAACCTTTGTTTCCGAAGGATAATAATTATCCATAACAATGGCATCAATGACGCTCATCGCGTCTAATCCGTCACGCACGTTCAAACCTCCCGTCGGTGCCGGAAGGGTATAATTATAAGACCGCCCGCCGCGGTTAACGATCTGCTTTACCATAAACACTTATCCTTGTATCAAAATTTTCGCCCAAAGCGCCGGAAGCCAAATTAATATCCTTTGCCGCCAACGAAGCTCCAAAACGTTTACGACATTCCTTTTCATATTCGGCATATTCTTCCGCATAACTCTGTCCGTTTCGTGCTTGCAAACGCCAACGCATGGCCAGTTTCACCAGATATTCGTCAAAAATCGGAATATCGGTATCGGCGCTAAGCTCCGTTTTTTCCGCAAACATCTGTCCGTCATAGGCAATCACCGCGGAACGATACTGAAAAACGATTTTAACGTCACCCGGCGGCGGCGTCAGAAAACGAAACATCGAATTTTGAATTTTAAATTTCACGGTCCCCGTTGTATCGTGAAAATATTTTTCCCGCTGCCATTGCTCCGGCGTAACCGCGCCGATAAGCTTTTCCGCGCTATCTCTGATGTAGACGGTATTATTCAAAAGCTGATAAAAGTCCGGACAAAACGAAAAGATAGAATAATCGCTTTTGCCGACCACGGTTCTCAACACCCCGTCTTTGGTCAGTTCTTGCCAATCTCCGTAGCGCAGCAAGCCGTTTAAGGCATCATTGGCAACACTCAAAAAGATCTTTTCATTTTGTCCGGCGTTGCCAAACAAAGTTGTCGGTGCCTGCACGCAAACCACCGCTGCCACATCTTGACAAATCTGCAATATGTTTTTCATTTTGCCTCTCTTTCTGTTTTCTTCTTTTCTTTTTCCGCCCCTTTTGTTTTTTTCAACAAAGCAATTTCTTCCTCAAGCAAGCTGATTTTTGCCAAATATTCGTCTTCCTTTTCCTGCCATCGTTTCAGCGCAAGATTGTCATGAGCCTGCTCCAAAAATTTTTCCGCCAGTCGGCGTTCGTCTTCCAACCCCAGCTGCAAAGCTTTGTCCCGATCAACCTTTGCCAGTGCTTCTACCGTAAAAATGCCGTGCACTTTCAAGGTTTCTACCTCCGCCCGATTCAAAAAGGCAAATTGTTCCAGCGGCGTCCCTTCCGTCATCTGCTTTTTGCCCAACTGATAGCGGGCATATTCAATGGGAAAGCGACGAATTTTATCTTCGCTTGCCGGCTGATCATACACTTCTGAAGTATTGTCCTTAATTCTGATCTCGCAAAAACAGACCGATTTAAACTTTGGCAAACCGTTTTCCCCGACATCACCGGTTTTTACTGCCCGATCATAGAAACGGGCGGCAACTCCGTCTTCGCTTCCGCTGTTGTTCGCAAATTTTTCAAACATCATAAAATCCATTTTATTCTCCTTAACCCAAAACGGTCGTCACCGCCTCAAAACAGAAAAAAAGAAAGCCCGAACCAATTCGGGCTTTCTCGCACAAAACATAAAAGCTATTCGCTTTTATCAATCAATACGCCCTGCAAAGCCGCATTAGACATGGTCATATTACCCGCCCAACCGACAATCTTGTAAATCGCATCTTGATTAACGGCCATTCGCTCACCACCGATCACTTTCATATGACGATCCTTGTGGCTGCGCAGATAAATGTAGTTTGTGTTCAGGAAATACATTTTGCTTTCCGGACAATTTCCTCCCTGACCGCCGTCAAACACAACGTCTGCCCCTTTAAAGCGAAGAGCCGTAAAGCCGGCTTCTGCCAGCTTAGGTTCGGTATATCGCTGCAAAGCGGCCAGCGACTGTTCAAAGACGGAATACATTGCATTTCCGGCAATAATCAAATCGGGTTTATCGGCACCTCGGCACAGCGAAAGATACATCTTATCCATTGCGGGGCGCAAAGTTTCCGCCGTAAAAGGAGCGGTGGCGGTAACCGATTGATTGCGCCAAAATTCGTTCCCCGAAGAAGCACGATTAATGCCGCCGACCGTACCGGTTTCCGGCGCATCGGCAACCAGAAGCGCCAAACCGCCGATAGCCTTGCCGCCGGCAGACGTACCGTCTCCGTAAATAGCTTCCGACATTTTATTGCACATGGTTTTCTGCGCATTTTCAATCCGTTTTTCAAACAAATCCATAATCTGATATTTGCCCGAATTTTTCAGCAAATCTTCACCGGACACGGCCACCGGAACAGCGCACAGCTTCAAACTGTATTCTGCCGCCGTAAACAACTGTTTTGGGGTATATTCTATCGAATCGTAGCCGGAATACCAACTCATATCCCCTTCGCCATATTCCAGTTCTTCCAAAATCTTGGAACCGCCATACACCAAGCGATTGTGTCCCTTTTCCCGCAACCGGTTTAAAAGAGCATTATTTTTGGAAACGGCATCGGCGATTTTGCCGCTACGGTTTTCCAGAGTTGTGGTAAAAATTTCATTGTAATTTGCATTTGCCATTTTCTTTTTCCTTATAAAAAAACGATTGGTTTTGTTCTAGTTCATAATTATTGGTTTAATCTTCCAGTTCGGCGAATTTTTTTTCCAGAATCTGACGGGTTGTCAGTTCTTGCTGATCATCTTTAGCAATAGCCCTGCTTCTGGGGAAAAAACCGGCAGCTTTTGCTTTTTGAGCTGCTTTAACGGCAGCTGCCGTGGCGGCGTAATGACGCTCTTTTTCGTCAAAACGGTCACACAGCTGCTGCATTTTTTCGCATAACAGATTGATTTTTGCTTCGTAAATTTCGCTTTTTTCCGGTTTGCCCCAAAAATCCTCCTCAAGTCCATAGGCTTTTACCAGATAACGCAAGGTATCCCGCGGCGATGTCTCCAACATTTCTTCGGCAAAGATCAGTTTTTCGATCCACTCTTTTGCTGATTTAAATCCATGTCGACACCCCTTAGATGAAAATGCCTTGTCAATAAAACGTTTTTCCTTCAGTTCTTCTTCGAACCGCTCAAAAGCCTCTGCAATCATCTGCTCCCGACAATGCAGATAATGGCGCATTTCCGGAGGAAGATGCCTAAACATTTCTCCCCATTCTTCACCGAAAGAAGCGGGAGCCTGCAAAAACTCGTCTGCACGCTTTTGCCCGTCTGCCAATTCCGAAACAAGCGACACAGCACGTTTCGGTTTTGAAGTCTCATATTTGTCAAACTGTTCTTCAAGGAACTGTCTGGTTTCACTTTTTTGCATTCCATATACTCCTTTTATAATTTTTGATAAACTCAGCCCAGAGTTCTCTGCGCTCAGTCCGTTCATTATTAAGACGCGCCTCATGGCGAAAAGCGTCCGAATAATCTCCTGCCAGGGCAAGTTGGTTTTTCTTTAAAAAAAGATCGACATCTTGCTGACAAGATGCCGTCGAACCGTCGGGAAGAAGAATTTCTTCCGTCCATTGCTTGTTAAAATAAGTCACTTTTTCAACTCCCCGTTTTCCTCCATATCCAATTTCTGCTTCTTGAGCGCCGTTTCTGCGTCAAGCTGCCGGTTTTCCATATCTATCCGTTGCTGTTCAAGCTTTTCTTTAATTTCCAGTTCTTTGGCTTTCAACGCGTTTTTCTGAATTTCAAGCGCAAGCGACGGATGAGGCTGTTGCGCGGCCGATTGTTGCATTTGCTGCGCCTGCTGCCGTTCCAAAAAAGCCGCCACGTCGGCAAACACCTTTTCCAGCACGCTTTCAAACATTTGCCCTCGCGGCAGCAATTCCACCACCGAATTGATCATCATTTTATAAAGCGGCAGCAAAAGCGGCTGCCGCCCGACGGCAGCAAGGGCAACCGTCACCATTTCGTTGATCGTCTTTACCGCATTAATCGTTTTGTTGCTTTCTTCTTCTCGGTTAAAAACAGCTTCGGTTTCCACCTTAAACAACATACCCCGCAATTTTTCGGTCTTAAGAATATGAATGGCCTGATTGACCAAAGCTCCGTTCTGCCGCTTTGTCTGATCAAGAAATTCGGCCAACCGGACAGGTTCAAACATTTCGCAAATAATCTCTGCCTTAATTTTGAGCAAATCTCGAATAAACCTCTGCATATCGTTTTGCCGATCTTGGTTGCGCAATGTTCCGAAATTGGTTTTCTTGACCACTGCCGTTGCCGTTTCTCGTCCGTCGGACGCCCCGCGCATAATATCGCTCACACCGGTTACGTCAAAAATGCTGGCAATCACATCTTGTCGGCGAACGGCCAGTTGTTCCAAAGCGACCACATACTGCTCAATCGGCGCAAAGTCGACAATTCCTCTAATGCCTCCGCTTTCCCGCAGTTTAACAAAATCACCCACCGCCACCAATGTCACGTCTTTACTTAAAATATCGGCCAATTCGGGAAAAGAGTTATCGTAAGCACCGCTCACTTTCAGAGCCTGCATGGTCAACTTCATCCGCGCGTTAATGCCGTTAAGCTCGTTTAACATTTCTCTAATCATGCAATAATCAGGCATTGGGATAATGCTATCGTTTGTCATGGTGGCAAAAATTGGTTTCGGGCAGGGAAAAAAGCCATTGATGTTTAACAGATTGTCGCTTACTTTCAAAAACTTATCGGCAACCGCCCGTGACAACCAATAGATTTTGCCCGAAACCTTATCCCAAATTTCATAAATACAAACATCTTTCCGCCCGCTGTCATTTTCCCAAAACGCAACATCAAATTCTTCTGCGGCAACTTCCCGATCCATATAGATCTTGCGGGCAATCCATGTCACATCTTCCCACACGCCAACCCGATCCGTATCGCTTAAAAAATATTTGGGATCCAAATAAACAGATTCCACTTTTTCTCCGGTTTTAACCGCAATTTCTCTCTCCGGATCAAGCGGATCGGGCTGCATCTCAATAACCGGTTTATACTGCTCCCAAATAATTCCTGTGCCGGAAATGAGAAAATCGTTTCTCGCATATTTGATCACACTGTCAAAATCAAACTGTTCCAAATCCCATTTCAGAGCGTTCTCCAATATTTCGCAAGCAAGTTTTTCTGCTTGGTCAGCCATTTTATCGGAACGTTCTACATAAAATTTGGGCTGTTTAAAATAAAGAAACGGCTTCAGCGTTTCGACAGAAGACCAAAAGATGTTATACTTGCCGTTTTTGCTGCCTTTGCTGTCCTTGTAAAAATCTCTGGTTTCGTCCACCAGTTCATAATATTTGGCATAAACTTTTTCCGCTTCCGTAATTTTTTTCAGCCATTCTTCAACCAGACTGCGCTCGTCTTCCAAATCTTCAATCATCGCACCACATCCCCAAAATACTGTTCTCTCTCACGGCAACAACATCTTTTATCGGCGTTTCCAATTCATCAAAAACATGAAACAACACCTTGTCACCCGGTTTTATTCCTTTGACCTGCTCGCCAACACTTTCGACCGTGCCGACCGTTCTCGGTTCCGGAATATCCGAAACCAGCAAAACACCGCCGGAAGTTTTGCCTTCTTCTTGCTCCAACCGAATAAAAATCCGATCGGAAATTGCCTTAATCATCATTATGACCTCCTTGTTAAAAGTGATTTTTTACAAAGCCAAAAAAATGCTGTCTGCCGATGCGCGGCCGACAACTTTCCCGCTTCACAAAAAAATTGTTTTTTCCGATATTTTGAAACAAAGCACGGGCTCCGATACGGCTCGCCGATGGTGCTTTTTTGCATTGGCAAATACCAATCTGCCACGGCAGGTTTCTCAGCTACCAACCGCTGCCCGTCATTTTATCTGCTCTATTGAACATTTCTTCCACCGACACCCTGCCGTTTCCATACAACTTTGGCACGCCGTAATCATAAACCGGCTCCGCAAAGGTCAAAGCCAAGGCATCGGCTTTATCCGGCGAACGCCCCAGTTTTTTCTTAATTCCTTCCTTGTCTTCCAGTTGCAAACGTCCCCGCCCGTCAAATTTTTTGTTAACGCTCACCAGCTCGTCAAACAAATCTTCGTCTGCCGGCAACTGAGGCGGCGGCAAATCTTCCAACCAACGGTTAATTTTATCCCACATTTCTGCCCGTCGGTTAAAATATCGGTCTGCTTTCAAAGCTTTTTCACCAAAATAAATACCGCGTATCACTTCGCCAAACCCTCGATCTTTCAAAATATCATACACGCCGGCTCCCTGCCCTCCGATATCCATAAACATTCTTCGCGGCCGATATTCTTCAATCAGGTTGGTTGCAATATTGGCAACTTCAACATTGCTTTGCTTGCCATAACACTGAAAACCGGTGCACAAGCGCCCTTTGCGAAAACAAAAGATGGTTTTGTCATCGCCGAAACGGGCAATATCCAATCCAATCACCAGCGGCGAGGTTGTCGTTTCCATTTTAGGTTCAAAGGCTCTCCGTACCGTTGAAGCGCCGATCAATCGTTCATTTCCCTGCGACATTGGCGCTCCCATCCAAATATGCTGATAATTTTCAGGATTTTCCCGTCGGCATTTTTCTGCCAAATAGCGCATTTCCTCCGGACAAAACGGATTGTCGCAATAATTGACCTGCCGCACCCATGTTCGCTTATCCGGATGTGCTGCCACCTCCGTCCACAGCGGATCGTTTTCATAAAGCCGGTTCATCGAAATCCAAATTTCCGACCCGTCTTTGCGGATCGTCGGTTCCAAAATTTCCCAACTTTTCCGACTGATTGTCTGCGCTTCTTCCACCCATGCAATATCAACCCCCTCCAACGACTTAATTTTTTGGCTGTCTTGCTCACGCAGTCCTTTAAAAATAAACCGGCTTCCGGTCAACACATTGTCAATTCTGTCTTCATATACCTTATAATCGTTCAATCCGTAAAAAGCGATGCGATCGGCAAGCAACTTATGGACAGAATCCTTAATGGAATCCTGAATTTCCCGCAGGCAGGCAATTAAGAGCTTTTTTTGACGTCCCAAAATTAACAAACTATCCGCAAAAGCATAGCTTTTACCGCCTGCCCGTCCGCCATAACAAAACTTAATCCGATACTTTTTCAGCATCAGCGGCGCAAATATCTCCGGAATGCGCGCAGTTATCTTCTTCATTTTTCCTCCCCTGTTCAGCTTTCATTTCACAACAGTTCACAAAGCGCACCAACACCTGTTTAAGTTCATTATCCGCGGCTTTGAGCTTGGCGTCTCCTTTTTCTATCCAGCCGTGATTAGCCTTTAAGGCCGTAATCGACATGGAAGAATTGTAAAAACCAAGTCCCGCCGCATTCATCAGCCATTCTTCCTGATACAAAACGGCTTTCAGATAAGCCTCGGCAAATTCAGGATATTTTTCCCTCCATTTTTTTAACGAACCGATAGAAACGCCGATTTCGTCGGCAAAACGGACAAAAGTCGGACATGGTGCGGAAACTTTTTCACTCACTTCTTCGCTTTTGTCGTTTTTTTTGCTGTACACCATTTTTGTTTCAGTGATATACAAAGGTGCGTTCTTAAACCATGCCACCAGCCTTTCCGTATATTCGGGACAATATTCGTCTGTTTTCAATTTCTTCCGCATTTTCTCCTACCGTTTTTTCTTCTCCGCACTGTCCAAACTTCTTTTGCACTTTGTGGCGCCGCGAGCAACCGCAACCTAAAATAGGCACAACAAAACAAAGTGCTGCCCCAAAAAAGACAACACTTTGCGCCTGAAAACGAACGGAAACATTTAAAAAAAATTCCGACAACAGTCGGAATTTCGGTTAGATCCTTGCCTGCCACGATCAAAAACATCTGACAGGCAAACAAAAAAATGGACGAACAGGGAAAATCACCCACTTCGTCCATTATGGAAATAAGCTATACCACAAATTATTGAAAAAATCAATACTTACGATGAATGATTGTGGATAATTTTGCCAAATAAAAAAATTAATACTACAAAATCAATATGTTATTTTATTTTTTAAAAAAGAAATTGTGCTCTTTTGTACTTTCTTTATATTTTCCGCAGCAATTTCTGCCCATATCTTGCTGCCGATCTATTAGGCAGAGGGCAACGGCAGACAAACGCTGCCGCCCTCCGTCCGCAGAACAAATAAAAAAACTTGCCCGTTTCCTTGCTGGTCTCTCTTTTTCAACATCGGTTGTTCTCGTTTTGCTATCGATCATCAATAATCATTTTCGGATTGTAGACGGCTTCATGAATCGCCTTATCATGCAAGTTCAGCAAATAGTCCGAACACTGCCCGACATCGTCAATAACATTAACCGCCAATATCGTCTCTTTGCTGACTGTTTCATAACGGCAAAGCAACGCTTCGATTCCGCATAACAAATTATATGTGTTGATTGCAGCCGGAGTGCTGATTCGGGAGCGTTCAACCATTGCCAACAAACGCCGCAAATCGCTTCGCAACTGTTCCGGTTGTTGGTATTTATTGTAAGAATTAACATATTGATATTTTTGAATATTCATAGCTGTATTCCTTTATATTTAAAATCGAAATCAAACTTAATCTAATACACAACTAAAATTTTTAATAATATTTTATTGCAAATAATAACAGTTTTTTGAATACATAACCAAACATATACCCTTTTACACCGGCCAATAATATCTGATCAGCCGATCAAGCCCCCGACACAAATCGTGCCTTGCCGCATAATTCATTTCTGCCTTTCTCTGCCCGATCACACCTTGCGGCAAGCTCATCTCTTTGTTTTCAAGACATACTTCGCGCACAACCGGCAAAAACTCCTCAGGGATCTGCTTAATGGCGGCAAAATAACGCTCCCGCGCTCGGCAAATGGCCTCCACGTCATCAGCGTTCTTTTTCTTCCCGTCAATTTTTTCCCGAGTGCCGGAAACCCCGATCGACATAAAGTGAGATGTTTCGCAATCTCTTTGCAACCTTTGCGCCGCCCGCAAACGGTCTGCTTGCGAATATCGCGGATTGCCAAAGGCAAGCCACCCTTTAGCGGCATATTTTTCCAACAGCGACATTTTATATACCCCGCCGTTTTTGCGTATATAACCGCGGCGTATACATTCATCTTTATTGATATAGCCGTTATTTTTGACCATCATATCCTCCTTCAAATATCTGCCTACGCTACTTAGATATACATTTAGTGTATTTAAAGTCAATACTTTTTATGTAATTTACAAACCGCTTTTTTTATTACATAATATGTAATCGAAGGAGCATACATATATGAATAACAAATGGACATGGCTTAAAGAATACATGCAAAAAAACAACATCTCCCAAGGAGATGTTGCCAATGCCTTACAATGGCAAAAAACCAGAGTATCCGAACTTTTAGGCGGCAAAAGAGACTTTCCCGTCAATAAAGTTTTTCCCGCCGCAAAGTTTTTTAATCTCGATCTGGAAGAATTTACCAAATACAACTCCGGCATTTCCAGAGAAATTCCTTCCACCGATAACAAATGCCCGCAAAAAAGAATAGCCGGCGCCTTAACCGAAATTGACATTGTCAACACCGACAACCGCAACCAAGAACCGATGTTTCAAACCATCGGACGGCAGCTGATCAGCACAGACATCTTCCGCCTTCTGACATCGTCTGCCCCCACCAGCATAAAGGCCATGATTGCCAGAGGCGACGCCATGCAGCCAACCGTCTGCGATGGCGACCTGATCTGGGTAGACATCTCGGTCAAAACACCAACCTCCGACGGCCTCTATCTGTTTATGCTCAAAGGAGAAGTCTTTGTCAAAAGGCTACAGCTGGACAACTTTAACCATTCGGCAGCCATTATCTCCGACAACCCGCTTTATCCGCCGATTGTTATCAACAAACCGGACAAACTCTCCACTCTCGGCAAAATCATATCCATAACCAAAACCTTTCGCTGATTTTGCATGATGCCGACAGATGCAGACAAGACGGCGTTGCTCAAAAAACGGGAAACGACAAGTTAACAAACCGTTTTTATGGCGGAAAGACTTATTTTTCCTTAATGCCGTCTGCTTGTTTTTTCTCAACTTCTGCAGCCGCCGTATCATCACTGCCGTAGCGAACGACAATCTCAGTCGGCTCTTTGTTTTGCCGCAACTGAATGGCAAAATCGATAATATTGTCCCCCATGTCAATTCCCCAAGGCGATTTTTTTTGGGTACCGCCATGCAAAACCATTCCTCGCCGCCCCTTGGTGTCGGTTAAAAAATCGGGCAATAACCAGATTCGGTAATCCCCCCACAATGCATAGCCTCCCGGCCACTCACCGCGCCCGAAACGCCCTTTCAGCCGCTCCCAGAGAGAAGCGTCATAATAGCGTTGCATCTGCTCGGTAGACACCCACCATT
The DNA here is from genome assembly GCA_020025875.1 of Alphaproteobacteria bacterium. Taxonomy (GTDB): domain Bacteria; phylum Pseudomonadota; class Alphaproteobacteria; order RF32; family CAG-239; genus JAFUYI01. The sequence goes on along the minus strand of JAHHRI010000012.1, from coordinate 13,682 downwards.
TTCCTTCCGGCAGGCGACCATATTCCTGTTTTTGTTCGGTACGCAACATATCTAAATGGCGTTGCCAATTATAAGACGGCATATAAAAGAACATTACCGCCGTCAGTAAAGGCAGCAGCAAAAAGGCGGCACCCGTTTTCAAACGCCTCTTTGCAACCAAAAACAGACCGGCAAAAAGCGCCGCCGCCAAAAACCCCAAATAGCACACATTAAACCAAAAATACAATTTTGGGGCAGAATACATCCAGCCCCACTGCGGGTATCCCCAGTAAAAGAAATTGTCTTTGACATATTCTTGCCAAAAACTGTCAATGATCAACGCCAAATACACCACATTCAAAACCGTTGCCAAAGCAAAAGCCAAACAAATTATCGTTTTTTTCATCTTTCAAGCTCCAAATAAAAATAGTCATAAGTCTTAGCCAAAATGACATTAAAACCAATCACCAACGGAGAGCCGGCAATAATCGAAAGCCAATTCCCGATCCCTAAGGTTTGTCCGGCAACTTCGAGTGCCACAAATAAAATTTCAAACGACGCCGCCAAAAAGGTCATCTGCCAATAATTTCCTTTTGTTTTGGCAAAGGCCGATTTCAGCGAACCGCTGCGACCGATCAAAGAGCTGATCCATGCCATCATCGGACGATAAAACACAAACGGCGCGGTCAATGTCAAAATAACCACCGTAACCGCATCAACCACTCTGCTGTCTTCCATATAACGCTGCAAATAGATGTCGTAGGTTTCCGCCCATGGTGAGCCTACCCCGAAAAAGGGCGGAATAAGCGGCAACATGAGCAAAGCCGTGACCACCACAAAAGTAAGCACTAAAATTTTGGTTGACGGCACCAGTGTGTCAACCAATTTCCATGTTGCCAAATAGGGTTTCCGTTTAAAATAAAACCGAAAAAAGAAGCACCAGAAAAGATAATAAGCCACTAACCACGGCAGAAAAAACACGTCTGCCCAACCGTCTGTCAGCTCAAATCCGGCCACCAAAAAGACAATATGCAGCAAGGTAAAAAGCATCATTGCCCGACAATTTTCGCGCATATAAGAAAAACTTTCCGCCAAAAGTCCTTTCAGCGAGATTTCTTTAATATCAGCCATCATCCCATCCTTTAATCAGTTTACGGTATGATTAATCGGATCAAAACGCAAGAGCATGGTTTTCCACATCTCATATTTATCACCATATTTTTTCGATAAAATTCCGTAGGGCTGGCAGATATAAACAGCGCGCTTGGCACTGTCGGCAACCGAACGGAAATGCCGGTCACGGTTATAGCGCAAAGTATCGAGGATATCCACTTTTTGCACCGAACCGTCTCGGTTAAGATAAGCGCGAATTTCAATAATCATACCCTCAATACCCATGGCACCGGGATCCAAATTCCAACATTGACGCAAGCGAGCGGCTATGGCATCGGTTTCGGAAATCGACAACTCGCTGAAATACGAACCGACACGGCCACCCTCAATTCCTGTATGAGCGGTTTGGGTTGCTTGATCAATTGTTGGCTGACGCTCATCGGAACCGATACTTTTCTCCAGTGCGCTCACGGAATCCAGCAGATTTTTCAAAGCACTGACCTGTGCCGCCTTCTGTTTTTCGGGTTTTTTCGGTTTTGTTTTTTTGCTTTCCGGCTTCACGGCAGGCTTGGCAGGGGTTGGCCGTTTGGGTTCCGGTTTTTTATCCGGCAGCTTGGGTTTTGAAGGTTGCGGCGGCACTATAAAATCTTGCTTCGGCGGCAGCGGCATTTCTTGCGGTTCTTCTCCTTGAGAATCTTCAACCACGCTGGGTTGTTCCGTTTTCTGCGGCTGTGGTTTGGGTTCCGGCTTGGGCGGTGTTTTTTTGACAGACGAGGCAGCTTTGGTTTCGTTGGCCACTTTGGCTTTGGCGGGCAGATTCGTCATTTCCGAAATTTTCACCTGCTCCAAATCGACAATAATCGGCGCTTGGCTCACAATCATATCCTCACGCCAAAACAACGGCAAATCAACCACCAACAGCAGAAAAACAGCCGTATGCAATGCCAGAGATTTATAAAGAGCCGGTTTCATCAGTTCTATTTCTTCTTTACTGTCTGAGTGGAGGACGGTTCCGTCTTTAGTCCGACTTTATCAAGACCGGCATTTTTCAGCATTGCCATCAACCCGATCACCCGCCCGTATTGGGCATCGGTATCGCCGGAAATAACCACGCTGATTTCCGAATTGGCAGAGCGCACCGCCATAACTTTAGCGACAATTTGCTCTGCGGCAATTTCTTCCGTTCCGATGTAATAAGCACCCTCGCTGTCAACACTGATATTTAGGGAAGTTTCCTTACCGGTCAGGTTTTGCCCGCCCACCTTAGGCAAGTTGAGCGCAATGCCTGAGGTCATCAGCGGCGCAGCCACCATAAACACAACCAACAACACCATCATCACGTCCATCAAATTGGTGATGTTAATTTCTGCGTTGCGACGTTTGGATCGACGGCTGCGGTTTCTGTCTGTTGCAACAAAATAGACCATTATTCACCTGCCATATCGGCCTTAATCGCCGTGTCGTCAATTTCTCGGGATAAAATACTGGAAAACTCTGCCATAAAATTTTCCAACCGATTGGCATAACGGTCAATATCCGAAGAAATCTTATTATAGGCCACCACCGCGGGAATGGCGGCAATTAAGCCGAAAGCGGTTGTAAACAAAGCCTCGGCAATACCAGGGGCAATGGCGGCAAGCGAGTTGCTTTGAGTAGCGGCAATGGCATTAAAACTGTTGATAATTCCCCATACGGTACCAAACAAACCAACCAACGGCGCCACCGATCCGGTCGAAGCCAAAAAGCCCATCCGCGTATCCAGTTCTTCCAGCTCCTTATCCATAGAAACAGTCATTGCTTTTTCTATGCGTTGCTGGAGAGATACGCCGCGCAAGCCGCGATCGGTTTTCGATTTCAAAATATTGGTGCGTTTCCATTCTCTCATGGCAGCAACAAACATGGACGACATCGGATCGGCGGGCTTGTTGCCAATGCTGTCATACAGCCTATCCAACGATCCGCCTGACCAAAATTTGGATTCAAAACTACGGGAACGCTGCTTAACCTGCCGTAACATCCCGATTTTTTCGATAATAATTGCCCAAGACCAAACCGAGGCGGCAATCAGTCCGATCATCACCGCTTTGGTTACGGTGTCCGAACTCCAAACCATATCCCACATAGACATTTGCTGGGCAACTTCTGCTAAATTCTGCGTATCCATTTTCTACCTCATTTTCACAATTAAAACCAGACGCACGGCAAAGCGCCCTTTTATTTGCCAATAAAATACCGCAAATTCTTAAACAATCAATTAATTTGCATAGAAAATTTACCGGACGGCACATATTTTCATACAACCAACCGTCCCTTTCTGCCGTCTTTTTCTCCAAAGAAAGCATCTGAACCGATTGCCCATAAGGCAATTTTCAGTTTTTTGAGCAATACACCTCTGCGGCAACTACGGTAGGAATGTTTTCAATCAGCAGCCCTGCATTTTTTTCGCCAATTCCGCAGGAATCCTAACGGGACGTTTGTTTTTCAGCGACACATAAACGACTTTCACTTCCAAACTGACCAACAACTGACCGTTTCTGACAATTTCCTGAGAAACAACCGCCGAAGCACCGCCCAATTGTTTAATTGCGCAAGAAACTTCCAACACGTCGTCTAAAACCGCCGACGACTTATAATCTATTTCGCAGTGGCGGACGACAAACCCGAGTTGTTCGTCCGTTTCCAACCCGTTCCGCTGATTAACCCCAAGCATTCTTACAAATTCCGTGCGGGCACGTTCGGCAAATTTCAGATAATTGGCATAATAGACAATACCGCCGGCATCGGTATCTTCATAATATACCCGAACCGGAAAATAAAACTTGCCGTTTTTCCATGTTCCTTCTTGCACCGCAAGCTCTGTCATTTTGATTTTCCTTTCTTCTCAAACATACCTGATGCCGTCATAGCGTTTTTTGCCGACACAACATTTGTTGGCATCTCATTTTCAGTCGGCATCACCCTCGAACAAATCGTCCTGCTCATGATATTGACACATTCCTTTTTGCAAACGCGGCAGCCCCAAATATTCACAACCGATATCGGTAATCACGCGCCCTCTCGGCGTGCGCTGCAAAAAACCGAGTTTCAGCAAAAACGGCTCAACCACTTCTTCGATGGTATCCCGTTCTTCAGACAACGCCGCCGCCAGTGTATCGGCGCCGACCGGTCCGCCCCCATAATTGCGGGCTATACAGTTAAGATAGCGTTTGTCAAAGGCGTCTAAACCAAATTTATCAACATTGAGTCGACACAACGCACCGTCGGCAACGGCCGAGTCGATTTTGCCGACTGCCGCAATGGCGCCAAAATCTCTCACTCTCCGCAGCAGCCGTCCCGCAACGCGTGGCGTTCCGCGTGATCGGCAAGCAATTTCCCGCGCTCCTTCTTCCGACATCGGCACATTAAGCAGCTTTGCCCCCCTCAGTACAATCTTCTGCAAATCGTCCGGAGAATAAAACTCCAACCGCAGCGGAATCCCGAAACGCTCGCGCAGCGGTGTGGAAAGCAACCCCGATCGGGTGGTTGCCCCAACCAAGGTAAACGGCTGCAGGTCAATTTTGACCGAGCGGGCAGAAGGCCCCTCACCGATAATCAGATCCAGCTGAAAATCTTCCATAGCCGAATAAAGCACTTCCTCAATCGCTGGATTCAAACGGTGAATTTCATCAATAAACAACACGTCATTGGCTTCGAGATTCGTCAAAATGGCCGCCAGATCACCCGTTTTGGAAATCATCGGTGCGGAAGTGGCTTTAAAATTAACGTCCAATTCTTTGGCAACAATCGACGCCAGCGTTGTTTTACCCAGTCCCGGAGGCCCGAAAAGCAACACATGATCCAACGCTTCTCGGCGCATTTTTGCCGCCTCAATAAAAATCTTCAAATTCTCACACACCTGTTTTTGACCGACAAACTCCGACAGCATGGTAGGTCGCAGACTCACCGGCATACCGGCAACCACTTCATCTTCCGGCAACTGATGCGGGGTGACAATTCTTTCTTCCATAAGCTTACACTTCCTTGTTGGCAAATTCTTTCAACGCCAGCTTAATCAGCAAACCGACATCGGCTTGCGGCTGGTCGGCAGCAACCAAATTGACGGCACGATACGCCTCAATCCGTTGATAACCGAGGTTGACCAGTGCCGAAATGGCATCGTCAACAACTTGAGAGGCATTTTCTTCGTCGTTTGGCTTTATCGGCATTCCGAGCTCATCGGCAGCCATTGCCGCAACCGCTTCTCCGGCATCAACAGTCGGCGAAAGAGCAACCATTTTGCCCTTCAGTTCGCTGACAATCCGCGCTGCCAGTTTTGGCCCCACGCCATTGGCTCTGACAAAAGAACTTTTGTCTTGAGCCGCCACCGCCTGAACCAATTGCAGCGGCGAAAGCACCGACAATATGCTTAGGCAAACTTTTGCCCCCACGCCCTGCACTTTTGTCAATGTCAAAAACCACTCTTTTTCCAAAGGATGCAAAAAGCCATACAGGCTGATGCTGTCTTCACGGACAACGGTTTCAATCCACAAAGAAACTTCTGTTCCTTTTGTCAATTTTGACAGCGTCCGCTGGGAAGCATACACCAAATAGCCAACGCCGCGCACATCGATCACCGCATAATCTTCACCCAGTCCGTCTACGATTCCCCGCAGTTTTGCAATCATTATTTTTTCCCCAACGAATACACTTAGCTGCAGATTATAAGAAAAACCCCGTGTCTGCAATCCTTTTTTGCATATTTAAGAACAATACCGAAACTTTGCTAAAGAAGATAATGAGCGGAATAAATATCCAAATAGTCGCTCCACGCCGTCAGTTTCCGTTCGCGAAAAAAATGATAAAGAAAATCCACCATTGCCCGATGGCGAATCTCTGCCTCCTCCCGCGCGGAAGCGGTCATCATCATGGACTTAAGCCTTAACAATTTTTCAAAAAAATGATTGATAAAATTATCGCTTTGCCGATTCGGGCAGCGATATTCTTCGGCGCTCAAATCCGTTTGGGGCCAAACCTTCGGATCAAAAATCGGCGTTCCGAAAGAGTTGCAGCGCAGCACCGCATATTGAAGACAGCGAATAATGCCGCAAACACCGATGGCATCCAGCATATCGGCATCGGAAACAACCTTTCCTTCCAAACTCTCCGGACGAATACCTTTTAAGCTTTTTGAATATCCCATTCGGGCAATAATCTCCAACACCTTCTCTCCAGTGTCGCCGTCAATATCCGCCATTGTCAAAATTCGGCGGGCATGGGGCAATTTTTCCGCCGCTTCTGCTCCTGCCAGCTTATAGTCGTCACAGTCGTGCAACAATGCCGCCAAACCTGCAATTTTCTGATTTGCGCCTTCCTTTTGCGCCAACTCCAGCGTCAACCGATAGACACGCTCCACATGGTCAAACCCGTGTCCGCTTTGCTCTTTGCCCAACAGCCGCCTGACCTCTTCAAACACTTTTTGCATATCGTCCGTTTATCTCCTTATGCTCTGTTCGTCTTTTCCGCTCCGCAAGCCGCTTTGTTAACGTTGATCTCTGCCCTTGGCGCCGCTTGTTTTAAGCCCTTGCGTTTTGCTCTTCTCGCCGGCCTCTGACCAATGCCGCTTTCGCTCTCCTACTAAAGACTGCCGTCAAGTTTTTTTATTTTTCGGTTATTAAAATGACAAATGGCAATGGCTAAGGCATCGGAAGAGTCGTTATTTTTCGGTCGGCACCCCGGCAAAAGAACTTTAACCATCGTTTCCACCTGCGTTTTCTCCGCCTTACCGACGCCAACCACGGCTTTTTTGATTTTGTTCGGCTCATATTCGGTTACCGTAATCCCAAACAGCGACGGCGCCAAAATCACCACGCCCCGCGCCATACCCAATTTAATGGTTGAGGTCGGATTGTTGTTCAAAAACACCTGTTCAATGGCAGCCTCATCGGGACGATAAGCCGCCAACACCTCATTCAGACAATGATGGATAACCCCCAAGCGGTCGGCAATATTCATCTTGGCATCGGTTTTAATATATCCGTCTGCCACATAACGCATTCGATTGTTTTCCACTTCTATAACCCCCCAGCCGGTTGACGAAAGACTGGGGTCCAAACCTAAAATCCGCATTTTTCCCTACCTTTGAATTGACCGCCCGCAATGGGGAGCAGCCTCGTTTTTCCCGCTCCGTCGACGGCTTTTCCGACAATCGGGGGACAACGCCATACGCTTTGCCAAAAACTATTTTTGTGTTTTGTTTTGCCAATATGCCGATAAACGCCGCCGCCAAACAAAAAGGGGCGTTTGCGCCCCTTTGAAAATTTTTAGGCTTCCAACGCAGCCAGCACCGCTTCAGAAAATTCGGCATTGTGATAAACCCGTTGAATATCGTCATCATCTTCCAACGCTTCAATAAAATCCATCAGTTTCTGTGCCGTTTCCAAATCTTCGACATCGGTTTTAACAAGTGCTTTCCAATCCAAGCGAGAAGCCGACGGTGTGCCAAACTTGGTTTCCAAGGCTTCGGTTACGGTACCGAGATCATCGGGAAGAGTCTCAATCTCGTGACATTCTTCGTCAGAAGCCACATCATTGGCACCGGCTTCCAGCGCATTTTCAAACATGGTGTCGGCATCGGCTACCGCAACCGGATATTTAATATATCCGATTCTTTCAAAATTAAAAGCGACAGAACCGCTTTCACCTAAAGTGCCGCCGCGTTTGCCGAAAACGGTTCTCACATTACCTGCCGTACGGTTACGATTGTCCGTCAAGGCCTCGACAATAACCGCAACCTTACCGGGGCCAAAGCCCTCATAACGCATGGAAACATAATCATCACCGCCCGCCGTCTGCGTGGCTTTGGCAATGGCGCGCTCAATGTTGTCTTTCGGCATACTTTCGGCACGAGCGGCCTGAATGGCCAAACGCAAACGCGGATTTTTATCAGGTTCGGGCAAACCGCTCTTGGCGGCAATGGTAATATCACGAGCCAACTTTGCAAACACTTTGGCTTTTTTGGCGTCTTGAGCCCCTTTACGATACATAATATTCTTAAACTGGGAATGTCCAGACATTGTAAAATCTCCTACAATATTTCTTGATACTTATTCTTTAACCGGCAACAATCATATATTCGATCTTGGCATCGTTGGCTTCAAACACCCTGATTGTCATCCCTCTGATGTCAATTTCCCCCGGACGGTTGGGATAGCTGTATTTGACAAAGTTCCCCGACTCTCCGTTCCTCTGGTCATATTCCATAACGGTAAAGACAATCCGGTTCAGCTTGATTCCGTCATATTTGATTTCAACCCCCCAAGCCATCTCGCTTTGAACGATTTTGCTGGTGGTTACCGGCTCAAAGCGGAAAGATGCGGGTGTCACCCGATATTTGGTATCAAGCAGCTTGAGCTTGTCCCCGCGGATAGCTCCCACCTGATCAAACAATGTTCCGTCGTTTCTGACCAAAAACACGTCTTTACTTTCCGGATTGGGCACCAGCGCATAAATCACTTCGTCAATGTCGGTGCGCCCGATAATGTCATATTTTTTGTCGGCTTTGATGGAAATCGGGCTCAACCCCGAAATCATCTCTGCATCTGTCGGGGCAACGATAGATTCCTGCGTGTAATAATTGCGCGTATAACTTTTCGTATCTGCAATCGAATAGCCCTTGTATGCGGTCAGCAATTTATTGGGAGCAAAGTCGGATTCCGTCACCGTTTCGGTTTTGATCAGACTCGGACCGTCTTTATCCAGATATTCAATATTGTAACTGCTCAACCCGACGACAAAATCATCGCGTTCAGGCCACAACGACATTTCTCCGGCATAAATACAGCCGCTCAGACATAACGTTAACCCTAGTACTTTTAATGCTCTCATCTGTTTTCTCTTTAAAAAATTTTGATAATTTTTAACTTTTATATACTATAAACTTTATTTAGTAAATAACAGATTATCATTTATAGGACATTTTTATGAACACACAAACAGGTAACAGCTGGCAAATCGTTTTTACTCCGCAGGAAAACGACAACCCGCTGTTTGACGAATTTATGGAAAATTTTTTTGTCGCCAGTGCCTGCGACTATACCGATGACGGCAAAGTTTGTTATATCGGCTATTCCGCCTCTCCCGTGGATGAGCAAAAAATGGCCTTAACCGCCGAGGCTTTCGGGGTGGCTCTGCCGGCATGGCGAAGTGAATTTATTCCGGCTGCAAACTGGCTGACCAAAAACGTCATCAGCTTTCCGCCGCTTGTTACCGAAGATTTTTACATCTACGGCACGCACGAAGAAAAAACGCCCGACACCGCAAAGCATCGGCTAAAGATATATGCAGCCACGGCTTTTGGCTCCGGACAACACCAAACAACCCGCCTGTGTCTGCAATTTTTAAGCCGGCTTTATCATCAAGGTTACAAACCGACAAAAATCCTCGATATGGGCTGCGGCTCGGGTATTCTTGCCCTTGCCGCTCTCCGATTGTGGCCCGAAGCAACCGTCGTTGCCTCCGATATTGATCCGGAGGCCGCTACCGTTACCTTAAGAAATGCCGCCGACAACGGGCTGCAACACCGTCTGAGTGCCGCAACGGGCGACGGATACAACAACCAAACCGTATGCCGCAATGCGCCTTACGATCTTATCCTGTCCAACATTCTTGCCCGCCCGCTGATAGAGATGGCGCCAAGGCTCTCTGCCTCGTTGACGCCCGACGGCCGCGCCGTCTTATCCGGCTTTACCGATGAGCAAACCGATTGGATCATTGACGCGCACGGCGCGCAAGGGCTGCAACCTGCCGCCGTGGAAGCAATCGAAAACTGGCGATCCGTACTAATGGAGAAAACACATGAATCTAGATGAAATCAAACAATATCTGACAGAAAAAAACTATGATGCGATGCTGATAACCCGCAACAACCATTTTCTGGGGCAAGACGTTCTCGAAACCGAAAACCGCATTCTTGCCCTAACCGGTTTCTCCGGATCTGCCGGCACGCTGATCGTTACTCCGGAAAAAGCTTGTCTGTTTACCGACAAACGCTACGAGATACAAGCCGCCCGCCAAGTCGATCCCCAAACAACGGATGTGTGCTGCGGCACAAAAGAAACATTGATCGGTTGGCTGCAAGAAAAATTCCCCGGAAAAGCCAAGATGGAATATAATCCGTGGTGCCTGAGCGCTCAAGAAGCAGATACACTGGCCTGCCGCCTGCCCAAACTGAAACTGATTGCCAAACCGGCAACGGAAAACTTAGAACCCGCCAGTGTCTTTGCTCACGAACTCCGCTATTGCGGCATAGAAACAACGGAAAAATGCCGGCAAGTAACAGAGTTTTTACATCAACACGGTTGCAACGCCTGCCTGATTTGCGCTGCCGATAGTGTTTCGTGGCTGACCAACCTGCGTTCCGATGCCCTGCCCGACACACCGGTCGTCCGCGCCATGGCTCTGCTTCGTGCCGACACCGGTCTCACCCTGTTTGCCGACGGGCTTTCGTTTCCGTTGGACAATTCGTGTCGGATATTGCCGCTTGCCAAAATGGAAAAAGAAATTGCCGCCGCCAAAGCTCTCACTTTTGCTTTCGACAAACAAAACACCCCCGAAGCCGTTCGCAAAATGATCGAAAAGCACGACATTCGCACTCTGCCCGTTACAGACCCCTGCCTCGGTTTCAAAGCGCGCAAAAACGAAGTCGAAATAAAAGGCATTGTCAATGCTCACCTGCACGACGGCATTGCCCTCTGCAAGTTTTTATATTGGCTGGAAAACACGGATGCCGATTTAAGCGAACTCGATATTGTCGAAAAGATTCACGAATTAAGAACACAACAGCCGCTTTTTTATTCCGAAAGTTTTCCGACCATTGCCGGCGTCGGTGCCAATGCGGCAATCATTCACTACCAACCGACGGCAACCGCCAACGCCCCGTTGGAAAAAAATTCCGTGCTGCTCGTTGACAGCGGCGGGCAATATTTCAATGGCACCACCGATGTCACCCGCACCGTTGCTCTGGGGCATCCCAAACAAGAAATGATAGAAAAATTCACCATTGTGCTCAAAGCGCATATTGCCCTTGCCGCCGCCCGTTTTCCGCGCAATGTTGCCGGCAATGTCCCCGACGTCATCTGCCGCAATATCATGTGGCGTTACGGCTTAGATTATAACCACGGCACCGGCCACGGTGTCGGCTGTTTTCTCAATGTGCACGAAGGTCCGCAAAACCTCAGCCTGCACGGTTCGGCTTATCCGCTGGACGAAAATATGGTTGTTTCAATCGAGCCCGGTTATTACCGCGAAAACGCTTTTGGCATCAGGATCGAAAATCTGGCAAGAATCATTGCCGACGAAGATACGGATATGCTAAAATTTGCCATCTTGACCATGGCACCGCTTGATAAACGACTGATCGATAAATATCTTCTCACCAACGAGGAAATAAGTTGGATAAACGATTATCATCGGGAAGTTTGTCAAAAAATTTCTCCTTACTTAACGGAAGAAGAGCAAATTTGGCTGAAAGAAGCTTGTTCCTCGTTGTCATAAAATTGAACGGAGAACCAAGAAATGAACAAACTCATTTTTGCCTTGTTTCTGCTCACGCTGAATTTTAATGCGTGGGCACAAACCCCCGTATTTGAAAATTCAAACGGGTTGCAACCATCGATCGAACAATATTTTCAAGAAGAAAATCCAACCTACGACCGATCGATGATCTTTGTATTTTTCAACAACGAGCCTTGCGCACAATGTGCGGCGGCAATCGCACAAATTGAAGAAATATACAACCGCTATTACAAAGATCTTTACGGCTTTTCCATAATCAACTACCAAAACGATGACGAATACAACTTTATCGAAACATACAACCTTTTCCGCCCGTTAAGCGTGGTGCTGCTGCGTGTCGACGATGGTGCGGTATTCGGCTATGAAAAACTGGACAATCTCGAAAATCAAATTTCCGATCCGGTTTCGTTCGACGACTATTTTCGTTTTCGGGTAAACTCTTTCCTTGGAGAACAATAGTAGCGTAAATTGCCGCTAACAACAAATATCCCCCATGTTTTACGCGGGGGATATTCTGTCATACACCAATACCGAAAACACCTCGGCGGTTTTGGTATTTTCAATCTACGTTCGGCTCATTTGTCATATCTTGTCAAAACCTTTGCTCTGCCCGATACGGCTCCGAACAAAGCCGACAACCAGCAACAACAACCCGCTGCCCAAAAACGCCAAACAGATAACCAGAAAACGATCATCGACCAAAATATTGCTAAATAACAGTTCGATATATTCGTTATCATCTTCCAAATTGTCCGTCAAATAATGCGGCTGCACTTCCTCCACGCCGTTTTTACCGATTTTGACCGTTACATAGCCATATTTATTAATATCCGAACGGATCTTCTGCCCCGAAGACATCATCGTTACCACCGGAATCCCCCAAGCGGTTCCTTCCCAATACTGATGAATATGTGCCGCCAAAATCAAATCGACCTTATGTTTTTGCAAAATTTTTCCCAAACGCTCAACCGATGCTCCCACCGGCACATATTTCTGCCACGAAGGATCGGAAAGCGGCGGCACATGGGTATAAACAATACAATGCTTAAAATGCGGACGTATTGTTTCCAAAACATCTTCCAGCCACCTGAGCTGGGCATCGTCATACTTTTCTTCCGAAGAATCCAAACCGATAAACATGACATTGCCGTAAGAAAACCAATAATAAAGCGGTCCAAACACCATTCGGTAATAGTACTTATTGTCGCTTCCGAAATGGTCTGCAATTTCATGATTGCCGGGGATCATATAAAAGGGCAAATCAAGTTTTTCGTCCAGTTCAGAAACAATCCAGCGAAAATGGCTGATATTACGATAACGTACCAGATCACCGAGATAAAGCAAAAAGCGGTGGTTTCCGTCTTGCACTTGTCTGATAATCCTTTCAATCGGTGCATTTTTAGCGCCGGTATCGGCAGCCGCCGCAAACGAAAAAGATTCTTCGTCAGGTTGCATCACCCTGCCGGCAGGCGCAATATAATTATTTTCGAGCGGAAAGGCAAAAATTTCAACGGCAAAACTACGAACAGCCAGCAGTATCAAACCGGCAACGGTAAGATATTTACCCCAAACCACGCAAAGACGTGTGACGGACGATTTCTTCATTACTAAATCCTTATTTCAAATTGTTTGCAAAAGTTTGCCATAGTCAAAAAAAATATACAAGCAAAAAGATTGACCATGAAAAGACGAATATCTTTTCAATAAAATCACCAACTTACATAAAATGCCAAAATATAGAGCAAACCTCAGAAAGCTCTGCTGTCATTACCGAACAACACCCGTTGATATGAAAAATGTTGAAAGAATAACCGATTTTATAAACCTTCTGATCCGCCATACTGCTTCCAATCAAAAGCCCCCCTTTTCGTTTTCCCCAAAAATTCTCTCTCCCACTCCCCTTCCGTCCAAAGCCCCTTCGCCCCAAAAACTTCCTCCGCCCAAAGAGCCTTTACCTCAAAAATTCTTCCCCAACCTCCTTCACCCAAAGAGCCTTTACCTCAAATCTCCTCTACCCCACAAATTCCTCCGCTCAAAAC
>JAHHRI010000011.1 GCA_020025875.1 Alphaproteobacteria bacterium | reverse complement strand
TTTAAATATTCTGCAAAGTATTCTTCTCTTTTTCTAAAAGTGTAATCATTCTGCAAACTATTTTGTTCATTTTTTAGAAAAGAAATTGCTTTTGAATTTCCCTGTTGGATATGATTCTGATAATCTGTTTCAATTTTTTTTGTTTCTTCCAATTTTTCATAAAATGTTTCACTATCTTCTTATAGATTCTTATAAAATAATTTAGTAAGATCTGTTTTATCATACACTAATCATAATTGAGTCAAAAGATTTTGCCTGCGAGAGCCGATTTTTTCGATCTGGAGCGTTGCCGCGTTAATAATTTGTCGGTTGCCGTGCCGACAAATCGTTTCTAAGCCGTTTTTTTGGCTCATAGACGCATTTCGGGTTGTTTTTACTTGGGCATAAGTTGCATATTTTCCTGTCTTAATGCGGTAAATTTGCTATGTTAAACAGTAGTAAGAACAAATCAGATAAGGTATTTAAATGACTGATGAAATGAATGAAAATGTGGTTGACGACAATGCCGTCGGCTACCGATCGGATATTACGCCGGTAGATGTTTCCGAGGAAATGCGTCGCTCATATCTCGATTATGCCATGAGCGTTATCGTTTCCCGCGCGCTGCCGGATGTTCGTGACGGACTGAAACCGGTACACCGCCGGATTATCTATTCAATGTACGAAAACGGCTATGACTATAACCGCCCGTTCCGCAAATCTGCCCGTATTGTCGGTGATGTTTTGGGTAAATATCACCCTCACGGAGATTCTTCGGTCTATGAAGCAATGGTCAGAATGGCACAGCCTTTCTCAATGCGGGTACCGATGATTGACGGACAGGGCAACTTCGGTTCAATGGACGGCGACAGTGCTGCCGCCATGCGTTATACCGAAGCCCGACTGGCTAAAATTGCCCATGCGCTGATAGAAGATATTGACAAAGATACCGTCGATTTTATGGCCAACTATGACGAAAGCCTGCAAGAGCCGACGGTGTTGCCCGCCCGCTATCCGAATTTGCTGGTCAACGGCACCAACGGTATTGCCGTCGGTATGGCAACCAACATTCCGCCGCACAATCTGGGCGAGATCGTTTCTGCCTGTTGCGCCTACATAGACGATCCGGAAATTACCATTGAGGAACTGATCAACTATGTCCCCGGACCTGATTTTCCGACCGGCGGTTTGATCTTGGGTTACGGCGGCGCCCGTTCGGCCTATTTTACCGGACGCGGCTCGGTCATGATGCGTGCCAAATGCACGATCGAAGAGATCAAAAAAGATAAAGAAGCGATTATTATACACGAAATTCCCTATCAGGTAAACAAGGCGGCATTGGTGCAAAAAATTGCCGAATTGGTCAAAGAAAAGCGAGTTGAGGGCATTTCCGACATTCGCGACGAGTCAGACCGTCAGGGCGTGCGCGTGGTGATCGAAGTCAAGCGCGATTTTCAGGCCGATGTCATTTTGAATCAGTTGTATAAATATACGCCGCTGCAAACCAGCTTCGGCATGAATATGCTGGCCATCAATTCCGGTCGTCCGATGATGATGAATTTGAAGGAAATTATTGCAGCCTTTATCGAATTTCGCGAAGAAGTTATCCGCCGTCGCACTGTTTTTGAATTAAACAAGGCGCGAGATCGCGCCCATACATTGGTCGGTTTGGCCATTGCCGTAGAAAATCTTGATCCGGTGATTGAGCTGATCCGCAGTGCGCCGAGCCCGCAGGACGCCAAAGAAGCTTTGTTGTCACGCTCATGGCCGGCAGGCGATGTCGAACCGCTGGTCGTGCTGATTGATGAACCGGACCGAAAGGTGGAAAACGGATTCTATCATCTTTCCGAAGCGCAGGCCAAAGCCATCTTGGATTTGAAACTGCAAAGATTGACCGGTCTTGAACGCGATAAGATTCATCAGGAATTGATGAATTTGGGCGATGAGATTAAAGAATGCTTGTCCGTTTTAAGCAGTCGCGAAAAACTTTACGGCATTATGCGTGACGAATTGGTCGCCATTAAAGACGAATATGCCACGCCGCGCCGGAGCAAAATTGAAGACATAGAATATGATCAGGATGTGGAATCTTTGATACAGCGCGAAGAAATGGTGGTTACCGTGACCGATGCCGGCTATATCAAACGGGTTCCGCTCAACGCCTACAAAGCGCAGAAACGAGGCGGAAAAGGAAAATCCGGCATGGCAACCAAAGATGAAGATTTTGTTTCTCGTCTGTTTGTGGCCAGCACCCATACTCCGGTTTTGTTCTTCTCCAGCAAAGGATTGGTTTATAAGCTAAAAGTTTATAAATTGCCGCTTGGTTCCCCAACCTCAAAAGGCAAACCATTTGTCAACCTGTTGCCGCTTGATGAAGGCGAAAACATTACCACCGTTCTCAAGCTGCCGGAAAACGAAGAAGAATGCAAAGATCTGTCCATTATGTTTGCCACCGCCAGCGGCATGGTTCGCCGCAATTCGTTGATGGACTTTGTAAATGTTCAGTCCAACGGCAAAATTGCCATGAAACTGGACGAGGGCGACAGGTTAATCAATGTTCGCATTTGTCACGAAGACAACGACATTATGTTGGCAACAAGAAGCGGTAAATGTATCCGTTTTCAGGTAACGGAAGTGCGTGTGTTTGTCGGGCGCAATTCGGTCGGCGTAAGGGGAATTCGCTTGGCAGACGGTGACGAAGTTATCTCAATGTCCATCTTAAACCATAGCGATGCCACGGCAGAGCAACGTGACGAATATACCAAGGTCAGCTCGGCACTCAAACGGATGGAGCTTGAGGCAGGAGAGGGAGCAGGTATTTCTCCGTCAGACACCGGGTTGCTTGACAAACTTTCGGCAGAGGCATTTGCCGAGATGCGCGATAACGAGCAGTTTATTTTGACCGTTACCTCCAGCGGCTACGGCAAACGTTCTTCAGCTTACGAATATCGAGTCACCGGTCGTGGCGGCAGCGGTATTGCCAATATGGAAATGTCTGCCCGAAACAAAGAAGTGGTTACTTCTTTCCCGATCGAAGATGACAATCAGATTATGATGGTTACCGACGGCGGCAAGCTGATCCGTATGCCGGTGGAAGATATCCGCATTGCCGGTCGCAAAACTCAAGGGGTAATCTTGTTCCGTACGGCCGAAGACGAAAAAGTTGTCTCCGTAACATGGCTAGATGCCGATGCCGAAGATGAGGAGGAATTGGAAGACGAGTCCGGTTCCGAAGTTTTGGGCGAAAGCGTGGCCGATACAGACGACAGCCTGTCGGATCAGGTCAGCGAACCGGAAACCGAAATTGACAACGAATAAACATATTGTCATCAATAAAAAAACCGGAGTTGTTCAGCTCCGGTTTTTTGTTGGGGAGGTTGGTTAAACAATTTTTGAGCAAGGTGCAAAAGATTATCAAAAGAACAAAATGTTTTTGTTGCAGTTATTTTTTTTTGATGTTATAAACCGAAACGCAAAATGATTATTTAATAAATTACTATCCATCGTCAGATAAAAATGACAATGTTCTTTAAGTGGCTGTTTTAAAAAGAGAGATAAAGTTTTGGTTATCTTTTCCACTAGGCAAAAGATTGATTCAAAACAATGTTGCTAAAATGTTTCAAATGAACAAAAGGTAGCATTTCTCATAAAAATTAAAAATCGGCAGCAAAGCGCACAGGGCCTAAAACAGACTTGTCGCTTTACAATAGAGCATGATAAAACACTATAAATAAGCGCTCCTTTTTCTGCGCCAAAAATAAAGAGGGGCATCTAAACTCTACTGTTGTGAAACAGCGGAGTTTTTTACCAAAAAAAATGAACCGTGCTTTTTTAAAGCCGAGTTTTTTCATATATTATTATTTAATACCTTAAATCTATGTACAAAAAACAACTGATGAAGCAGCGAGAAGTGTTGCGTGAAGATTTGTTTGCGGGAGTTATTTCCCCCGATCAGTATCGGATCCTTGATAAAAAAGTTCAGCAAAAGCTGAAAGAATGGAATGCGACAACTGACCAAAGCGGCAAATAAGCGGCACATAAATTGCCAATTTTGTTTCAAATACCGATAATCCAAGCGATTATCGGTATTTTTTTATTAGTCGTCTAGGTGAAAATATCGTTCTCAAAAAGTATTTTGTTTATGGATTGACAGGATTGTCGGCAGGACAAGCAAGATAAGCCGAAGCCAACGTCGGCAAAAGCGGTTTTGTTGTTTAGGCTGACCGACTGCCGCAACGTCAAGGGGAGGGCATTGGGAGGCAATTTCTTAAGAAAGTCGGCAAGTGAATTTGTCCGTAGCAATTTTTTCTTTCCCTTGAGTGGCTCTCAATTCCCCTGCCTGTTGCAGATGTTTGACGATAAAAGAAGAAAGCGGCATCAGCTGGGCGAAGCCTAATTATCATAGCGATCGATAGATAAAGTATCTGCTTATCATCAAAAACACAATGCTGACAAACTCAAACCTGTTTTGCCGCATATTTGTTGCTTATCTCCGCTTTAAATAATCCATAGCTCAAAGCTGCGTCTGCCGCTCTTTGATAGACAGCTGAGGCAGGTGGTCATAAATGAACTGCCGCAACGCCTGCTCATTATCCCATTTTATTTTTATTTCCAGCACATGGAAAAGCGGTTGCATCTGAGGGGGAATCTTCACAAAGTCTTTTGCGGTGGTAATGATTTTTGCATTTTCCGCCTGTGCCAGCTGCAAAAGCTCGGTCAATTCTTGTTGGCTGTAAAAATGATGATCGGGAAAATTGATTGTTTTTATCGGCTCCAGACCGTGTTGACGTAAAGAGTCGTAAAATTTTTCCGGACGTCCGATACCGGCAAAGGCGACAACTCGGTCAAAGGAATACGGCGGCAGTTCGGAGACAATTTTTGCCCCAAACAAAGGTAAACCATGCAATTTGTCAGCCAATCGGTGGCGATCTTCTCCGATAATGACCGCCGCTTGAGCTCTTTTGATACCATTGATAAAGTTTTCCCGCAAAGGTCCGGCAGGCACAGGCCAACCGTTGCCGATTCCGACAGAGCCGTCAAAAATGAGAAAACTCAAGTCTTTATATAATCCGGGGTTTTGAAAACCGTCGTCCATAATCAGAATGTCTGCCCCGTTTTCGATTGCTTTTTGCGCTGCCAAAAAACGGTTCGGATTGATGCTGACGGGAGCTTCCCTTGCCAGCAACAGCGGCTCGTCACCGACCTCTTGAGCCGTATGCTGCCGCACATTGACCATCACCCCGCAAAGTTTGCCGCCATACCCGCGGGAAACAAATGCCGGTTTGTATTTGTCTTGTTTCAGCAAGTCAGCAATGGCTGTTGCCGTCGGCGTTTTGCCGGTGCCGCCGGCGGTAAGATTGCCGATACAGATAACGGGAACAGACACTTTTTGAGGCTGTTTGATTTTGCAACGGAGTGCCGTGGCTGCCGCATAAAGCATACCCGCCGGCAACAGCATTTTTGCATAAAATCCTTTGTTTTGCCAGTGATCGGGGGTTTTCATCGTTGGATATATTCCTTGATTTTTTCCATAATTTTATCAAGAATTTCCGATTCCGACATGGCCCAATCGTAAGCTTTTTGTTGTTTTTCTTTCAGCAGCTGGTTGTTTTCGAGCATCAGACCAACTTGGTTGGACAGTTCCATCACATTGTTGACTTGAGTGACGGCATCTGCTTTCAAGGCGCGATTCATGGCATCGGTAAAGTTGTGCATATAAGGACCGACAATCACCGCATCGTGACAACGAGAAGGTTCCATAAAGTTTTGCCCGCCGTGCGGAATGAGAGAGCCGCCGATAAACACCAGCGGACAAATGCTGTACCAAAGCCCCATTTCTCCGATGGTGTTGGCGATATAAATATCTGTTTTTGAGCCGATGGGCTCATTGGCTGAACGCAAGGCAACATTGAGCTGTAATTGCTCACGGATCTGTCGTTGAATTTCTTCGCCTCGGTTGGGGTGTCGCGGAGCAATAATCAGCAACAAATCCGGAAACTCTTTTTTTATCTCGCCGTGGAAGCGGGCAATTTTCATTTCTTCGTCATCATGAGTGGAGCTTGCCAGCCATATGGTTCTTCCGCCGATTTCGGACAAGAGCTGCTTTTTCTTTTCTTCGTCGACGGGCAGCGGCAGTCCCGCATATTTCAGATTACCCAAACATTCGGCTTTTTTGGCGCCCAGCACTTTCAAACGATGAGCGTCTTCGTCCGATTGCCCCAAGCAATAGGAGAAGCAAGACAAAAGTTCTTTACAAATAAAGTCAAACTGCTGCCAACGTTTAAAAGATCGGTTGGAAATTCTGCCGTTCATTAAGATCAGCGGAATATTTTTGCGTTTGACGGCAGAAAGCATGGCCGGCCACAAATCCGATTCAAACCACAACACCGCTTCGGGGTGCCAATATTTGACAAAGCGTCGGGTAAACTTGGGGTTGTCGATGGGGATATATTGATGGAAAGCTCTTTCGGGCAACCGCTTGCCCATCAGTTCTGCCGAAGTGGTAGTTCCCGTTGTGACCATCACATAAGCTTGAGGATAGGTGCGGAGCAGCTTGTCTATCAAAGGGAGCATGGATAACGATTCTCCCACCGAAGCGCCGTGCATCCAAAATAATTGTCCTTCGGGACGGGGGAGGTTGGGCTTGCCGATTCTTTCGTTGAAACGTTTTACATCTTCTTTGCCTTGTTCTTTTCTTTTATTGATGTAAGGGCGAATGGCCAGCGGATACAACAAACGGATCAAGATATTGTAAAGATTGATAAACATTATTTATTTGTTTCCTCCTTCGTGGGATATTTTTTTGATTTGGCGCAAATGCCCGGTTCAATTTTCGGCAGACCGAAACGCCGATCGGCTTTATAAGTAAGAGTGTTCATATCATCTTCAATTTCCTGACGATATTTTTCCAAATCTTCATCAGTGGCATCGGCAGGAATGTAATAGGGTTTGGTTACATGCAGAATACCGCGACAAAAAGGTGGCGGCAGCAGCATGGCGTCCCAGCTTTTGGCGGTCAGCGAATGTTCTATGCTGTAGGTTGCCCCAAAGATCGGCTTTCCCGATTTGCGGGCAAAATAAAGGGGGCTGATGCTCATTTTCATGCGTGGACCTCTGGGACCGTCGGGGATAATGGCGACGGCGGTATTGTCCCGCAGCGAGTGAAGCAAAGCCAGTGCTGCCGAATTGGCGCCGTTGGAGGAAGATCCGCCGATTGTCTTAAAACCGTATTTTTCGAGAAAACCGGCAATAATTCTGCCGTCTTTATGCAGAGAAACCAAAGCCTTTAAAGGATGTTGCCGGTTCCAAAAATAAGGAATCATCATGGCCCGCCCGTGCCAGATGACCAAAATAACGGCTTTTTCCTGATTCCATGTCTGATAGAATTGATTAACGCCGAAAATATCCCATTTGGTGGTGTTGCCGACCCAACGAGAATAATGATACATAATGAAGCTGAGTATGTTGATGAAACGCGGATGTTTACTGACAGCTTTGAAAAAATTTTTTAATTTTTTCAACCAAATTTTCATTTTGCTTCCCCTCCGTTTAATGTATGCTCAAATTATAAAACATGATTTTGCAGAAAACAACAGGATTGTCAGTTGCTTATCAATTTGTGCGTAAAAAATGTTTCAATGACCGAATGTCTGAATTTATATCATATTTATTTGTAAAGCTAAAGGGTTAAAATAGATATTAAGAACAAAAAAAATCCGCCTGCGCGGCAGACGGATTTTTTGCTCCCGAAAAGGAAAAAAAGACTTAAAATTCTTCTTGCAGTTCAAAGAAGTAAGCCTGCGGATGATCACATACCGGACATTTTTCAGGAGCCGTCGGGCTTTCGATCCGATGTCCGCAGTTGCCGCATTCCCAAATCACTTTTGTCGGACGGTTGAAAATTTTGCCTTCTACCAAAGATTTCAGCAAAGCATTGTATCTTTCTTCGTGTCCTTTTTCGATGGCACCGACAGATCTGAACAGGAAAGCAATTTTGGTAAAGCCTTCTTCGTCCGCTTCTTTGGCCATGCGGTCGTACATATCGGTCCATTCATAGTTTTCGCCGGCAGCGGCATCTTTCAAATTTTCAACGGTGGAGGGAACTTCGCCGCCGTGCAGCAACTTAAACCAAATTTTGGCGTGTTCTTTTTCATTGTTTGCCGTTTGTTCAAACTTTTCGGCAATGATGTTGTAGCCTTCTTTTTTGGCTTTTGAGGCATAGTAGGTATATTTGTTACGTGCCTGAGATTCGCCGGCAAAGGCATCCATCAGGTTTTTTTCAGTTTTTGAACCTTTCAGTTCCATAGTATAACTCCTTAAAATATTAGTTGAATTTTTGGCAGTGCTTACATATTCCTCGGAATGAAATATCGTAAGCAACCACCGTTAGCCCTGTCCGGTTTTCAACGTCTTTGGCCAGATCGGGCGTAATGTCATAGGGAATATCAAACACCCTATTGCATTTTGTGCAGATAAAATGGTAATGATCATGTGTCTGGTGATCAAAATGAGCCATACCGTCCAGACCTTCAATTTTTTTAATCATTCCGTTTTCCGACAAAAGATTGAGGTTACGGTAAACGGTTGCCAGACTAACGGTAGGTTCCTCTCGACGGATCAGCTCGCAAAGCTGCTCGGCCGTCGGGTGGATGGCGTTTTCTTTCAGAGTTTTTAAGATCAGTTCTCTTTGTCTGGAATATTTCATTTACCGCTCCATAAATGATAATGATTACTATTTTTGTTAATAACTCCCAAAAAACGGGTTGTCAACTTAAATTTATATGCTTATTTTAGTCATTAACAAAAACAATATATATAAGGACAAAAAAATGCAAGCGAAAGAAATTAAGAAAGATATTTACTGGGTTGGCGTAAAAGATTGGAATTTGAGAGAATTTCACGGCTATGCCACTCCGCACGGTTCAACTTACAATTCTTATCTGATCATGGACGAGAAGATCACGCTTGTTGACGGCGTCAAAAACTGTATGTCGCAGGAAATGATCAGTCGGGTAAAGAGTATCGTTGATTTTTCCCAAATCAGCTATATCGTTGTCAATCATGTGGAAATGGATCATTCCGGCAATATTCCGGAAATTATGAAATTGGCGCCGCAAGCGACGATTATCACCGACAATGCCGGCAAAATGGCGCTGGAAGCTCATTTTGATACAACCGGCTGGAACTATAAGTTGGTAACAACGGGCGAAAGTGTTTGCATCGGCAAACGTCATCTGACTTTTATGACCACCCCGATGCTGCATTGGCCGGATTCGATGATGACCTATGTTAAGGAAGAAAAACTGTTGTTGTCCAACGATGGTTTCGGACAACATCTGGCTTCCGACGGGTTGTTTGTTAAGGAACAGCGGCTTGATCTGGTTGTCAATGAAGCCAAAAGTTATTATGCCAATATTTTGTTTCCCTACGGTATGCAGGCTGAAAAGGCATTGAATACGGCAGGCACACTCGGCTTGGATATTGAGATGATAGCTCCTTCGCACGGCTGTATCTGGGCAGGCAAAGATGAAGTCGACACAATCCTCGGTCTTTATGCCAAATGGGCATCGGGCAAAAACGAAGGCAAGGCCGTGATTGTTTACGATTCTATGTGGGGGGCAACTGCCAAAATGGCAGAAACGGTTATGGCAGAATTTCAGGACGCCGGCATTCCGGTTACCAAACATTGTTTGGCAGTGGAAAATGTTTCCGAAGTGATGGTCGATTTTCTGGATGCGGCTTATGTCTGCATCGGCAACCCAACCTTAAACAACCAGTTGTTTCCGAGAGTGGCGGGGTTTGTGACCTATATGAAAGGTTTGGCGCCGCGCGGCAAAAAAGCGCTTGCTTTCGGTTCTTACGGGTGGAAACCGGGGGTGGTCAAACAAATTCAACAGGTCTACGAAGATCTCGGCTGGCAGACGGTGGCTCCGTTTGAAGGAAAGTATACGCCCAAAGCAGACCTTTTGGAACAGTTGAAAGAACGGGTACGCGAGTTGATTAAACTCTAAAAATACCCAAACAGACAACCTCCGGAAAACCGAGGAAGTCTGTAAGGCGGCAAAACAAAAACGCTCTCCGAAAAAGAGAGCGTTTTTTTGCGGCAGAATAAAATCTGCTTTTTGCTTCGTCATGAACTAAGAAAAAGTCGGTTTTGTCATGCTTTTTTGCCAATGCCGAATGCGTTTGCGAGCAAGCTTTTCAGACATAGGACAAATTGTCTGTTTTTCCACAGCAGTCGATACTGTTTTGCATTTGCCAACAGCTGATACTGTTTTTCGTTTGCCAACAGCTGATATTTTCCGTTACCTGCCGCTGCCTGATAGATGTTTTCCAACAATCGGGGCAGGTTGTTTTGGTGAGCATAGTCAATCCATCGGATCCAGTATATGTTTCCCATATCATCTAGCTCCGGATAGTTTGTCCATTGGTGGTTTTCAGCAAACAAATCGAAATGTCCGTGCATCAGCAGCGCTTCGTATTCTCCTTGTTTGTAGAGAAACAAACGCCCTTCGGGGGTTTGGCATAGCTGGTCAAACATCTCTTTTCTTTTTTTCCAACTCAGCATCTGTTTCAAGAAATAGAGAATCTCGAACTTACCGTATTTGAGCAAAATATCCTCACCGTCGGGGATATATTTTAACCAGTCAAATTTTTTGAGTTCGATGATTCTGCCGATCATCTCATGGCGAAAGAGAATGTTGGCAGCCGTTTGTGTGTCATGCACGTTTTCCGACAGGATAATTTCGTCAAAACGTCTGTTTTTTTCTAAAATATCCCATTTTTCCTTTTGTGCCAAAATATCCCAACAGTGGTTTTTTTCCAGTTGTTCGTCAGAAAGCATATTCAGCAAGCGCAGCCAATACTTTTGATTGGTGTTGTTTCTTTGCCGTGCCGCATGAATGATATATTCGGCAGTGGCGTTTGAACCCATCGTTTCGTTGAGAAAGGACAACAAAATGGCATAGTCGCCTTGGTAAGGGAAGTTTTCGACAAGCAACATCGGCAGCAACTGTTTCCACTGACGGCTCCATTTCATCGCTTCCAGTACGGTGGGCGTAATTTTGTATCCGCTTCTGGTCATCGGAATAATTTGACAGTACAGTTTTTGTGCAATGATACACAACAAAACTTTTTCCTGATTTTTCAAGGTCAGCAACGAAGTCTTTTTCGGTTGTTCCATAATTATAAAGTTTAATGTGATACATAAAAATGATTAATCGACATTAATATAATACAATTTGACAAAAAAACAAGCCAAATATTGAGAGAGATTTTAAAAGCCGAATACTGCGCCGTTCAGACGTTATGATGGGTTTGTAGGTTGTATGGTCTGTTTTTATGCCTGAAAGCGGCGATGAAAACCAAAATCTTCGGCAACAAAACGTCCGAGAGAGGCAATTTTGTCTTTAACCGCGTTCAGGCTTTCGTCAGGCGTGTAGCCAACGGTTGATTTTCCCGGATACAGCTCATAATGTTTGCGATATTGGGTGAGGGTGACGTTGGGCATGATGACGTTGGCACCGGCTTTGAGCGCTTGAAGCTGCCCGTTTGGAGCCAGCGTTTCCATTGCGGTGGTGGCGGGAATGTTGATGTCCGGCAGCAAAAGTCGGGTCAGCGCCATCACTTTCAACGCCATTTTCAAAGAGCCTCCGAGCGCATTTTTCAGCGGTGTGTCCGGATGCGGAATAAAAGGACCGATACCGATCATATCGGCATTGACCTGCCGAAAAAACAAAATGTCGTCGGCATAGCTTTCGATGGTTTGCTCCGGCAGTCCGACCAGTATTCCGGTGCCGATTTCCAGCCCCGCGCGACCAAGGTTGACAATGCATTCAATCCGCTTTTCCCAACTCATGCCGGGGTTGGTTTCGCCATAAAGCTTTTGATCGGTTGTTTCGATTCTAAGCAAAAAACGATCAGCTCCCGCTTCCCGATAAGCTTGGTATTCGTCAAGAGATTTTTCGCCGATACTAAGGGTAAGAGCGGTGTTAAGGGTTTTGATGCGGCGGATGAGGCGACACATTTTTTCTTTGTCAAAATATAGATCTTCGCCGGATTGCAAAACGATTGTTTTTAAACCCATACGGCAGGCGGCGTGTTCGGCCAGCTTGAAAATCGTTTCTTCGTCAATTCGGTAGCGCTCAATCTTGTTGCTGCGGCGCAGACCGCAATAGCAACAGTCGTTGCGGCAAAAGTTTGAAAATTCGATTAATCCGCGCAGATGAATACCGTCGCCGACATATTGCCGTCTGACGGCATCGGCGGCAGCAAACAAATCTGTGTCGGTATCGTCGCCGCACAGCAGTTCGATCAGTTCGTCTTTGCTCAGCAAATGAGTTTCTTTAGCCTTTTCGATCAGCTTGTGCATACTTTGTTCCTTTTCCGAAAGGGTTGACGCTATTTTCTTTGTATTCAACTTATTTAGTATAATCAACAAAAAATATTTGCAAATTGAGAGATTATATTATAAGCAGAAATAGATGTTTTAGCTTTTTATCAAGGAAAGAAAAAATGATGATGGGATTGATTTTGTTGTTTGCACTGATGTTTGCGCTGCCGGCTTATGCCAACCCGGCTTGCGCCGTTTGTACGGTGGCGGTGGCAGCCTCATTGGAAATTGCCCGCTATTTTGGGGTGGACGACAGCGTTATCGGCGTTTGGGCGGGCGCGTTGCTGGCTCTGCTCGGCTATTGGATGATTGTGTGGTTTGACAAGAAAAATTGGCATTTTGCCGGACGCGACTTCTGGCTGATTGTTTTAAACGTTGCCATGATCGGCTTTATGTATGTCGGCGAGATGACATACCGACCTGAACCGCTGTTGTTCTTTCTTTATCTCGATCCTTTCCTGTTCAGCACCATTGCCGGTGCGGTGGTTTTGATTATGTCTAACCGTTTTTATCAATGGATGAAAGCCAAAAACGGCGGACACGCCCATTTCCCGTTTGAAAAAGTGGCTGTTCCCGTGTCGGCATTGGCATTGCTCAGCGTTTATTTCTACTATTATCCGTTGTGCGGAAAAGCTGCCGAACTATATGGATTTTAAGGCGATAAAAAATGAAAAAAATCGAAAATGTGAAAGCATATGTTGAAAAGATAGACTCACGCAAAAAAGTCAACCCGAAAGACTTGTCCTCGGATCAGGATCTGACGATCGGGATAATGAACCTGATATCGATCGAAGAACATCTGATGTTTTCCGGCGCCAAGACGGGCAAGAGCTCATATTATGATCTGATTGAGCAGGTAAGAGAAACCCGCAAGCAGCTGATGCAAAAAGTTATACCGGAATATGAGGGGGAAGTTTGGTGCATATCCAAGCACTTACTTTCGGCGTCGATGCGTTTGATGGAAGTGGGAACCAAGCAGCAAAGTTTGGGACACAAACAAGAAGCCTACAAGCTGTTTGACCAGTCGTATGAGCTATATTGCCTGTTTTGGGGATTGAACATGAAGCTTTTAAATATGGAAGACGTCAAATGGGTTGAAGACAGTTATACGCAAGTCAAAAAACTGGCGGAAGATTTATCGGCAGCGGCTGCGACGCAAACAACGGAAGAAAAAGCCGCCGCAAACTCAACGGAAAAGCCGGACGACAGCGCTTTGGCAAAAATGAAGGCTTTTGTCCGCAAGGCCGTCGATTGTTGCATAGAATAAGACAATATGAGCATAAAAACCGGTTCGGAGAAGCTGTTCTTTGAGCCGGTTTTGTTATTGAAATATTAAGCATTATGCTGTAATCTGAAACCGATTTGTACAAATTTTAATAATTCTGGAAGTCTGAAATGATTCATAAAAGCAAGTCCGATAATTCTACTTTGGAAGAAAATGAAAATTCTTGGTTCGGCAGCAATCTTTATCGGCTGATGTTGGTGGTTACCGTCGTCTGGTTTGCAATCGTGCTTATTTACATTACCCAGTTTTTCGGCTGGTCGAATTTGTTTTTGATGATGCCCGACGAGTTTGGCGGCTTTTTAGCCGGTGTCACCCTGCCTTTGGCGCTGATCTGGGTGGGTATGGCCTATGTGGACCGCAGCGCGGCTTTTAAAAAAGAAGCCAAATTTTTACGCGCTTACATGAATCAGTTGGTTTATCCGGAAGAAGGCGGAGCAGCCACCGCCAAAGCCATGTCGGAAGCGATTCGCTCGCAAGTGTCGGAGCTGCAGGAAGTAACCAAATTGGCGATGAGCCAGACATCGATAATCAAAAAAGAACTCGATGAACGGGTGGACGACTTCGCCAGTCTGGTGCGGGTGTTGGACAACTACTCAACTAAAAGTATCGTTGAGCTGACCAACGGTGTCAAAACTTTGACCAAAAGCTTTGACGGTGTGACGGACAAAGCTTTCAAAACCACAAAAGACCTAAGCAGCTGCATTGCCGAATTTTCAAGCGTCGCTTCGCGGTTGCAGGGAGATATCAACGGCATTGTCGACCATTTGCTCCCCGGTATGCACGAAATCAAAAATTCTGCCGATATTATCCAATCCGTGGCAGAAAGCAGCTCTCGTCAGATCATGGAAGCCAGCGAAAACATCAAGTCGTACGGCAATGTTTCGGAAGAAAACTTTAATTTGGTTTACGAAAAGATTCAGGCGCAGGGTAAATATCTGGAAGACATTACTCATCAAGCCGTGGAGAGCACCAAGGCCGTAGGCGAAACTTTCCGTTCGGTTGCCTCCGAGATTGACGAACTGATCGAAACACGCGGGCAAAAAACCGTTAAATATGCGGAAAATATGGATAACAGCATTCAGGAAGTGTACCGCAAAATTTCCGAGCACAGCGATCTTTTTGTCAACGAAGCGGAAAAAATTATTGCGCAGACGGCACTGGTGGAAAACAATATTTCTTCTCAGGCGCACGAACTTAAAAATATTGCCGACACCGTGGTGGAAAGTTTGCAGTCGGCGGAAAATACGCTCAGTTCAGGCTTTGACAATCTGGACGAGCGCAGCGCCAAAGCCGTTGAAAGTTTGCGCGAGGTGGTCGATACGGTAAAAGTCAAAACAGAAAACCTGATCAGCTTTACCGATTCTGCTTGCGACAAGATCAACGGCAGCAGCGACAACATTGCCGAGCGGTTTAGAGAATTGCAGAATATCGGCGGCAGCATAGGCGGCGATTTAGACAATGTCGGCAGCAAATTTGCGGAAGGTATCGAGGGCGTCAAACAAACAATAGACGGAATGATGCAAAATCTGAACGAAGTTAATGAGGCCATTGCCGCACAGGCAGATCATTTGAACGAAACCGGCAATATGGCGGTTGCTCAAAGCCGTTTGGCGGAAAAATCGTTGGCCGAACAACACGGCAGTATCAATACCTCACTGGCCAAAATAGAAGACATCAAATCGGAACTCAATCGGCAGATCGGAGAACTTTCGGCTGTCGCCGGACAAATCGTCGGCGAAGCCTGCGAGGCCGTCGACCGGTTAAAAGAAAATCTTGCGGCATCGCTAGAAGCTTCCGATAAAGCAGCCGAACAGACACGTCTGATCAACGACAGTTTGGGAACGGAAGTGCGCCGTCTGGACGAGGCTGCAGATGCCATGACACAAAAAGTTTCCGGCTTGGAAAACAGCGTTGCCGAGCAGAGTAACCACCTTCGCAGCCTGATTGCCGACGTTGACGAACGGACGGCGCAAATTGCGGCCATTATGGAAAAGCACGAAAATGCGGTCAATGAGGCGACCGGCGGTTTTTCCAAACAGTTTGCCGACATTGTCGCCACTTTTGCCAGTCAGTCGGAGCTGCTGAATTCGGTAGCGGAAAACACGGCCGGTGTCAGCCGCTCCATTCATGAGCAGATTGCCGCCGTGAGCGAAAGTGCCGACAGCGTATTTGCCAAGATGACCGCGCTTGAGGACGAAGTTGCCCGTCGCGGTTCCGATGTGGCGGATAAATCTAATGTCGCCATTGACAAATTAAGCGAAATTGACCAAGCCGTTGCCGAAAGAATACGTCGCTTGGACGAAGATCTTGCCGATGTTTCTTCGCGTCAGAGCCAAATTGCCGATACCATTGCCGCCGGATTGGCGGAGTTTGGTCGGGCGGTTGAGCAGGCAAAAGGCGGTGCCGATGAAGCCGCCACCGCTATTGTCGACCGTATGAACAACGGCGCCGGAGAACTCGGACAGATTATCGAACGCATCAAAAACGAAGCCGATGAAGCCGCTGTCGCCATGGTCAACCGTATGAACGATGGCGCCGGAGAATTGACCCGCGCCGCCGATCAGTTGCAAGAAACGGCAGAAACCGCCGCTGCTTTTATTGCCGGTCGGGCTGAAAAAATTAAAGGTGTGCATAATGAGTTCGGAACCGAATTTACGGTGCTTGCAGGTCAAATGGACGGCTATGCGGAAAAAATCGGTCATTCGGCGGCAGAAATGGCAGAACGCGGAACGGAGATCAACGAACGCTTTGGCGGTTTGGTGGAACAGATCAATGTCGAAAGCGCAAAAGTCGATGGCATTTTTAATACCATCGGTGAGCAGATCCGCGTCCAAAGCAATGTCATCAACGACAATTTCGGTCGCCAGCGGGAAGATTTGATGGATGTCATCAATCTGGTCAGCGCGCAGACACGTCTCGGTGAAGCAGCCTTAAACGAGCAATACAAATGCTTGATGGACGTTTCCGAGGCCATTTCTCACAAAATGGCAAGCCTGAGCGAACAGTTTAAGAAAAATGCCGGCGGTTTGCAGGAAAATGCCGCTGCCATGTCGTCGGAAATATCGGCATTGGCGGACTATTTGTTGCAAGTGGGCGACAGCATGGGACAAACGACGCAAAATTCAATCGCCGGTATCGAGCAGGTTAATCAGGCGCTGGCTTTGTGTTCGAACAACCTTAACCAGGCAACGGACAATGCCGCTGCCAACATGAACAAGGTAACGGAAGATTATCACCGCTGCCTGCAAGGTTTTGGCTCCGTAACCGAAGAAAGCAGCCGTACGCTCAATGAGGCAACCGGTTTGCTGGCGGAACAAAATGATAAAATGACACAAATTGCCGAAGACACCAAGTCGCTGACCGATTACTTTAACAATCTGATGAACGGCACTTCCGATCAGTTGATAGAAAAGGCCAATCTTGCTCATGACAAGATCCGCGAACTGAGCAACGGTTTGCAGCAGCTCGGCAGACAGTTGGAAGAAGCGGCGCAGGGCAGCTCCGAGAAGTTTGCCGAAACCGGCGAAAAATGGCGGCTGACGGTGATGGAAGTGATGGACGATGCCAAGCGTGTGGCCGGCGAAGTGAAGGCAGCCAACGATATGTTTATGGAACAGTCCGACAGCTTGCGTGCCACAGCTGACGAAACGTTGACCAAAGTCAGCGAAGTTATGGGTGGTTTCAGCGGCAACTTAGAAGAATTTACCGACAAGAGCAAGGCGATTGTTGCCAGCACCGACAGCTTTAACAGCGTTATCAAAAAGCAGATCGAACTGCTGGACATTGGAGCCAAGCAGGCAGGTAACGAACTGGCAGATATAGAAAAACGCTATCGGGAAATGAAAGTTGAAAACTTCCTGAAAAACGCCACCTCCGTTATCGAAAAGCTGGAAACGCTGGCGGTTGACATCAATATGATTTTCAACCCCGAAAGTCAGGATAAGTTGTGGCAGAAATATTATGAGGGCGATACGGGCGTTTTTGTGCGTTATTTATCACGCAGCATGAGCCGTAAACAAGTGGTGGCGATTAAGGACGAATTTGAGAAAAATCCGGAGTTTCGCAAAATGGTCAACGCCTATATGGGTGAGTTTGAGGAACTGATTAACCGCGCCCGCAGTTGCGAAAAATCGGGTATTTTGCTGTCGGTTATTTCCGGCGCGGATATCGGTAAAATTTATTATGTGATTGCCCGAGCCTTGGACAAATTAAATTAGACAATGAAGATACTCGATTTTAACAGTCAGGTTTTTTTGGCGCCGATGGCCGGTATCACAGACCGGCCGTTTCGACGGTTGGCGGCGTCTTTCGGCGGCGGCAATATCGTTTCGGAAATGGTGGCCGTTAATGCGTTGGAACGCAAAAATACCAAAACCTGCCGCATTGCCGATGTGCGGGACGAAGCTTATCCCGTGGTTGTTCAACTGGTTGGCAGCGATCCGGCTTTGTTTGCCGAAGCTGCCAAAACGGCAGCCGATCTCGGTGCGCATAGTTTAGATATCAATATGGGCTGTCCGGTACGAAAAATTGTTAATAACAATGCCGGTTCGTCATTGATGCAAACCCCGTTGCTGGCGGCAAAAATCATAGAAGCAACGGTGGCAGCCTCTGCTTTAAAAGTCAGCGTCAAATTTCGCAAAGGGTGGGATCACGAGCATATCAATGCGGTTGAGATTGCCCGTATGTGCGAGGAAAGCGGAGCCGCCTATGTGACGGTTCACGGCAGAACGCGCAGCGATTTTTATGCGGGCAAGGCCGATTGGGACATTATTGCGGCGGTAAAACAGGCGGTCAAAATTCCGGTGGTTGCCAACGGAGATGTTTGCGATGCGGATTCTGCCGCCGCAATATTGCGCCATACGGGCGCCGACGGGTTGATGATTGGTCGCGCGGCTCTGGGAGCTCCGTGGCTGATTGCCGATATCGATTGCTTTTTGAAAACCGGAAAAAAACCGGAAGCACGGTCGACAGACGTTGTTAAAGAAGTCTTGCTTCGCCATGTCCGCAGTTTGTGCGATTATTACGGAGAACGGACGGCATTGCAGTTGTCACGGAAATATGTCTGTTGGTATTGCAAAGGGCTGCATGATGCCAAAAGGTTTCGGGAACAATACACAAAAATCGACGGTATGGCGGAAGCGCTTGCCGCCGCGGAAGCTTATTTTGACGGGTTGAAATTTGGCGCAACGGAGGAAAAAATATGAAGATAATAGTCGGTGGTGCCGGCAGCGTCGGCAAAAGCATTGTTGCATACTTAAGCCGCGGCAACAATGACGTGGCGGTGGTTGACGAAGACGAAAGAAAGCTAAATGAAATCTCCCGCGAATGGGACGTCATGCCCATTTTGGGGTCGCTTGCCCATCCTGACGTGCTGCAAAAGGCGGAAGCGGCAAAGAGCGATTTGCTGATTGCCGCCACTGAAAGCGATGAGGTTAATATGATGGCTTGTCAGGCGGCATATTCGTTATTTAACATACCCCGCAAAGTGGCGCGTATCAGTGCCCGTGTTTATCATAAAGCAGTGTGGGGCGGTTTGTTCGGCGATCATGATCTTCCGGTAGATCTGGCGGTTTCTCCTGAATATGAAATTGCCGGCGCCATTAGGCGAGTGCTTCAATTTCCGGGTATTTCCGGCATTTATCCTTTTGCCGGCAAAAAGCTGATGCTTCTTTCTTTCCGTTGTCCCAAAAAGTCGCCGTTGTTGCAAATTCCGCTTGATCATCTGGAACGGGCAGATCCCGATTTGCATATTGCGGTGGTCAACATCATTCGTAACGGGCGCGGTTTTATTCCCACCAGCAACGATTCTTTTCATGCCGGAGACGAAATTAACCTTTTGGCGTCGGCAGATGAGATTGAAGACGTTATTCACAGTTTTGGGCTGGAACGTAAAGACAACGAACGCGTGCTCATTTTCGGCGGCAACCAAATTGCCGAATATTTGGCGGAATCTTTGGAAGATGACGACGGAGTTGTCGGATGTCGAGTTATTGACGAAGATCCGCAAAGCGCAGCCCGACTGGCAGAACATCTGAACAATACGGCGGTGTTTAACGGTTCCGTGATGAGCGACATGGTGCTTGCGGAAGCCGGCATTGACGATGTTGACGCCGCCATTGCCGTGACCGGCGAGGACAAAGACAATATTATTGCGGCAATGATTGCGCGTAAAAACGGTGTGGAAAACACATTTGCCTTGGTGAACTCACGTTCTGCCAATACTCAAATGATTAATGTGGGGGAAAATATCCTGATTGATCGCACCACCATAACCATTTCTGCCATATTAAAGGAACTGCGCAAGGTGCGTCTGAACAACGCCTGCACGCTTGGGCTGTCGGGAGAAGTGTGGGAAATTGCCATTGACGGCAACTCTCCTTTAATCGGCTCGGCTTTGGCACAAATGGGCTTACCTAAAGAAAGTCGCATCTGCGCTTTAATACGCAAAGGAGAAACCATTTTTTCGCCATCTTTGAACGAACGGGTGGCAGCCGGTGATGTGCTGATCTTTTTTGTCGCGCCGTCTTCCATCCGACGGGCGGAAAAAATCTTTGCATAATTATCCCCCTTGTTTCATAACAACTCTTTACTATTTTTACAAAATAGGGTTACAATCAGATAAACAATAATCAAAAGGAATATATGACAATGTCACAGAAAGTTCAGGAAGATTTTTTAGGCGATATTCGGAAAAACGAGATTGCGGTAACGGTTTTTCTCATTAACGGCGTGAAGCTGCAAGGGGTGATTACCTGGTTTGACGATGCCTCCATCTTGTTGCGTCGTGACGGGCACACGCAGCTGATTTATAAACATGCCGTTTCGACCATTATGCCGGGGATTGCCGTCGACATTGCCTCCCAAACCGACAAAGAGTAAAACTTGGCGGAAAATATATTTGAAATTCCGGTCGTTAAAGCCGCTATCGTTTATCCCGAAACGCCAAACGAAAAAATCTCTCTTCATCCGGAAGAACGGCTGGAAGAAACGGTTCGTCTGGCAGAGGCAATCAACTTGGAGGTGGCTTTTTCCGAAATTGTCCGATTGCGGCAGCTCAGACCCGATGCTTATTTCGGCAGAGGGGTTATTGACCGGTTTCGCGAGGTATGCGCGCTTTACAAGGTGCAGCTGCTGATTGTCGATGCCTCTCTTTCTCCCATTCAGCAGCGCAATTTGGAAAAAGCACTTAATTTGAAAGTGATTGACCGCACGGCATTAATTTTGGAAATTTTCGGTGAGCGGGCACAAACAAAAGAAGGTTCGCTGCAAGTGGAGCTGGCGCATTTGACCTATCAGCGCAGCCGTTTGGTACGCAGTTGGACCCATCTGGAGCGTCAGCGCGGGGGAGCAGGGTTTCTTGGCGGCCCCGGAGAAACACAAATTGAACTTGACCGCCGCATTATTGATGAGAAAATCAATAAAATTAAAAAGTCGCTGGAAAAAATAAGACAAACTCGCGGGTTGCAGCGAGCGGCACGCAAGCGTGTTCCCTATCCGGTTGTGGCTCTGGTCGGCTATACCAACACCGGCAAGTCCACGCTGTTTAACCGCCTGACAAAAGCCGGCGTGTTTGCGGAAAACTTGCTGTTTGCTACTTTAGATACCACTATGCGGCGGCTGACCTTGCCCTCGGGACGCGAGGTTATCTTGTCTGATACCGTCGGTTTTATTTCTGACCTGCCGCACGAATTGGTCATGGCCTTTCGCGCCACGCTGGAAGAAGTGGCAGAGGCCGACATTGTCGTTCAGGTGCTGGACGCTGCCAACTCCGGTTGCCGACAGCAACGGCGAGACGTATTGACGGTGTTGTCCGGTTTGGGGTTGGATAGGGTCGAATATCAGACAAATTATCTGGAAGTTTATAACAAAATCGATCTTTCTCCTTCCTTTTGCGCCCCTTCGGCCAATGCGCTGAAAGTATCGGCGCTGACGGGAGAGGGCTGTGAAGAACTGTTGCGGAAAATAGACGAGATTTTGGCCGCCGACAGCGCTGTTGTTAACCTCAATATTCCATCTGCCGACGGCAAAACCATTTCTTGGCTGCATCAAAACGGAGAAGTTCTTTCTTGCCGCCCCAATGAAGAAATGCTCAAAATATCGGTGCGTCTGGACAGCGCCGCACAAAACCGACTGTCTGCCCGATTAAAAAACATCACCGATTGAAAAAACCTTTTTTGCTCCCATATTAAAGCGGAAAATTTGATTTGATAAGGGAGAAAGAATATGTTGATCTTATTGTGTGCCTTTATTTTGACGGCCTGTTCTTCAACCGCGACCTACAACGAGCAGTTAAAAAGTTGGGTGGGTGTGTCGGAAGAACATTTGGTGGATAATTGGGGTATGCCGGACAGCACTTTTACGGTAGACGCCGATACTAGAGTGCTGACCTATGTTGAAGATAACGGGGAAGGCGATCGAGATATTTATACGCAGCAAATATATTATCCCGCCATTTCGGAACAGACTTTCTCCGGCCCCGATCCTGATCGGGAAAATATAGAATATTGTAAAATTTCTTTTACCGTCGACAACAGTGTGGTTACCGGCTACAATTTTAACGGTGATGACTGCGCGGGGAAAATATTGACCGATGAGTCAGATTAGCAAGCAAGCGTAAAGAACGGCAAAAAATGTATGACGGTACCGCCGAGCACCATCAGCTGCCGGTTAGACAACGCTGAAAATAATTCCCATAATATGGTCAGATTGAAAAACAAGGGGATCGGGTTAATAAAAAACTAAACTTTTGCGCCTATAATCACGGCAATGTTTATCAAAAGCGAGGTTTGTTATGTTACTTAGTCAGATATTGGCGGGTGTTCCGCTGGCGGAAAAACTTGTCGGTGATAGAGAAATTTCTTCGGTGGAGTTGGATTCGCGCAAAATAACCTCGGGAGCACTTTTTATTGCCTTGCACGGAAAAGATTCCGACGGCAGAAAATTTATTCCCGATGCCGTGGAGAAAAAAGCCGCGGCGGTGCTTTATGACGGAGATTATACACCTCCGACCGCAGACGGCGTTTTGTTTGTTAAAGCAGCCGGCAATATGCGGCAAAATATTGCTTGCGCGGCAGCCAACTTTTATAAACCGATTTCCCCATATCTTTCTGCAGTAACCGGCACCAACGGCAAAACATCCATTGCCGACTTTTCCCGTCAGCTGATGAAATGCCTTGGCTACTCTGCCGCCAGCATCGGCACCGTCGGCGTGGTTTCTGACGTGGCGGAAAACACGGAAACGCTTACCACCCCCGATAGCGTGACTTTGCACCGCATTCTGCGTGATCTGGCGGTAAAAGGGGTAGACTATGTTTCGCTTGAAGCATCAAGCATCGGTATAGAACAGTATCGTTTGGACGGCTTAAAAATTAAAACTGCCGGTTTTACCAACTTGACCCAAGATCATTTGGATTATCACCAAAATATGCAAAACTATCTGCAAGCAAAAGAACAGCTCTTTTCCAGAGTGATGGAAGCTGACGGAACCGCCGTTTTGAACGCCGATATTCCCGAATTTGGGCAACTGGCGGAAATTTGTCGTCGCCGAGGTATCAAAGTGTTGTCTTACGGTTCTAACGGGCAAGATCTGAAAATATTGTCACGGCGGCCTCATGCCACGGGGCAGATATTGGAAACGGAAATTGAAGGGCGGCGGTATCAACTGGAATTGCCGCTGATCGGAGAATTTCAAGCCATGAATGTTCTTTGTGCCGTCGGTATGGTTATGGCCATGCATGGTTTTTCCGGAAAGATTATCGAATATTTGCCGCATTTGAAAGGTGCGCCGGGCAGGCTTGATCTGGTGGGCAGATCGGCAAACGGAGCAGGCGTTTATGTCGACTATGCCCATACGCCGGATGCGCTTTCAAACGTTTTGAAAACCATGCGTCATCATACTTTGGGAAAATTGTGGGTGATTTTCGGCTGCGGCGGAGATCGGGACAAGCTCAAACGTCCGATGATGGGCAAAATAGCCCGAGAACTGGCAGACAAAATAGTGGTGACCGATGACAATCCGCGCACGGAAAATGCCGCAGAAATTCGCCGACAGATTTTATGCGAATGCCCCGAAGCAACGGAGATCGGCGACCGAACGGAGGCGATTAACTATGCCGTTTCTCATCTGGAAAAAGATGATATGTTGGTGATTGCCGGTAAAGGACACGAAAACGGTCAGAAAATCGGCAATGAGATTATTCCGATGAACGATATGGAAGAAGCCGCCAAAGCAATCGGCCGTCTTGCCCTTTCGTAAAAGCAACAAAGTTCGGTTGTGCGCGAGTTTTCTTGCGCAAGCCGCTCAGCATTCCGACCATGGCGGCATGAACTTGCGCCAGACGTAAAAAACTTTTCTCCGCCATGAAAAGGTGGCTCAAAACAGCAGCAACGGCCTTGTCTTACAACAGTGACGATTTTGCCGGTTGCTGCTGCCTGTGTTATTTTTTGGCGGCAATGATTTTGACGGCATCTTCGAGCGTCAGTTCCTTGTCCTTAAATTCTTTGGGCAGGGCATAATTGTTTTTTCCGCATTTCAAATAAGGACCGTAACGCCCGCTGTTGAGCGTAATTTCCAGTTTGCTTTGCGGATGGGTGCCGATGACTTTTGCCGGCGTTTTTTCTGTTGCGCCTTTAAGCAATTCTTCCGCCCGTTCCAAAGTGATGGAAAAGATGGTATCGTTTCCGTAAAGCGATTTTGACTTGTTGCCTTGCTTTAGATAAGTGCCGAACTTGCCTATGTTAACTTCAATGCCGTTGCCGAGTTGTCGGGGCAGGGAAAGCAAAATCTGCGCTTGTTCCGGCGTTATGTCTTCCGGTGTCGTTCCTTTCGGCAGCGAACAGCGTTTGGGTTTGAGCTTGCTTTTCGGGTTGTCTTCGCCCAGCTGAACATAATAGCCGTAAGGTCCCTTTTTGAGGTAGATTTTCTGTCCGTCCGTTTCTCCCAAAACGCGATCTTCGGGGTTGGGGGCGCGGGTTGCGGCTGAGGCGGCTGCCGCTTCTTCTTCGGCAGAGGTATCGATCAGCTGCTGGGTATATTTGCATTCAGGGTAGTTGGAGCAGCCGATAAACGCTCCGAATTTGCCGAATTTTATCCCCAGTCTGCCGTTTTGGCATTCGGGACAACTGCGCGGATCGCTGCCGTCTTCTCGTTCGGGGAACAAATGTTTTGCCAACACCTCATCTATTTTGTCAATCACTTCGCTCATCTGCAGCGGGGTGACGGCATCTATGTTTTTAATGAATTTTGCCCAAAAACCGGAAAGTAATTTGCGCCATTCCATTTCTCCGGCAGAGATATCGTCGAGAAATTCCTCCATCTGAGCGGTAAAATCATATTCGACATATTTATGGAAAAAGTTTTCCAGAAAAGCGGTTACGATTCTGCCGCGTTCTTCGGGAATAAAGCGCAGTTTCTCCACCTTAACATATTTGCGTTCTTGCAAAACGGCAATGATGGTTGCATAAGTGGACGGCCGTCCGATACTCAGTTCCTCCAGCTTTTTGACCAAGCTTGCTTCGGTAAAGCGCGGCGGCGGCGCGGTAAAGTGCTGATCGGCAGAAATTTCGCCCTTGGTTTCTTTTTCTCCGAGTTCAACGTTTGGCAGAATGCGGGTTTCGTCATTATCGTCCTCGTCGTCAAAACTTTCCTGATAAAGTTTCAGGAAGCCGTCAAATGCAATCACTTGCCCGTTGGCGCGCAATGTGATCTGCCCGTCGGCGGAAGTGGAATCGATACTGACTTTGTCCAGTACGGCCGGATTCATCTGGCAGGCAATTGTCCGTTTCCAGATCAATTCGTACAGGCGGTGAGCATCGCTGTCCAGTTTGGCTTCCATCTTTTTGGGAGTGTTGTTGACATCTGATGGTCTGATCGCCTCGTGCGCTTCTTGTGCGTTTTTAGATTTTGTTTTGTATTCTTTCGGGGCTTTCGGCAGATAAGCTTCGCCAAAATATTTAACGATAACCTCACGGCAGGCATCAATCGCTTCTTTTGAGAGATTGACGGCATCGGTACGCATATAAGTGATTAAACCGTCTTCGTAGAGCTTTTGGGCAATCTGCATTGTTTTTTTGGCAGAAAAACGCAGTTTGCGGGCGGCTTCCTGTTGTAAGGTAGAGGTTGTAAACGGTGCTGCCGGATAGCGGTTGGCTTTTTTGCGCTCCACATTGGCAACCGCAAAATCCTGAGCTTCAATTTTGGATTTGGCGGCCAGCGCCTTTTCTTCCGTGTTAATATCAAATTTTTCGAGTTTTTTGCCGTCAAGCACAATCAGTCGGGATTTGATCAGTGCCTGCTTGGCGGTAAACAGCTCGGCATCAATCGTCCAATATTCTTCAGGTTTGAAGTTTTCAATTTCTGTTTCCCGCTCGCAGATCAGTCGGAGCGCTACCGATTGCACCCGACCGGCAGATTTTGACCCCGGCAGTTTGCGCCACAACACCGGAGACAGATTAAAGCCCACCAGATAATCGAGTGCCCGCCGCGCCATATAGGCGGAAACCAAATTGTCATCAATCTGTCGCGGGTTTTTAATGGCTTCGGTGACGGCAGATTTGGTAATTTCGTGAAAGACGACACGTTCTATTTTTTTGTCTTTAATTTTTCCGCGGTTTTTCAGCTCTTCCAAAATATGCCAAGCTATGGCTTCTCCTTCTCTGTCAGGGTCGGAGGCAAGAATGATGGTATCGGCTTCTTTGACGGCGGAGATGATGTCGTTTAAGCGTTTTTTGCCGCCGGCGGAAAGCTCCCAAGTCATGGCAAAATCTTGATCGGGCTGTACGGAACCGTCTTTGCTGGGCAGGTCGCGGATATGCCCGAAACTGGCAAGCACTTTGTAGTCGGAACCGAGGTATTTGTTGATGGTTTTGGCTTTGGCCGGAGATTCTACGATAACTAACTTCATCTTCTTACTTTCATGTTTTTGCCGGTCAGGGCGATTTTGTTGCCGGGTAGACGGATGATCTTGTCTTCCATTTCCAATTCAATCAGCAACATTGCCAAGCGCGGCGCATCGAGTCCCGAACAGCGGATAAGTTCGTCGGTATCCACGCCTTCTGCTGACAAATATGCCAAAATCGAATTTTTATCGCAATTCTTTACCGGTGGAATATCGGCAGTTTTTTGTAAAATGTCAAGGGGCTTTATAAATAAATCGTATTCGTTCGTGGCGGAAGGCTTAAAAGGTTTCGGTTTGATTTTGTTATTTAAAATATCTAAAATGTCGGCAGCGTTTTCCGCCCATAACGCTCCCTGACGCAAAAGCCGGTTGGGACCTTGCGAGCGCGCCTCGCCGGGGGAACCGGGGATGGCAAAAATCAGCCGTCCTTGATCGGCTGCCATCTGCGCGGTAATCAGCGATCCGGATTTTTCTGTTGCTTCTGCAACCAAAACCGCCTCGCTCAAGGCGGCAACAATTCTGTTGCGGCGGGGAAAATGACCGCTTTGGGCGCTGGTTGTCATCGGATATTCGGATATCAGCAGTCCTTGTTCGCCGATTTGCTGATACAATTTTTCATTTTCGGAGGGGTAAATTTGATCAATGCCGGTGCCCATGACGGCAATCGTCGGTCCTTGCTGCCGTTTGGCATACATGGCGCCTCGGTGCGCCGCGGTATCAATCCCCCGCGCCATGCCGGAAACAATTAACACATCGTTTTCTGTCAGCTCAAACGAAATTTGAGAAGCCAGCTTGCGGCCAATGATGGTGGCATTGCGTGTGCCGACAACGGCAACGGCGGGGCGGTGGTTTAGCAGTTCGAGGTTTCCCTTAACATAAAGCAGCGGCGGCGCATCATCTCGCTCCCGCAGTTTTTGAGGATAGCGCGGATCGTCTGCGGAAATGATGAGCGCGCCAAAACGGCGAACACGCTCCAATTCTTCTTTAGCCCATAGGCTTGAGGGAATTGTTTTTTTGTTCGCCGTTTCCCGCAGAGCTTCGTCTACCGATCCAAAACGCTCAGTTAATCGCTTAAAGCCGATCGGACCAATCCCTTCGGTGTTAATCAACCGAAGTCGAGCCGAAATATCGTCGTCAGCCGTCATCGTTAATTTGCGCTTTCTGCCTTGTCTTTGTTGTTGTCGGTGTCTTCGGCAGGCTTGCTCTTTTTGGCAAAAGAAATTTTGCTTTCTTCATTTTTGAGCAATCGGCGGATGTTGGCATGATGGCGCACAACGATCAGCAGGGCAACCGCGGTAAAAAAGATGCTTTCCGTTTCGCCGGCATAAAAATAGGCATAAAGCGGCGTCAACACGGCGGCAGCCAATGCCGACAAAGAAGAATATCTGAACAGCAGCGCAAAAACCAACCAAGTGGCCAAAGCCATCAGCGCAATGACGGGGTTGATGACCAGAATAAAACCGAAAGTGGATGCCACGCCTTTCCCGCCTTTAAACTTTAGCCAGATCGGAAAATTGTGTCCGATAATGGCGGCAGTTCCGGCGTATAGTGCGGCAACCAAGTTGGCAGAAGTGAAAATGCCGGCAAAAAACATACTTTTATCCGGTACAAAGCGGAGAGCCAGCCATGCGGCAAAACCGGCTTTTGAGGCATCAAGCAGAACCGTCAGCAGAGCCAGATCCTTACGCCCCGTTCGCAGCACGTTTGTTGCTCCGATGTTGCCGGAGCCGATTTTGCGGATGTCGCCGCAGCCTGCCAACCGTGTGATGAGCAGACCGAAAGGAACGGAGCCGAGCAGATAGCCGCCGAGAATACAGATGATGAAAATTTCCGTCATGACAATGTCCTTATATTATTAAGTTTATCTTTATGTTTAAAACAGTTTGCCGCCAATTTAAACCATTTTTTACGGCTTATGCAACGGCAAGGGGCAACTTTTGATCGGCAAAGCAAAACCAATCAAAGTAAAAGACCGACAACGGGCGTCGGTTTGCCCCTCATTTGCCGACAAAGAAAAACAGAACTCAAAAAAAATCCCTTTTGATTGTTTTCAAAAAGGATTTTTCTTTTGCCCATCATTTTTCGTCAAAAGATGATGAGCCGGTTTGTGGCTTATGCAAGTTTAATAACTGCGGGCATAAATCACGTCAACGGTGGCGTCTTTGGCTCCGGTCAACAGACATTCCCCTTTGCTGCCGCTTTGGTCAAACGGAATGCAGCGGATGGTGATTTTTAAGGCCTTCAGCAGCTCTTCCGAGTTTTCGGCGCCGCTCCATTTTCCGCGGACGAAAGTAACGGCCCGATTGTCGCCGTCTTTGATAAACCGGTTGGCGTTGGCAAAATATTTTTCAAAGTCTTGATGAGTTACAATATCCGTGCGGATGTTGTTTGCCAACCGTGTTTTGGCACGGGCGAACATTTCTCGCTGAATATTTTCCAGCCTTTTGGAGAGGCTGTCGGCAAAATCTTCGCGGGAGATTATCTCTTTGCCTTCGCTTGTGCCGAGTTTTAGCCGTTCTTTGACCATCACCTTGGCACTTTCCGCGTCACGCATACCAAGCTCACAAACAATCGGCGCTCCTTTGCGTGTCCATTCCCAGAACTTGTCGACGCTGGATTTGTTGCGGTTATCGATTTTAATTCTGATTTTTTCGCCAAACGGCGTTAAGCCTTTCAACATATCCTTGACTTCTTCAATATAAGTCATCACCTTTTCTCGGTCGGATTCATTTTTGATAACCGGTACCAAAACCACCTGATAAGGAGCAACCCGCGGCGGAACAACCATTCCTTCATCGTCGGCATGAGTCATGATCAGACCGCCGATCAGACGGGTTGAAACGCCCCAAGAGGTTGTATAGGCAAACTCTTGCTTGCCTTCTTGGTTAACAAAACTGATACCGGCAGATTTGGCAAAGTTTTGCCCGAGGAAGTGGGAAGTGCCCGCTTGCAGGGCTTTGCCGTCTTGCATCATGGCTTCAATGCAGTAGGTGTCGACTGCGCCGGGAAACTTTTCATGTTCCGGTTTGCGTCCGGTAATGACCGGCAAGGCCAGAGCGTTTTCTGCCACATCACGATAAACTTCGAGCATTTGTATGGTTTCCGCTTCTGCCTCGGCGGCGGTGGCGTGAGCCGTATGCCCTTCCTGCCAAAGAAACTCGCGGGTGCGCAAGAACAGGCGCGGGCGCATTTCCCAACGCACGACATTGGCCCATTGGTTGACCAGCAACGGCAGATCGCGGTAAGATTTAATCCATTTGGCAAAGGAGTCGGCAATGATGGTTTCCGACGTCGGCCGCACAATCA
This sequence comes from Alphaproteobacteria bacterium, assembly GCA_020025875.1. Classification (GTDB taxonomy): domain Bacteria; phylum Pseudomonadota; class Alphaproteobacteria; order RF32; family CAG-239; genus JAFUYI01. The sequence continues at coordinate 4,885 of JAHHRI010000011.1, read as the reverse complement.
GCGGCTCGTCAAGTGGAGACTGAGGAACCAGTTTGCCGTCTTGCGCACCAAGGCGCGAATGGGTAACAACCGCCATTTCTTTGGCAAATCCTTCGACATGGTCTGCTTCTTTTTGGAAAAAAGAAAGGGGAATAAACATTGGAAAATAGCAGTTTTCGTGTCCGGTTTCGCGGAACTTTTCGTCAAAAATATTGCGGATATTTTCCCAAATGCCATAGCCCCACGGCTTAATCACCATGCAACCCGGCGAAACCGAGTTTTCTGCCATTTCGGCAGCGGCGACAACGTTTTGATACCATTCGGGATAATTTGCTTCTCTGGAGTTTTTTAGTGCCATTTTTGTTTATTCCTTGTTTGTTAGTTTAATTTTCCGTAAAACGACATGAATTTAGCAAATTTTATTTGGTTTGTGAATAGCAAAATAGAACCAATGCCCTGTTTTCTGCAGTTCAAGCGGCATAACCCCATAAAAAAACCGGATACATCTCCGGTTTTTTGTCGGCGGACGGCAAAGCGGCTATAAAATATCGTCGACTTCGCGCACGGCTTTACGGTTTTCGCGGCTGCTTTTTATGGCTTCTTTGAAACTTTCGCGTTCTTTTTGGTTTTTGGTCAGTTGTGCGGAAAGTGCTTTGATTTGAGAAGTTACCAAATCTCGGTTGGCGTCGGCTTGTGCCTTCAAAATCTTTTTTTGTTCTTCGCTAAACGACGACTTGCCGATTTTCTTGATGGCCTTTTCATAATCTTCGTGAACATCTTCAAGTTTGTCTTCCGCCCAGTTGCGATGATGGCTTTTGGCTTCGACATTGATGGCATAAGCGAAAAAGAAGGTTGCAAACAAAGCTCCCGCCGCCAGTCGGTAAAATATATTTTTCATGGTCAAAATCCTCCGCTTAAAGGTTAAAACAATAGTGTTTTTTTCATATAATCGCCAAACGTCGACAGTCAAGCCCGATACAAAAAATAACTTGCCTAATCCGCAAATTTGTAGTAGCTTAAACGGTACAGCCGGGAAACAGGCTGCAGTTTATGTTTTTAACCTGTTTGTAAGAAGGATTGCGATTATGGCAGCAGGAACAGTAAAATGGTTTAATAAAAGAAAAGGTTACGGATTTATTACTCCCGATGATGGCGAAAAAGATATCTTTGTCCATATTTCGGCAGTAAAAAGTGCAGGGCTGAGAACGCTCAATGAGGGCGATAAAGTCAGCTACGAAACTATGACGGAAAGAGACCGGATTGTTGCCGGCAACATCAAACTGCTGTAGTCTTTAACCCGACAAAACTTTTTAAGCCCTGCCGTGTTAAAGCAGGGCTTTTTATTGATTTTGTTGGCAAAATATTAATAATTGACCGCCTATAATGCCGGCAAATGTCAAAATAAACAATGATAAGGAATAGCAAATGTCAGAAAAGACGATGGAAATTTATGACCGGCTGGTGCCGATGGTCGTGGAGCAAAGCCCGCAAGGAGAACGCTCGTTTGATATTTTTTCTCGGTTGTTGAAAGAACGTATTGTTTTTCTCACCGGACAGGTCGAAGACGATATGGCTTCGTTGGTATGCGCCCAACTTTTGTTCCTTGAGGCGGAAGATCCGAACAAGGATATTTTTCTTTATATCAATTCACCGGGCGGCGTTATCACTTCCGGAATGGCCATTTACGATACCATGCGTTACATCAGTTGCGATGTTAATACCTTGTGTATCGGGCAGGCTTGTTCAATGGGATCGTTTTTGCTGGCGGGAGGCGCCAAAGGCAAACGCTTTGCCCTGCCAAACTCTCAGATTATGATTCACCAACCTTCGGGAGGAGCCAAAGGACAGGCAACGGATATTGAAATTCAAGCCAAGCTGATTTTAGAAATGCGTCAACGTTTGAACAATATCTATGCCGAAAATACCGGTCAAAAACTTTCGGTGATTGAAAAAGCCATGGATCGGGATAACTTTATGACTCCGGAAAATGCTTTAAAATTTGGTCTGATCGACCAGATCGTCACTTCCCGCAAAGAAATTGCCAAATAAAAAGGACTGAACAAATGAGTGAAGACAACGGACATAAAGATGATCAGATTTGCTGCTCTTTTTGCGGAAAATCTCAATCGGAAGTTAAAAAACTGGTGGCCGGACGCGGCGTTTATATTTGTGACGAATGTATTGATGTTTGCATCAGCATTGTCCACGACGAAATGAGCGAACTGGAAAAAGAAAGCGATACGGAGAAAAAAGCTGCCGACGCCCCTATGGAAAAATTGCCCACGCCGTCAAAAATCAAAGAATTTCTCGACCAATACGTCATTGGACAGGAACACGCCAAAAAAGTGCTCTCTGTTGCCGTTTATAATCATTACAAACGTTTAAATGGCAATCATAACAATGCGGATGTGGAGGTGTCTAAATCTAACGTTATTCTGGTAGGTCCGACCGGCAGCGGTAAAACGCTTTTGGCGCAGACTTTGGCTAAAATCCTTGACGTGCCTTTTGCCATTTCCGATGCCACCACTTTGACCGAAGCCGGCTATGTCGGGGAAGATGTCGAAAATATTGTTTTAAAGTTGGTGCAGGCTGCCGATTACGATATCGAAAAAGCGCAACGGGGAATTGTCTATATCGATGAAATTGATAAGATAAATCGCAAGGGGGACGGCCCCTCCATCACCCGCGACGTGTCGGGCGAGGGGGTGCAGCAGGCTCTTTTAAAAATTATTGAAGGTACGGTTGCCAATGTTCCTCCGCAAGGCGGACGCAAACATCCGCAACAGGAGTTTTTGCACGTCGATACCACCAACATTCTGTTTATCTGCGGCGGTGCGTTTGCTGGTATTGAAAAAATCATCAATCGCCGCAGCCAAAAAACTTCCATCGGTTTCGGTGCTCAAGTGGCAAGCAAACAAGAAAAATCCGTCGGCGAAGTTATGAAAGACATTCAGCCCGAAGATCTGCTGAAATACGGTTTAATACCGGAATTTATCGGTCGGTTGCCGATTATTGCCTCGTTGGAAGACTTGGACGAAAAAGCGCTGGTTAATATTTTGACGGAGCCGAAAAATGCGCTGGTTAAGCAGTATGTCGCATTGTTTGAGATGGAAGATGTGAAGCTGACGATTACCGAAGATGCTCTGACAGCCATTGCCCGCAAGGCGATTGAGCGCAAAATCGGTGCTCGCGGTTTGCGCGCCATTATGGAAGAAAAGTTGCTGGAACTGATGTATGATATTCCGGACAAGAAAGAAGTGGCGGAAATTGTCATTGACGGCGAGGTGGTTGATGGTAAAAAACCGGCAATTTTGGTTTATAAAGAGGCCAAAAAAAACGCCGTCGGAGCAGAATAGGCCAAAGCAAACCACAAGAGGCGGAAATCGATCGGGTTTCCGCTTTTTTTATCTCGTTTTTTTATTGTCGGAAGATGCCGGAATGCGGAGAAAGCAATATCTGCCACGGGGCGGATAAGGGCAAAAAGCATTTGTCAAAAACAAACGGCGGCAGAACGAACCGACATTGTTTTTGTCGGCAGAAGGTAAAAAATCATCTGCCGATCAAGCCCCGATACCATCAGCTGATTAAAAGCGAAAAACCGCTTAAAACATTGATTGTCAATTTTCGATTTTGCTCGTTTAGAATTTTTTGCAGATAATAAAGAGGGGCGTATTGCGAAATATTTTCCGGTATGCCGCCTTCTAAAACCGTCTGCATATCGGCCATTTTCCCCTTTGCCAAAGGGCTTTCGCTGATGGCAGAAATGATAACCGCCTGCCGTGTGCTGCTTACTTTGACAATCCCGCCGCGGACGATTGTTTCCGCCGCACACATACAAGCCAGCATAATGGCTCGGTTAAACGGACTGTTGATGATTTTAATATCCGCCTCGATGGGATGATGGAGGTTGAGAGTTTGCAGATAGTCGGCGGTAACTTTTTTGACGATCTCAATATTTTCCAGATTGGCGTTTGTTAACCCAAAAGCCATACGGAAAAACTTCAGTCGCGCCGTCAAGACTTCCGAACTGGTTTTCAGCGTGTTTTTAATGTCGTCCATAAAGTCGTCGTCATCATCTTCCAGCAGTTCGACCGCGTTGGCAAAAGCACCGATATTGCCGATCAAATCATGGCTGATACGGGTGCATATCAATTCGGAAATGTTGATTGTTTCATCCATCATGTTTCTTAGAAGTTATAAAGGTTGGTGTTCATATATTTTTGGTCTTCTCTGGACATACGGGTGTAGTCCAGTTCTTTAAGCATGGGATCTTCCAGCAGCAAAAAGCCGGTTGATGCTTTCATGTAGGGCTTGTTTCCGCCCATTCCCCAAATAACATCTTCCCGATTGTCGGGCACGCCGTATTTTTGGTTGATCTTGCGCCAAAAGTCGTAGATCTTAATATCTCTCAAATATTGCACTTTCTGACTGCTGCCCTGAATTTTGCGTGCCGACATACTTTTGTAGACGATTTTGTAGATTTTGTTGTTGGTGAAGTTGCTTGTCAGGCTGATGCTGACTTCTTCTTGTGTGTCATATTTAATAAATTTTTCGCTTTCGACATATTGATGGTTGTTTTCTTTTGCGGCCTTGACCACACAGCTTGCCAACCGCTCATAGCCTACCACGCCGGCGCCTCGACATTGTTCTTCAAACCGCCATTTGATAAAGTTCGGAATTTCAAATTTTTGCGAAACTTTTTTAAAGCCGCGCTTAACCATGGTGGCTTCCGCCTGCTGCAAATTCATTCTGAGCATAATGCCGGAAATATCAAAGACCGAAGCGTTGGAACGACGGTTGCCGCTTTTGGAGTTTTTGACCATGTTTTCAAGATTGATGCTGCCGACGGCGGGGGCGCTTGAGGTGTCGTCATCATCTTCTTTGTTGGCAGAGGAAAGAGCCGTGT
>JAHHRI010000010.1 GCA_020025875.1 Alphaproteobacteria bacterium | reverse complement strand
ACTTGTATCCATATAAATATATATTAATAACTATTTTACATAGTTATTAATATGCTATGGCATCAAACAAAAATCAATCTTTTTTATCTGCTAAGCGGCAAAAAGATCTTTAATTTTTTCAAAAAAGCTTTTTTCTGCCGGCTGACAGCTGTCATGACCGCCGATGCTACGAAACTCCTCCAGCAGCTCCTTTTGCCTCGGCGCCAGATTAACCGGTGTTTCCACCTTAAAATCTACCCACAGATCCCCTTTGTCAAGCGAACGAATTTTGGGCATTCCCTCACCTTTGATTTTCAAACGCTGTCCGCTCTGGGTTCCGGCAGCCACTTTCACTTCAATCTTATGTCCGTCGATGCCGGGGATTTCCACCGAACCGCCGAGAGCCGCGCAAACCATGGATATCGGAATCTGCACAAACAGATCCGCCCCTTGTCGGCTGTAGAGCTTATGTTCGCGAACACTGACAAAGATATACAAATCTCCGTTTCTGCCGCCGCCGAGTCCCGGCATACCTTCACCTGCCAAGCGAATTCTGGTACCATCATCAACACCTGCCGGCACTTTAATTCTTAGCTCTTTGGTAAAGGGAATCGTTCCGCTGCCCTTGCATTCCGGACAAGCATCTTTCACCTTGCGCCCGCGACCGCCGCAATCGGGACAGGTTGATTCCATAATCATAAACCCATGTTGGCGGTGAACTCTCCCGCTTCCGCGGCAAGTCGGACAAATCGGCGGCTCTTTGCCGTCTTTCGTGCCAAATCCGTGGCATTTGTCACAGACTTTTTCCATCGGGAAAGAAATTTCCTTCTCCAAACCGTTAAAAGCATCTTCTAAAGAAATCTCCAGATCATAGCGCAAATCTTCGCCATCTCGTCCGGATGCCGCCTGAGCGGTACGGCGCCCGCCGCCCATAATATCAGAAAAGACCTCGGAAAAAATATCCCCAAACCCGCCGCCAAAATTGAAATCAAACGGATTACCGCCGCCTCCTTGTTCAAACGCAGCATGACCGTATCTGTCATAAGCGGCTCTTTTGCTGTCGTCTTTTAAAACCTCATAAGCCTCGTTTATTTCTTTAAATTTTGTTTCTGCCTCTGTATTTCCCTGATTGTGATCGGGATGATATTTCATTGCCAAACGCCGATACGATTTTTTGATTTCATCAACCGTAGCTCCTTTGGCAACTCCCAGAGTTTCATAATAGTCCTGTTTGCTCATAACCCTTGCACTTTCTAAAAAAATGGCTTGTTTTGATTGAATATTTAGGGCTTTTATAAACGAAACGCAAGACTTTTGCAAGCTACTGTTAGCAAATTTGCCGCTTTAACCGACTATCTGACCAAGATTATCATTAATCGCATCTTCCCACAAAAGAAAAATCCAAAGGAATATCGGATAACAAAAGATAAAAACAAATCTTATCGGACCATAAAAGGCCATCATCAATAAAATAAAAATTGCTTATGACAGAAAAGAGAGAGAAGGAAGCGGAAAGGGAAAGGCGGAGAAAGAGAAACGAGAGAGAGAAGGAAACGGAGGGGACAAAAGGAAGAAGAGGAACAATAGAGAGAAGGAGACGGAGGGGAAAAGAGGAAAAAGAATATGGCAGGTGCAACCGCAGTGGCGGCAAGACGGCATAGACATAAAAAACCGCCATAAAGACGGTTGGGTGATGGCGTCAGCGGCGGGACTCGAACCCACTGCCCCAAGTTTAGGAAACTTGTGCTCTATCCTGATGAGCTACGCTGACTCCGAACAAGCACGGATTATAATCGCACTTTTTACAAAATCAATCATTCTTCGTCATCTATCCACGATTTCAAGCTGTCGATTTCCGCTTTAAAATCAGATTTCATCTCCGACCAAAACTCGCGAAAATCCGTCTTTTTCCATGTATTGATCAACCAATAGACACCAACGGACACAATCGCCGACACTCCAACCATAAACCCGCAGGCCAACAGCCAAACAATGGTCATTCCCACAGACAGCCCGACAGTCAGCCCCGGAGAATAGTCCACACCTTTAACATAGTATATGGAATACACAAACATCACCAGTAAAAGCATTATGCCGATGACCGACCCCCAGCGTGCGGCCGCACCGTATCTGTCGATTTTAAGATTGAGTATCCATATGCAGCTGCTCGTCAACAAGCCGCAGACAATTAACCCCGCCGTTAAAAATGCACTCATTTTATCCGAAATCTTAGTTGTTAGTTAACAATCAGCATCAACTGTCAATGTTACCGCATTTTCCTTATGTTGTCCAGTTCTTTGTTACAGACGGAAGGCGGCGGAACGGTTATCTGATCAGCTGCCGCCAACGTTCTTGTTGGACAACTGCCGCAAAAACCGTTTTTCAATTTCGGCCAATTGCTCCACCGACTGCCAGACCACATATTCGTCTGCCGCATGCATTCCGCCGCCGCTGCCCGAATGCATGATCACAACCGAACCGCGCTCGGCAAAGGCGCGGGAATCTGTTGCGCCGCCGATATATTCAAACTCAAGCGGCTGCTGCAAAAAATCTTCCGCCAACCGCTTATAAGCACGGATATACGGATTTTGTTCATCCATCACCACCGCTTTGCCCAAAGAAACAATCTGCCAGCTGACACCTTCCACAACCGCTTTTTGCAGATTGGCTTCCAGCTCCGCAAGCGTTGATTTTTCCGTCAACCGAAAGTCAAGCATCGCTTCGGCATGGTTGGCAATAACATTATCCGCCACCCCGCCTTCAATTTTGGCAAAATGTACCGTATCAATCCACGTGTCGGCAGGTTTTGGCTCTTTTTTGCCATAATAGGGATAAATCCGCCGAATATTCTGCCATGTTTGCATCAACTGCTCGTTTGCATCAATACCTTCCCACGGGGTGGAGCCGTGCGCTTCTTTTCCCTCCGATTTCAGCCTGACAAAAACCGGACTTTTGCAGCGGCTGACAATTTTGTTGATGCTGCCTGCCACATCAACATCAAACACGATTTTGGCATTAAGTTGCGGATGATCTTTCAAAAAAGCCTCCAAGCCAAAACTGCCTTTTTCTTCATCGGAAGAAAGCAACACGCCAAACTTCAGTGGCAGTTTTTCTTCAATGACGCATTCAAGCGAGGACAACCCGACAGCGGCAAAAGACTTCATATCCAGAGCGCCGCGTCCAAACATTTTGCCATCTTCCTCATAAGGAAAAAACATTTTGTCGGCAGCCGGCACCACGTCAATATGCCCAACCGCGAGAACGTCAAAATCCTGCGTTTTGCCGTTAGACAGCAACACCACCGGTGCCAACTTGTCCTTTTGATAAATTTCAACCGTCGCTCCCATCTCTTCCGCCAGTTTGGAAATGTAACTGATACATTGCTCCGTTTCCGGCAGATTGCCCGTTTCCGTGCGAAATTTGATCAACGCCGTCGCCGTTTTCCGTAAATCCATTTTTTTCTCCTTACAATGCTCAAATTTTACTTTTTATTTATCATATATGAATATCATTATGCCAATAGTCATAAAAAAGAATTAATGAGGACATGAGAGATGAAAACATTTTTGACCACCGTGCTGGCGGTCTGTCTGTTCGGCTTTCCCGCTTACGCACAACACGGAAGCGACACGGAAGCGTCTCGCAACCTGCCGCGAATGGCATCTTTGCGCTCAAAACTGGTCAACGCCCGTTCCGGCCCCGGTTCCCGCTATCCCATTGAATGGGTTTATAAACAAAAAAACGCACCGGTCGAAATTATTGCCGAATTTGACTTATGGCGTCAGATTCGCGACTGGGAAGGGGCAGAAACATGGGTCTATAAACCCATGCTAAGCCGTCAACGCTGGATCAAAATGACCAACAAAGGCACCAGCAACATCTATGCCAAACCGGAACACGATGCCAAAGTCATTGCAAAAGTCGAAGATCAAGTTATTGGGAAAATAGAAAAATGTCCAGAAAACAAAGACTTCTGTCTAATCAGATTTGCTTCGATCGAAGGATGGGTTCAAAGGGAAAACTTTTTCGGAGTTTATCCCGGAGAAATCATTAACTAACGCAGGATAAACCTATGAGTACAATCAACGAAATAAGCTTTTCAGATATCTACATCACCCCTGACAAAGTCGCCTACATTCCCGACGGCAAAACCGCCAATGGGCTAATGAAAATCAAAACCGACGACTTCAACTACTTTTATGATAAGGTAGAAAGCAGCTATGATGGTAACAACCCCAGCTATTCTGTCCTTTACAACAAAATTCTCTACCGTGTGGAACGGAGCATTTGCATATACGGCGTTCAATATTGTATCCGCAAAATGCCGCCGGAAGTGCCGGCTTTCAGCACTCTCGGCTTTGCTCCGGAACTACGCAAATATCTCCTCAATCTAAGTAATGCCGCCGGACTCATCTTATGGTCAGGTCCGACCGGCGCCGGCAAAACCACCGCCATATCTTCGCTGATAAAAGAATATCTCATCACCGAAGGCGGCTTTGCCTATACCATTGAAGATCCGGCAGAAATGCCGCTCGATGGCAGCTACAACGCATTAAACGGCAGCCTTGGTTTATGCAAACAAACTCAGCCTATTGAAGGTAATTGGGGAGCCGGCCTCAAATCGGCACTGCGCTCCAAACCGCGTTTTATTTTGGTGGGCGAAATTCGCACCCCCGAAACCGCCAGCGAAGTGTTGCGCGCCTGCACTTCCGGTCACTTGGTTTTATCGACCATTCATGCCAACAATGTCACCGATGCCATCAACTCGGTCATCAAATATGCTTCATCTTCAGGCATGACCGAAGATCTTGCCTATGACTTGTTTTCGCGGGGAATGTTGGCGGTATTGCACCAAACCTTAAACGGTATCCGCAAAAAAATGCCAACCGTCACTCATTTGTTTGCCAATCCGGATACAACGCAAGGGGACCAAGTTCGCGCCATTGTCAAAACCGGCAAGCTCAATTTGGCCACTTCCATTGACACGCAACGTAGTCGATTGGCTCTCGGTAAGGAGCTGTTCCCCAGTTTGCGAGAAAAAAGCTAACCTCCGAGGCTAGCCGCGTTGAACCTTAACTAGCCGTGTTGAGCCTTAATTTTATACATATATTCAATCACTTCCGGACTGCTCCAATCCGCACTGCCGCGGATTCTTCCGATTTCTTGCCCCTGACGGCTGATCAGCACTGTCATCGGCGAAGAAAAAATGCCAAATGCCGACGCCAGATCACTCTTATTGTCAACATAAGTTTCCAGATCCGGCGCTCCGTATTTGGCAAGCAACCGTCGTTGTTCGGCAAAGCCTCCCTGCCATTCTTCTTTGGGAGAAATCAAAATAACCCGAATTCCGTCATTTTTGGTTTGTTGAGCAAATCGGTTTAAGCTCTCCAGTTCGCGGATACAGGGAACGCAATAGCGCGACCAAAACACCGCCAAAACAAAATCACCTTTAAAATCGTCCATCCGTACCCGATTGCCGGCAGAGCCGAACACTGCCTTTGACGGCACATTGCGTGCCGTGCCGTAGATATTGACGCCCTTTTCCGAAGCGCTTGCCGTCATTGCCCCTAAACACAGGGCGAAGATCCACAAAAACTGCCCAATTTCTTTCATTTGCTTATTGATAACTGTATTATATTTTTTGCCTTGTTTCCGATAGAGTAATAATATATAACCATTAATACACAATTAAACAAGCAAAAGGTGAAAAGTATGAATAAGGCATCGCTGTTTCTGTGGCTTCTGCTGATTGTTGCAGGGCTCTCTCTTACCTGCTGCGGCAAGGTTTCCAACCCCGTGCCGCCGGAAGAAAGCGCCTATCCTCACTCCTACCCACGGAAATAACCGCTTGCCAACAAGGAACATAAAAAAATGGCTGAAAACAATTTTGTAGACGACATGATTCCCTATGTGGAATTTGCCGACAACGCCAACGAACGCACCCCTTGCGTATTGGTGCTGGACTGTTCCGGCTCCATGCGCGGCGAACCGATCAAGCAATTAAACGTTGGCCTGAAAGCGCTGGAAAAAGAATTGAAAGAAGATATCGACGCCAGCTCACGGGTACAGCTTCTCATCATCAAAGCATTCGGCAAGGACGAAACGGAAGTTTCTGCCGACTGGATCGACGCAATGAACTTCACCGCGCCGGAAATGGCCGCCGGCGGTCTTACGCCGCTTGGTAAAGCCATGGAACTGGCTCTGCAAAAAATAGAAGAGCAGAAATGCCTTTACGACAGCTGTGGCATCACTTCCAAACGCCCGTGGATTTTTCTGATCAGCGACGGAGAGCCGACAGACTACGACTGGGAAAGCATTGCGCGAAAATGCTGTCGTGCTCACGAAAACAAAAAAGTCGTCATCCATGCCGTGGGAACCGAGGGCGCCAATCTGGAAAAACTGGCGCGTTTTTCTCTAAACTCTCCCAAACGCCTCACCGGACTGAAATTTACCGAATTTTTCCTCTGGCTCAGCCGCAGCGTTTCCTGCATTTCCAAAGCAGCGCCAAACGCCGAAGATCTGTTTGAAGATACGGGTAACTGGGATGAAGAAAACTAAAGCCGAAAACATCAAAGTGCGTGCCGCCCGCATCACCGGACCGATACACCTTGATCGCGGTCAGCGCTGTCAGGATCATTGCCGCTGGTCCACGCGCGGAGCCAATTTCGTTGCCGTGGTTTCTGACGGCGCCGGTTCCACCAAATACGGACATATCGGCGCCCGCATTGTCTGCGACACATTGGTGGATCTTTTGGCAAACGCTCCTTTTGAAAATATGCGCACGGCCATTGTTGAAGCCATTGACGTTGCCCGTGACAAACTGGCTTTCCACCGCCTCAATTCCGCCAACAACAAAAAAGGCATTATGGCTTTTGCCGCAACCGTCGTCGGTGTTGTCTGCCACAAGGGAGAAGGGCTGTTTTTCCATATCGGCGACGGTGCGGCAGTCGCTTTTACCTCGCCGGACTTATCCGATTATATCACTTCCAAGCCGGAAAACGGGGTGTTTGCCTGCGAAACCTATTTTTACACCATGGACGACTGGCGCGAAAGCTTACGTTTTACCACGTTTAAAGAAGCTCACACAATCATGCTGATGTCCGACGGGCTGACCAACTTTTCGTTTGCTCCCGACTTTAGCCGCATTGAACCGAACTTTTTATTGCCTATCAATGATTTTCTTAAGCGGGAGAAGCAACAAACCCGCGCCGTCCGCGCCCTGACCAACACACTCAACACAACCCGTGCCAAACGCCTGAACCCCGATGACAAAACTTTTTTGTGGGTAAAACTATGACGGCAGAAACCGAACAAACATATAACGCCATTTACGGTGATCGCACATGGGAGCAGATCACGCTCGGAGAAATGATCAACAAAGGCGGGGCGGCAGGACGCATCTTTCGCGTTAAGGGGCACCCGCAACTGGTTGCCAAGATCTTTCACAACCTAAACAAAAGCAGCACCAATCGGGAAAAACTACAGGCCATGCTGCTCAACCGACCGAGTTTTTCGCCGGCGATGAAAGACGGCAAACGGTTCACCATGGAGGACGGCAACAATTATATCCAAATTGCTTGGCCGGAAGCCCTGCTAGAAAACGAATACGGCTTTTGTGTCGGTTATCTTATGCCGCTGATTGACTTAAGCAAGGCCGCTTCTCTGGATCATTTTATGCAAAAGGCCATCCGCCAAAAACTGAAACTGACAGAAAAATACGAACACCGCCTGCAAGCCGCTTACAACCTCTGCGCCATGGTGGCGGCATTGCACGAAAAAGGACATTATATCGTTGACCTCAAACCTTCAAACGTCTATGTCTACAAACAAAGTATGCTGATCGCCATTCTCGACTGCGACGGCTTTTCGATTCGCGGAGAAAACGGGCGTTATCCGGCAGAGTTTGTCAGCGAAGAATACATCTATCCGGAAGGGATGCTGCAAAACTGTGACCAGATGGGCGAAGAACAGGACAAATTTGCCCTGGCGGTTATTTTATTCAAACTTTTAAACAACGGCATTCACCCTTTTTCGGGCGTGCCGCGCAAACAAAACACGCTCAACCTTACCATACAGGAACGCATTGCCGCCCATCATTATGCCTACGGCTCATGGGCAGATCTTTATCAGGCACCGCATCCGTACAGCATTCACGACTACTTTGCCAAAGACACGCTGGAGCTTTTTGACCGTGCTTTTGTCAAAGGTATGAAACGGCCGAGCGCGGCAGAGTGGGAACGTCATCTGCGCAATCTGTTGCAAAACCTGCGCCCCTGCAAAAAAAATCCCAATCACGCCTATTTCACTTCCAAAGGCTGCGGCTTTTGCCTGATGGAAGAAAAGTTCAAATCCGATATGTACGAACGCCGGATGCAACTGCAAACGCCCAAAACCGTTCGCGGGTTGGAAATAGAAAACATGACGCCGGAAAAGATGGAAGCAGAAAAACGCCTGCGCCACCAAAAAATGATCCGTGCCAACCACATAACCGCCGCCGCAATAATCGTCTATCTGGCTTTTTTCGGTATGTTGCACATTGTGTTTGCACCTTTATCGGCAACCCTGAGCAAAGCAGGGATCGGCTTGCAGATGATCGGCATTATTCTGATGATGATCGGCATCCATAAAATTTTTCGGAAAATTCGCCCCCAAGTACCTCTTTTTCATTACGAGCTTTTGCCGATTTTGCTGGAAATCTACGCTTTCATCTGTATGCTGGTTACCCTGATCGCCCTCAACCGACTGCCTATTGAAATCCTCTCTCTGGCATCTTAAATTTTTACTATGAAAAAAAAATTTTTTATGATATAAGCATACTTAGAAGAAAAATGCTATGAAAGGTTTATCAATTTGAAACACTTAAATCCCATTCTCATTTCCGGCAAAGAGGTTTTGCCTCTGATTGAAGGCGGCAAAGGTATTAATGCCAGTGACGGACGCAGCAGCGGCGCTTGGGCACACGAGAACTGTGTCGGCACGTTTTCCGGCGTCAGTCCTGATTTTTATGACAACAAAGGCAATGTGGTCAATGAACAATTCTTGAAAAAATCACGCACGGAACGTCACGAAGAAATGGTGGAAAGGGCAATTAAAGGGGGAATTGCGCAGGCGCAAGTGGCTCATGAAGTTTCCGGCGGCAACGGACGCATTCATATGAATATGCTCTGGGAAATGGCAGATTCTCAACGTATTTTGGAAAATGTTTTAGAAAAAGCCAAAGGCTTGATCAACGGCATTACCTGCGGCGCCGGTATGCCTTATCACCTTGGCGCGCTGGCATCAAAATTTGGCGTCTACTACTACCCGATTGTTTCTTCCGCCCGTGCTTTCAATATCTTGTGGAAGCGCGCCTACTCCAACTTTACGGACTTTTTAGGCGGAGTGGTTTATGAAGATCCGTGGTTGGCAGGCGGACACAACGGGCTTTCCAATGCCGAAAACCCCACCCAACCGGAAACACCCTACAATCGCGTGGCAGAACTGCGGCGGCTGATGAACGGTTACGGTCTAAACGAAACACCAATTATTTTGGCAGGCGGCATCTGGTCGCTAAAAGACTGGGAAGACTATATCGACAATCCGGAAATTGGGAAAATTGCCTTCCAATTCGGCACCCGTCCGATGATCACCAAAGAAAGCCCTGTCAGCGAAGCATGGAAAAAGGTGATGCTGCATGTCAAAAAAGGCGATGTGATTTTACAACGTTTCAGCCCCACGGGCTTTTTCTCTTCGGCTATCAAAAATACTTTTCTGGCCAAACTGATCAATCGCAAAAACGGTGAAATAGCTTTTAAGCCGGAAGCCGACGGCGAATTTTCGCAACCGCTGAAGTTGAGCGAATACAAAACCGTGTTCATTAAACCGGACGACATGAGCAAAGCCAACAACCAGATCAATGCCGGACTGACCTCAATTAAGGAAACACCGGATCAAACCGTTGTTTTCATGACTCCCGAAGACTGGGAACAAATGAAAGAAGATCGCAAAAACTGCGTCGGCTGTCTTTCCCAATGCCAGTTTTCCACATGGTCAGCCGCCAGTCCCAGCGGTTCAACCGGACGTATTCCCGATCCGCGCACCTATTGTATTCATAAAACGCTGTACGAAGTCGGGCACGGCGGAAGTGTCAAAGATCACTTGCTGTTTGCCGGCCATCAGGTATACCGCTTTGCAACCGATCCGCTATACCGCAACGGCTGCATTCCCTCGGTTAAGGAACTGATTGAAAAAATCAAACGCGGCGAATAAGACAATATCCAAAAAAAACAAGCCCCGAAAATTTCGGGGCTTGTTTTGCGCTTTGGTATTTTTCGCCATCCCGTTTTGCTGGCAAGATTTGCCCTTTTGCAACAAGGAATGCCCCCTTTTGGCAAAAGCAGAGCCAACAATTTTAGCCGCTGACAGCAATTTTAGCGACTGACGACGACCATCGCCTCCCGCAAGATTCGGTCATTGATCATATATCCGGTCTGCAACTCGGCCACCACGGTGCCTGCCGGTTTGGATTTGTCCTCCACTTCCTGCACCACCTGATGAAAGGCCGGATCAAAAACCTTGCCCATCGGCTCCATTTTGCTGACGCCGAATTTTGCCAAAACCTTGCTTAATTCCGATTCCGTCAGCTCCACGCCTTTTTTCAACTGCTGACAATCGCATCCGTCCAGCTCTTCGGCAGCGGCAAGAGCGCGATGCAAATTGTCGGCAACGGAAAGTATTTCTTTGGCAAAAGAACTGACTGCATATTTGGATATTTTCTCCGTTTCCGCGGCACAACGCTTTTTGGTGTTTTCCAGCTCCGCATAGGCTCGCAGACAGTCATCTTTCAGCTTGGCGTTATCTGCTTTGAGCGTTTCGAGCTCTTTATCGTTTTTTTCCGCAACCGTTTCCGTTTCTTCTGTCAGATTTTCGCAGTTCTCACAATTTTCGCAGTTCTCGCAATTTTCAGCCATTTGTTCGCATTCCGTTTCGGAGTTATGCTCTTTTTTGTTCTTTTTCATTTTTCCCTCTTTAATTTTTTTACAAAGCGCGTATATTTCTTATATACAACATTTAATAATTAAAGATAAACAAGTCAAGTGAAGAAGTTTTTATTGCCTTTTTAGTTAATTTTTAACACAGACAATATATTCTTTTCTTGATTGATTATTCTGACTACGAGAGAGATGAGTATGAATTCTGTTCCTGCGCCAAAAGCATCCGACAGCCTCTTTAAACCGCTGCCGAAAAATTTTAACTTTAAAAAAGTTTCTCAGGCTTTTAGTGTTGTCAACAATCCCCGCCTGACCGAGATCCAAAACCTCGGACGCAAACAATGCCTCAGCAAAAGCGAATGGCCGCTCATGAAAAACATCAACGCTTGGATGATTACCGCCGAAACGGCAACTTTCATGAAATGGGGCGGGCTCGGAATGGTCGCTTCCGAACTGCCGGAGGCTTTTAACCGCTGTTTTGCCAAAGACGGAGATATCGTTTCGGTCATTACGCCGCTTTACACCGGCGACACCGGCAAAAAGAAAGCCCGATTGGAAGAAAACGTTTATCACGGTGCCGAAAAAAAATCGGCAACACTGCAAAAACTGCTGACAATCAAAGTGCCTTTCTACGGCATCCGCAACACGCTGACAAAATACAACGTCAACATCTATCGCGGCAATATCGAAAATGTCGAATACCTTTTCTTGCAAAACGAACGTTTTTTCTCTATCAATCCACATTCGGAAAACAATCCGGCTCAGGACGGTTGCTACATTTTAAACGAATTTAACATCAACGAAGTGGAGCGATTCGCCTTTTTTTCCAAAGCCGTTTATATTCTGGTCAGAACGCTGTTTGAAAAAAATCCGACAGCGCTAAAAGCTCCCAACCTGCTCATTGCCAACGACTGGCACAGCGGCGCGCTGGCGGGACTGACAAAATATTTTTCCATTGCGCAACAAGAAGCCGGACTGATCAATGACAAACTTTGCAGCCGGCTCAAAAATTTACCGATTGTTCATTTGGCTCACCACTTGGGCTATCAGGGATGGGATTATTACAACACCTCAAAAATTCTCAACTCGCTCTACGAAACCACCGCCAACGCCGTTTTCAGAAATGCCAAGGCAATCAAAAACAGCAACGCGCGCACCGGCACCACGCTGATCGTTTATGATTGCTACAACCAAGCCTCGTGCAACTTTCATCTGGCAGATCGGGTCGTAACGGTTTCCAAAAACTACATGGAAGAAGTGTCCAAAGAACTCGACTTCGGGTTTGACTTTCGCGACATTTTAAAAATACGCAAAGATCACCGCTGTTTTTTCGGCATTGTCAACGGCTATGACAAAAAACTGATCACGCCCAACCAAAAGCGGATTGAAGCAATCAACGGCTATTTTGCACCGTTTCATTTCAAATTTTATGATGAAAACCATCTGGACGCCAAATTGGAAAACAAAAAAGAATTTATCCGTCTCCTTTCCAAAATAGCCTCCGATCCCGACTTCAAACAAAAAGTGATTCCGTTGGTCGACACCTATCGTTTCAACGACTTAAGCACAAAAATTAAAAATATAGAGCATACGCCGATCATCTGCGCCACCAGCCGGTTGGTTGAACAAAAAGGCTACGACATAGCCGCCCAAGCCATCATCAACTTATTTAACCGCTTTGGCGCCTTAAAAAATATCGAAATGCCGATTTTTGTTCTCGGCGGCGCCGGCGACAGCAAACATTTTGAATGCCTGACGGATCTAAAAGATCGGGTGATGGAAAAAAATTCCAAATGCGGCGAAAGAATCTTCGTCTTTCGCGGTTATCAGGACGACTTTGCCTACACCATCCAAATGGCCTCTGACTTTTATATGATGCCGAGCCGTTTTGAACCCTGCGGTCTGACACAAATGGAAGCCATGGCCAAAGGTGCCCTGCCCGTTGCCATGTCTACCGGCGGGTTGGTCGATACCATCGAAAACGGAGTTGACGGCTTTCGTACAGAAGTGTTTTTCTCTACCCGCAAACGTCGCGTCTACGGCAACAACCTAACCGCCAAACGCCTAAAAAACAATACCAATGCCTATGCGGAAACATTGTGCAAAGCGCTGGAAACATTTTATTGTCACTTTGACAAGATTCACCAAATGACCGAAAATGCCATGCGCAAAGACTTCAGCTGGGATGTGGAAGGCGGCAGTATTTACAAATACCGCCAGTTGTTTAAAACCGGACATATCTAAAATATATCCTAATTCTTCGAAGAACGATTTTTAGGCTTGTATATTCATGTTTTAACGAATATGCTAATATCATGGCACATACACAATCATTTTAGGAGGATGAGACATATGGGCGATACTTCTGTTGCAATGCAGGTAGCCACCAAGTGGCGCAAAAAGAGGGGATCGCTGATTATGGCGCTCCACGAAATTCAAGATATTAAAGGCTATGTTCCGTGGGACGATGCGCTTGAAGTGGCACAGATTATGAACATCCCTCTGGCCAGAATTTACGAAGTTCTCACCTTTTACAACTTTTTCAAACTGGATGCTCCCGGTAAGGCGGTTATCTCGGTATGTACGGGAACCGCCTGTTATTTAAAAGGCAACGACAAAGTTCTTGAAGAATTTAAAAAACAACTCAATCTCAATGAAGGCGAAAGCACCCCCGACAAAACATTTCATCTACAATGCGTTCGCTGTGTCGGCTGCTGCGGGCTGGCTCCGGTCTGTGTGGTAAACGGCAAGACTTATGGCCGTGTAAGCGTCAACGATGTCCGCAACATTATTGACGAGTGGCGTAAAAAATTTGAAGATGAAGATAAGGAGCTTGCTCATGGCTGACTTAAACGACATTGAAAAAAAATTTGATATTCACGAAATTGCCAAAAACAAACAACGCGATCTTGACCGTTATGTATGCTCCATTTACTGCTGCCACTCCACCGGCTGCAAATCTTCGGGCAGCGACGACATTCTCGATCTGCTGAAATCCGCAGTTGCCGAACACGAACTGGAAGGCAAAGTCCGCATTATTGCCACCGGCTGCATGGGGCTTTGTGCTCAAGGGCCGCTGGTCAGGGTAGAAATCAAAGGACAAAAGGATGTTCTGTACAAACGGCTGGAACCGCTGGTGGCGCGGATTATCATTTCCGAACATATAATTCCCGCTCTCAAACTGGAGGCGGGAGAAACATTCAAACTGCCGGATTTTTTAAACAAATACGTCCTGTCGCTTGACCTGCCGTTTTTTACCAAACAGGAAAAAGTGGTACTCAAACAGGCCGGACATCTCGATCCTGAAGATATTCAGGAATATATTGCCCACGGCGGCTATCTGGCGCTGGAAAAAGCCTTAAAAAATATGTCGCCTTCGGAAGTTGCCGCCGAAATCAAAAAGTCCGGTCTGCGCGGCCGAGGCGGCGCCGGCTTTCCCACCGGTCTAAAATGGGAGCTGGCAGCCAAAGTGCCGGTGGTTGACGACAAATTTATTATCTGCAACGGCGACGAGGGTGATCCCGGTGCCTATATGGATCGAAGCATTCTCGAATCCAATCCGCACGATGTTATCGAAGGGATGATGATTGCCGGCTATGCAATCGGCGCCACCGAAGGCTGGTTCTATATCCGCGCCGAATATCCTCTGGCTGTGGAAAGAATTGAAAAAGCCATCAAAGCTTGCAAAAAAAACCGCCTGCTCGGCAACAACATCATGAACAGCGGGTTTAACTTCAATATCGACATCAGGCTCGGGGCTGGTGCGTTTGTTTGCGGCGAAGAAACGGCGCTGATTCATTCCATTGAAGGCAGACGCGGCACCCCGCGCCCGCGCCCGCCATACCCGACGGAAGTGGGGCTTTGGGGTAAACCGAGTTGCATTAACAACGTGGAAACATTGGCTAACGTGCCGTCCATTATCTTAAAAGGAGCCGACTGGTTTTCCTCTTTCGGCACAGAAACATCCAAAGGCACCAAAGTTTTTGCCCTAACCGGTCAAGTGGCACATTCCGGACTGATTGAAGTGCCGATGGGAACCACCATCGACAGCATTGTCAACGAAATTGGCGGCGGCGTGCCTAACGGCAAAAAACTAAAAGCCGTCCAAACCGGCGGTCCGTCCGGCGGTGTCATTCCGGCAGCCGACATCAACCTGCCCGTGTGCTACGAAGAATTGAAAAAAGTCGGCTCAATTATGGGATCGGGCGGCATGATTGTTATGGACGAAAGTGCCGACATGGTCGATATTGCCAAATTCTATCTCGACTTCACGGTCGATGAGTCTTGCGGCAAATGCGCCCCTTGCCGAATCGGCGGCAAACAGATGTTGCTGCTGTTGGAAAAAATCGCCAAAGGTCGGGGCACCAAACAAGATTTGAATGATCTGCGCAAAATTGCCCTTGCCATGCAAAAAGCATCGCTTTGCGGATTGGGGCAAACCGCGCCCAATCCGGTTCTTTCCACCATGCGCTTTTTTGGTGAAGAATACGAAGCCAAAGTGGCGGCAAACGAAGCAACAAAAGGGAGGTAACATCATGGTAAAACTAAAAATCGACAACTACGAAGTTGAAGCCACCGCCGGCACCTCCATTTTGGAAGCCGCCCGCAGCGTTCATATAGAAATACCCACCCTGTGCAAGCACCCCGACGTCGACGCCACTGCCGGCTGCGGCATTTGCATTGTTAAAGTCAATGGACGCATCATGCGTTCCTGCTCCACTCCGATAGCCGAAGGAATGGAGGTGATTACTTCCGATGCCGAATTGGTAGATGTTCGCCGCACGGTCTTAAAGCTGATTTTAAGCAACCACCCCAATGCCTGCCTAACCTGTATCCGCTCCGGCCATTGCGAACTGCAAGACCTGACCAACACATTCGGCATCAAAGAAGCAACCTTGCCCAACTTAAGCAAACGCTGGCCGATTGACGATTCGACAAAGGCTTTGGTGATAGATCCCAGCAAATGTATTCTCTGCGGACGCTGTATTGAAGTTTGCCAAAACCAGCAAAATGTTTGGGCGCTAGGCTACCTCAACCGAGGCTTAGCCACCCGCATCAGTGCCGCCAACGACATCAACTTAGCCGACAGCCCCTGCATCAAATGCGGTCAATGTTCGGCACACTGCCCGACGGGCGCCATTGTCGAATATGACGAAACACAAAAAGTGTGGGATATGTTAAACGACAAAAACATCTATACCATTGTCCAGATTGCGCCTGCCGTGCGCGTTGCCATCGGTGAAGAATTTGGCTTCGAATTTGGCGACAACCTAACCGGCAAAACCTATGCCGCCCTCCGACGAATGGGTTTTAAGCGCATTTTTGATACCAACTTCGGCGCCGATCTGACCATTATTGAAGAAGCCAACGAATTTGTCCGTCGTTTTACCAAAGAGCCGGAAAATCTGCCGATGTTTACCAGCTGCTGTCCGGCTTGGGTAGATTTGCTGGAAAAATATCATCAGGACATGATCAATCGGTTTTCCACCTGCAAATCACCGCAATCGATGGTCGGGGCACTGGCAAAGACCTATTACGCCGATAAAATGGGGCTTGATCCTGCCAAAATTCGCGTTGTTTCGATTATGCCCTGCACTGCCAAAAAATGGGAAATTGTCCGCAGCGAAGATATGAGCTCCTCGGGTTTTCAGGATGTTGACGTTTCGCTCACCACCAGAGAATTGGCGCGGATGATCAAGCAGGCAGGCATAGATTTTCGCAGTCTGCCCGACGAAGCGGCAGACAATCCGCTCGGCGAATATTCGGGCGCAGGCACGATCTTCGGCGCCACCGGCGGCGTGATGACGGCAGCTTTGCGCACAGCCTATTTTTACATCACCGGAGAAGAACTGGGCGAACTCAATTTTCAAAGCATTGAAGGACTTAGCGGCATTAAAGAAGCCGAAGTTGAAATTCTCGGCAAAACACTTCGCATTGCCGTCGCCCACGGTACTGGCAATGTCGAAAAAGTGCTGGAGCGGATTCGTGCGGCACAAGCGGCAGGCGAGGAAACACCTTATCACTTTGTCGAAGTCATGGCCTGTCGCGGGGGCTGCATAGCCGGTGGCGGACAACCTCGGGCAATGCTTCCCGGTCAGCCGAAACCGCGCGGCATCACCGACAGCATACGCCGCAAACGTGCGCAAGGATTGTTTGAAGAAGACTTAAACGCCGCCAATCGGCTTTCGCATCATAACCATTCGGTCCGAACTCTCTATGAGGAATATATCGGCGCACCGAACGGCGAAAAGGCTCACCGACTGCTGCATACTCACTACCACCCCCGCGCGGCTTATAAGAGGTAAATGGAAAAGAGGGGAAAAGGTAAAGAAAGGATAGACGGAAGGGTAGAAAGTAGAGGAAAAACCAAAGAAAGAAACCAGAGAAAAAAAGCGCAAAACTCCGAACACCCCACCCCGTTTGCACTTATTGTACAAGATATTCACAACAAGAAAAAAAATAGATTCCCCAGTAAACCGGAGAGGTATCTGTTAGATAATAAAAAAATTAAAGAGCTCTGCCTTCCAAGACAGAGCTCTTTAATTTACATTGTTATAAAAACTTCCTAACAGATTAAAAGCTTTTATGATCACTCTTAAAGGTATCCTTTATTTACCTCTTGAAGATTGTTCCTCTTCTTGCAGCACTATTTCATCCTCGGCAAAAGCATTGGAAAAACTCAGCACATTGAAACATAAAGCAGAAAAAACAATTAATAACATTCCAAATTTCATCTTAAAACTCCTTGTTAAAATCAACTTAAACAGAAAGGCCCTAAAAAGAGGACCTTTCTGCTTAGTACAAGTTCCGGCTATCTGCCGCGACAAATCACGCAACCGCTATTTACATATGTATAGGTGGTTTCTCCAAAATTAATTTTTGCAACAAAATCAATATCCATTGCATTGCCACCTTCTTCATGCAAATACCAGTCACTGCCTTGCGACATACTCAGTCTAGGATTCGAAAATTCAAACGCCGGCATTTCATATTCAAAGCCTTCGTCAGAATAAACGGCTTTTTCGAAAACTAATCCAAAAGCAAAATCCGTTTTTTTGTCTTCTGTCGGATAAATTACAGGTATACAATAAATGGAAGAATATGCCGTAATAAGCATTCCATCTTCATTTTTTGTATCCATACCCTCTGTCAATACTTGCGGCTCACCTATCACCAAATCCGAGAAATTGCATTTTTCGGAAAGATACATCATAAAAGTAGGATATGCAGCATCGGAAGGTCTATTGTGTAGTAAAACTTCCTTTTTAAGATATTTTACTCCACTTTCTGACCATGTTTCTTCGATCTTAATCCAAGACTTGGAAACGCCTGTCTTTTTTTCCAGATCATACGAAACAAGCTCTACTCCTTCATCAACAACCTTTTTTGACAACAGATAATCGCCTTTTTGCTCTTTTTTCAAGACGATTTCGGCATGAACCGTATATGACTTACCGTTAAAATCTGCCTCAATTGAATGTTTATACAATTTTCGCAGATAAGTTACGCCATTTTCGGTCACACTTTCCAAATCGCTGAGCTCACCTCCGTTATCTCGGATATCCGCATACTTATGATAAGGCATGGTTACTTTGGTTATACCATCATCATAGACAGCAGTTTGATAAGGAAGGAGGAACTCAATAGCAAAAGTTCCGTAATCCACCGTATATACGGTTGCGGAATCGGTTACCGTTACAAAGGGTTGGGTTGCGTGCTTAGCCGAACCGAGTTTCCGATAGTCAACTGTGTTAACGGCTTCCTTCATTTCAAAGCCGGAAACATTTGCAACTGCGGAAACATCCGTCAGTTTGCTTTCCAAAATAATGGAGATTTTATTCCCCACGGAAGACGCGGATCTTGTGCTGGGCTGCGAGGTACTGCCGTCGGCAAATACCTGATGAACCACAATCCAAGATTCGTAACTGAGAGACACTCCTGCGGTTCCGTTGACGGTTTCTTCAACGTCCTCGGCCGTTCCGAGGTCAACCACTTCACTTTCGATCACCTTTGCGGGATCTACATAAGGCTCATCTTTGTCACAAGCGACAAAGGTCGTCATCATTGTGCCAAACATCAATGCAGACAGAAAAAATTTTGTTTTCATACTCTAAAAAATTTAAAGGGTTTAAAAAATCATTTTCCAATCAGCAAAGCATATTCCTTATTTTTCAGAAGGCATGTAAATACCAGACTCAAATAATATGTCGCACTAAAATAATAAGAAATAATAATTTGCTGTAATTTTTTAGTAGGCTAAACCATAATATGATGCATTGTAACATCCTGAACACAAGATGCCTCCATTATAATTGGGATCGTAGTCACTATTACACTTACCATCACACTTACCACCTGTGGAGCAAGGATATTGCCCATTAAGATTTCCTTTATCATACTTATAGTACCAAATTCCACTATCAAACCCTCGAGTATCTAGTGCTTCTTTGGTCGAATCTTGTCCTAATAATCTATAATGACCATATCCTCCCCACAACACAGATCTATAACTATTAGAACCAAATGTTCTTCCATTTACAGTAATTGTTGTATAGTCAAGACAAACAACAACTTCTTCACTATTATTTAACATAATGGGCTCATAAGCGACTAAGGACGAATTGCTGTCAACATAAATTTTTGCCCAATTAAATATCCACCCAGCCCTTAACAGCTTGACAGAAGATCCATTTGTAATATGTATTCCTCGTGCTCTTGTTAAGCGTTGATCGCCATTATTCCAAAACCAATCTCCATTTGGAGAAGTTCCGCCAAACCTTCTATTCAGGTCTCCTCTAGTCGAACCACGAATGCGTAGTTTACTGATTGTCAGATTCGAATTACTTAAACCGATGTTCATATTACTCCATATATCACCGATTGAAGACCAAGAGTCAGCCATTTTGGCATTGTAAAACAACATTGCCCCGTCATCACCATCCCAAGAAGAAGGTGTATCACGGTCACTTATTATGGTCGTACCACGAAATTCAGCAACGGCACCATTGTCCAAACGAAATCTTGCATAAGACAGCTTAGGGCATGCTCCACTATAAAAATCAGCAGCTGTTTGAGAACAATGCTTACCACTTACACTATATACACCTGCACCTATATCAAGATACAACAATCCTGTCAATTTCAAAGTAAAGCCACCTCTTATCGCAATTACGTTTGCCCTGTTACCACCTATCCAATGATATTTACCTTCATCATTATCGACATCTTTAATACTAGTAGGACTAACATATTGAGCAATCGTTACATTATTCCATGTTGCGTTATCTACATAAAATGTTTCACCAAAACCTTCTTTACCCTGTGTACTGCTAGTTAACTCAATCTTAATATCTGACATATTTTCATTGAGAAACCAATTCCCTGCATCAATATATGCGCCGTCAAACTTAAGGGTTGGTCTTTTTGTATACCCAGTTGCGCTATCTCTTTCCTCACAACATTCCATATAATTGGTTTCGCTGCGATCGCACAAGGCATGAATACCGTTAATTGATGCAAAATCAATTCTCGAACCGATTTGACTCCAATGCTCCATATTATTTGTCGGCACAACTCCACCTTCCGCCACATACAAATGCTTAGCCGATCCTGAGGTATTATAATAGGCAACGATTCCGCTTTTTGCCAATTCTGTATCTCTGACTAAATCACCTTTATTGTTAC
This sequence comes from Alphaproteobacteria bacterium, assembly GCA_020025875.1. Classification (GTDB taxonomy): domain Bacteria; phylum Pseudomonadota; class Alphaproteobacteria; order RF32; family CAG-239; genus JAFUYI01. Next base: position 19,193 of record JAHHRI010000010.1, on the reverse strand, counting down.
CAAACAGTGCTCTTTGCTTACAGCTCAATTTGCAGCGGTAATAATAGATTGGCGTATCCGTATTTTCCGTACAAGGTTCTGCCCTGCCTTGCAAACCGCTCGCCGCATCTATACACTCTTCGTTTCTGGTAATCGGCGTCGACGATTCTTGAGTAAAGCCGTTAGCCTTGCACCATCTGCCTTTATCAAACTGGCATTTATAAAGCTGAGGAACAACCGGATAAGGACAACCGTCACCTAAAGCACAATAGTATTTTTTGCCGCTGATGGTCGAAGTACAACCAAGAGATCCTTTAGGACACTGAGTAAGATTTTCCGCGACGAAATTTTCTTCCAAACATTTTTCTCTGGCTGTATTACACTGCTGATAGTATTCTCGATTGATATTGCTGTCTATACAGATTGTCCCTTTTGAGCCATATTCGCAGGCAGCATAAGGGAATCTGGTTCTGTCACAATAACACTTTTTCCGCACTTCACCTTTTTCGTTCCTGCAAGAAGCTTCTTCCGACTGGTTGTTAGAACATCTTTTTGCATCTGTATAGACAGAAGTATCGCAGGAGCAAGTTTTGTATTTAACCTGATCTGTCGTCCCATCGTTTACCATACAATAGCCACCGCCGGGCTGGCAGTTGTTGGTTTTTGCATAATTAGAAGATACGCCATATTCCGCAGGACATTGACATCTGTATAAACTGCCGCATTTATCAACAACCAGCTTGCCGTCAACAACTTTTTTAACCGGTTCTAAGGGAAAAATGCACGACTGATATGCATATGACATAGGGCAACATTTGACGTATCGGGCATCGTAGGGGCAAGTACCTCCGGGATTGACACACAATCCGGCAAGAACAGTATAACCTTCTTGCGCACAAAGCTCTTGATTGGGAAGTGGCTCAATAGCTCCAAACTCTGCACCTGATCCACACTCGGAATCGCCGACAAAACAGACTTTGGCAGAGGCCTGAGTACAAAAAAGCGCACCGCAAAAGAATGCAGCGAGCACAAATATCCATAGATTATGTGTTTTCATAGCTCTTCCCCTTAAAAAGCTGTTTACACTTATGTTCAAGTATAAATAATAAAACCCTAAGCTCTCCGCCCCTTTCGCGGTGCTCATCATCAGATAACCCCCTGATGACTTTTAAAAGTCTAACACATCATTTTTTATTATGCAAGCCTTTTTGTACAGATTTTTCAAACGCCGTTTAGCCGAATTTTTTATAAAACTCTTTCCGCCGGCGACGGCTCATTGCCCACAAACTGCCACGTCCGCAAACTGGCTGCCGCTCCGCCGTCGTTGCAAAAGAAAAACGACGGCTGAAAAAAAGCGAAGTGCATTTGGTGTGACAGTTCATCGGGCAAAAACCGTAAAAATCGACCTGAAGCAAGCCGGCGGCCTTAAATTCTGCAATCGCCCGCGCATAATCTCGGCTGGTATGCACGCGGTCGCTGTCGTCCAAAATGATTAACCCGTCCGCTGACAACGCCTTGACGGCTGCCGCCGCGCATTCGGCGCGACGAATGCCGTCAACGACAATCACATCATAACAATCGCCGTTTTCAAAAATGGCATTTTCATATTCTTCGCCTTCCGGCCGTAGGCGAATTTCCAAATTCGGACGGTTGAACTCCCGCTCCCATTTGGCAAACCACTCCCGATTGTTTTCGACCTCGACAACCAAAGCCGCACGCTCTGCCCAAAACAAACCGGAACGCCCGCAACCATATTCAAAAATCCGTTTGCTTCGATAATCGAACTGCGTTAAATATTCCGCCGCCGGATAGGTATACCACGGCAAAGGGTTGCCTTCTGCGTCTTCGCACACTCTTTCGTCAATGCTGCGTTCAATGCCGAATGAGCGTCGCCAAATGTTGATAAACTCGGCAAACCTCGCGCTGACCATATCCTACCCCTGTTGTTTTGCCGCGCCCGCCAACCGCAACAGCAACATACTGACAATTTCCGCTGCCGGCATATTGGTGGTTTTGCAGTCCTTTTCCGCCGTATAAAGAATTTCCAGCCCGCGGAGCATTTTCTCGCGGCTCCAATAAGACAGTTGTTGTTTGTAAGCGGCTCGATAAAAAATAATCCGTGGAATCTGCCGCTGTATGACCTGATCGACACTTTCGCCGTTTTCGATTCTTGCCCGACAGCCCAACAGCTTCATCAAATGGTACATCAACGCCCGCACCACCGCTATCGGTTCGTTGCCTTCGTTAAGAAAACGGGCATACAAAGTCAACGCTTTCGCTTTGTCGCCACCAAACACCGCATGGCAAATATCATATAAACCGGCATCGGAAACATCGCTGATTGTTTTATCGACAATCTCCGTCGTGACGTTTTTGGCACTCCCCATATATGTGGACAATTTTTCCAGCTCGTTCAGATTAACCATCCGATCTCCGGACAAGCGCGCGCACAAAAGCTGCACGGCTTCCGGCTCAAAAGTCAATCCCATGTTTTTTAAAACCGAATAAACATCTTCGTTCTTGTCCTCATAGCAAGCAAAGGCCGCCATATCGTCGCTTTCCTCCGCCAATTTGACCAGCGAAGATTTTTTACTCAGACCAGTGGCTCCGGACAAAACCAACAAATTGCCGGTATGCGGACTTTCGTTCAACATTTTGCGGATGGCTTTGCTCAAATCGTTGCCCGCGTCGTTGACAATAATCACCCGCCGACCGCCGATCAACGACTGCCCGTTAAATTCGCCGTATAATCGCCCAATGTCCGAAATCAGGCCATCGCCTGCCAGCTCCGCCACTCGAAAAGCATCGTTCAAGTCGGGACAGACAGACGTTGCCAACCGCTTAACGGTGTTGCGACGCAAACCGTCATTGTTGCCGTAAACCAGCACCGCTCTGATCTGTTCATCCGGCTTTTTGACAAAGCCGTCAAGCTGCACCGACTTAAAAATCATTCAGATTTCCCCGATTGGTGAGCACACTGTGAAAATAGGCGCCGAGTCGCAAAGCAATATCATTGGCAATAATTTTGGCAACGTCTTGATCGCCTTTCTTCTGTGCCATGGTCGTTGAATATGGATTGGCTAAAATATCGTAGCTCTCATAGGCAATACTATCGCCTCTTAGCACCTGTTTGGTGCCTTCCGTCATATAATAGTCCACTCGGTAACGAACCATTTTGCGCGTTGCCGTAATATCCGAACGCAAAGCCTGATCAGAAATCTGTTTTTCTGCCAAATTGACAAACAAACGATATTTCGGTGTTTTCGGTGCGCCCTTCGGCGTCAACAAGTCAATCAGCTCATTGCGCATCATTTGCCCAAATCGCTGAGAAATCGGCTCAATGCCGACCTGCGACATCTCCTGACTGATCGAAGCGTCGAAAGCTCCGCCGTAGTACCACATATTATTATGCTTCTTTTCCACATAAAGCGGTTCAAATCCGCAGCCGCACAAAGCCAGAACCAGCAAAAGCGCATATTTTTTCCGAAACAGCAAATTTTTGTCCTTTCGTTGCAAAAGAGGCGAAACGACACGCCTCTTTTATGGTTTAAGCCACAATATTAACAATGCGGTTGGGAACAACGATAATCTTCCTCACTTCGCGCCCTTCCAACTGACGTTGAACATTCTCCAGCGCCAAAGCTTTGGCTTCAACCTCGGCTTGCGGCGCATTCTTTTCCACTTCAATGGTGCCGCGCATTTTGCCGCAGATTTGCACGGCCATGGTCACCGTTGTTTCTTCCGCCAATTTGGGATCTCCCTGCGGCCAACTTTCCGCCACAATCAAGCCGTCTTGCCCCATCCGCGCCCACATTTCCTCTGCCAAGTGTGGCGCAAACGGCGCTATCAGCTTTAGAAGTGTCAGATACAATTCGTTCGGGATCTTCTCCAAAGCCGACATATGATTAACATAGGTCATTAACGAAGAAACCGCCGTATTAAAACGCATCTGATCAATCCGTTCGCTAACTTCCAGAATACATTTGTGCATCACTCGGAGATCTGCCGCCGACGCCTCTATCGGCATTGTTTTTTTCATCAGGCCGTAAATTTTGCCGAGGAAGCGATAGACACCCATCAAACTTTCATCTGACCACATTGCCACCTGATCAAACGGTCCGATAAACATTTCATACATACGAAAAGCATCCGCGCCATAGGCATTGACAATATCGTCGGGATTAATCACATTGCCGCGCGACTTGGACATTTTCTCGCCGTTTGATGCTAATATCATACCGTGGGCGGTGCGTTTTCCGTAAGGTTCCGCCATTGGCACCAACCCTAAATCATAGAGGAACTTGTGCCAAAAACGAGAATACAAAAGGTGCAACGTGGTATGTTCCATGCCGCCGTTATACCAGTCGACATTCATCCAATAGTCCAAGGCCTCTCGGGAAGCAAATTCCTTATCATTGTGCGGATCGCAATAGCGTAGAAAATACCACGAAGATCCCGCCCAATTCGGCATAACGTCGGTTTCGCGCCGCGCTTTGCCGCCACATTTCGGACAACGGGTCTGAACCCAATCCAAAGCTTTGGACAAAGGCGATTCGCCCTCATCGTTCGGGTGATAATCGGGAACCGGAGGCAGCTCAAGCGGCAGTTCCGATTCGGGAATCGGCTGCCAACCGCAATGTTCACAATAAACCATAGGGATAGGCTCACCCCAGTAACGCTGACGAGAAAAGACCCAATCTCGCAGCTTAAAGTTTACTTTAGCACAGCCGAAACCATTTTTGACGGCATAATCGATTGCTGCCCGCATACCGTCCTCTTTGTTCATGCCGTTTAAGAAACCGGAATTGATGTGAGCTCCGTCCTCTTCCCATGCTTTCTCGGCAATGTCGCCGCCTTCCAACACTTGTGTAATCGGCAGCCCGAAAGCTTTGGCAAAATCATAGTCGCGCTGGTCATGAGCCGGCACAGCCATAATTGCCCCCGTACCGTAACCGGTAAGGACATAGTCGGAAATAAAAACCGGAATCAACTCGCCGTTATATGGGTTTCTTGCCTTAATTCCCTTGAGTTCGACGCCGGTTTTGCCGTCGCCCATGGTTCGCTGCAATTCCGATTTTTTTGCCGTTGCCTCGACATAAGCCCTGATTTCGTCTTTATTTTCAAACACATCTGCCAACTCTGCCACATATTTGTGTTCCGGAGCCATAACCATATAAGTAACACCGAAAGCCGTATCCGGTCGGGTGGTAAAAACCGTCAGCTTTTTGCCTGCCGGCAAGTTCCCTGTCCGATCGGTCAGTTCGAAGTTCAATTCGGCACCTTCCGAACGTCCGATCCAGTTAATCTGCTGCGATTTGATCCGATCGATAAAATCGAGACCGTTCAGATCTTCAATCAGGCGGTCGGCATATTTGGTAATGGCTATCATCCATTGTTCTTTGCTTTTGCGCACCACTTCGGCGCCACAACGCTCGCAACAACCGTTTACCACTTCCTCGTTAGCCAGACCGACTTTGCAGGACGGACACCAGTTGATGGCAATTTTATCTTTATAAGCCAAACCTTTTTCAAAAAACTTGATAAACATCCACTGCGTCCATTTGTAATATTCCGGATCACAGGTGGTAACGCAGCGATCCCAGTCAAAACTAAAACCGATTGATTTCAGCTGACGGGTAAAGTTTTCGATATTGGCTTTGGTCGAAACAGCCGGATGCACGCCCGTTTTGATGGCATAGTTTTCGGCAGGCAGCCCAAAAGCATCAAACCCCATCGGATAGAGCACGTTAAAACCCTGCATCCGTTTTTTGCGCGCAACGACGTCAAGCGCGGTGTATGAGCGCGGGTGACCGACATGCAAACCGGCTCCCGACGGATAAGGGAACTCCACCAGCACATAAAACTTTTCTCTGTTCTTGTCGATCTCTACTTTGTAGATCTTTTCCTCGTCCCAGATTTTCTGCCATTTGCTTTCAATCGTATGGAAATTGTATCGTTCTTCCATGTCCCATTCTTTTTTCCATTCGGCAAAAGGCTTGCCGTTATGACGGGCGCTGCAGTCATCTTTCAACTTTTCTCTCCGTATCTAAATTAGTTTCATTTCTTACTTTTGCGCATAAGGCTATAATATATTTCATAAAAATACAATAGGGTTAAATTATTTTCTCACTTGTATTTAGCCTTACAATTACATACACTGTTTATCACCGGACAATCTTCTTTCAATAAAGGAAAAATAACGTGGATATTCGCAATACGGCTTTCGACATTTATATGAAATCTCTCGATTCGGCTTATGCCGGCAGCACCGACGATCTGAAAAATCTCCCCCCGCAGGAAACGGCCTTTGTCAAACGGCTGGTGATGACGGCTCTGCGTCGGCAAGAGTTTATTAAAAGCGTGATTCGCGATTATGCCGCTAAAAAAATTCCCGCACGGCCAGATGCTCCTCATGCCGCAATTATTTTGGGAGCGGTCGAAATTTTGTATTTTCGCACGCCGGACTATGCCACCGTCAACAGCTATGTGGAGTTGGCAAAGAAAAAAGGCGGCAAATATGCCGGCGGCTTCGTCAACGCCATACTGCGCAAAATTTGCCGAGATCGAGAACAAATCGGCAACCGTCCGCCGCTGCCGTTTTTTCCGCCCGCTTTTCACGAGATGTTACGACGTAGCTATAGCAAACGGCAGATTGCCGCCATTGAACAGGCTGCCGTCAAAGAGCCGGAGCTTGATCTGACCATTCGCGAAAACCCCGAATATTGGAGCGAAAAACTCGGTGGTCGCCTGATGGGAAACGGCAGCGTTCGTCTTGATCACGCCGGCAGCGTTACCGAGCTGTTCGGTTTTAAGGAGGGCCGTTGGTGGGTGCAAGATTTTTCCGCTTCGCTGCCGGTATTGGCGCTTGGTGACGTCAAACACAAAAAGGTTCTGGATATTTGTGCCGCTCCGGGCGGTAAAACAGCCCAACTGATTGCCAAAAAAGCTTGCGTTTCCGCGCTGGACATTTCTCCTTCGCGGCTGCAAACGATGGAAGAAAATCTATCCCGATTGCAAATGAAAGCGCAAGACATCATTGCTGCCGATGCTCTCGATTATCTGCGCGACTGCCCGCCATACGACATTGTGCTGCTTGATGCGCCTTGTTCGGCAAACGGCACTCTCCGCCGCCATCCGGAAATTGTCCACACCCGCACCGTTGCCGATGTCCGGCGTAGTGCCGAACTGCAAAAAAAGCTCTTGTCTGCCGCTTCGCGAGCCGTGGTTTCCGGCGGAATCCTGATGTATGCCGTCTGCTCAATGAGCCAAGAAGAAGGAGAAAAGCAAATAGCTTGTTTTGTGGCAGAGCATCCCGAATTTGGCATTTTGCCCATCGCCGAAGAAGAAATCAACATCTTCCGCCACCTCGGTCTTAATCGACTAATCACGCCCGAAGGGTTTATACGCTGTCTGCCCGATATGCTCGACGGCATCGACGGCTTTTTTGCCGCCCGACTGCAAAAGCAACCGACATAACTGTTGAAGAAATCAGCAATCCATATTATAAACAAATCATTCAACCTATGAGGAGCACCGAAATGAACATAACCTTTTTTATCGTTTTTGGGCTGGCTTTCCTAAGCTTTATCATTCCTGCCACCATCTACGGCATGATATCCCGTCGATCCATCTTCAACCGCAGCGGCATGAGCAATTCCGCTTTTTTGCCGATCTTTCTGATTTTGTTGCCGCTGACACTCGGCAGCCGTTTTTTTCTCTATAACGCTGACGATTTTATCGGTTCTTTCGGTTTTCTGCAAATTATAATACCGTTTTTCGGGGCTTTTGCAATTTTCGCCTCCGGCTATTTTACTGCCCTGCATCGCTGGTTTTGGCCGCTGCTGGTTTCTGCCGTTGTTTTGGCAATCATCTCCATGCCGGCAGAGGCGGTTCTTGTCATTCCGTCCCTTTCTCCTCTTGTCAACCGCCTGATTTTAGCCGCGGCATGGTTGTTTTTTGCCGTTCTGTACCCTTACGTTAACAGCGGTGACGGGATTTTATCCCTCCAGTCGCTCAATATCTCGCTTGGTATCGGCATATTGGGCGCGATCAACGCTCTGCCTCTTTTGCTGGGCATTTACGGCTGGATGTTTGCCGCTGCGTTTCTTGCCTTAACTGTTTTTTCTTGGCACCCGTCACGGATCAAAATTTCTTCGGCTGACGCCGCCGCTTTCGGTTTTCTGCTATTTTCCCTGATTGCACCGGCATCAGGCGAAGGCGCGGCTTCCTGCTGCCTCATTTTTTCCCTGTTCTTTCTTATCGATTTCTGCTGGTCGCTGGCACTGAAGCTGACTTTTTTTCCTCGCTACAAAGATCTTTCCGCCAACAGCGGTTTTCGTCAGGCAACGGCAGACGGCATGGAACCGGCGCAAGCGGCCTCTTTTACTTTTCGCATACAAATGCTTATGCTGCTTTTTGGCTGTTTTCAGGCCTATTCCCCGACACCGTGGTCCCTCTTGCTGGTATCTGTGATGGTCACCCTTTGGCTCGACTACCGTTTCCGCAACATTCCGGCACAACCGCAGTCTTTGCGCAATATCAACGCGCAAGTGTTGGAAGAACTTCAGGATCGGGTCAACGAATTTAAAAGTTACATCAAAAAGGACAATGATATTTAATGTTTCGCCGTCTGCTGCAACATCTTCTGTCTCCGTCTCGACCGGCAACGGCAGTCGAACATATTCCGGCAGAAATCAAATTTAGAATTGCCGTCGTTGACTTTTACGACCGCATTGACGGCAATAGCGGACAACGGCTGACGGAATTGCTGCAAAACGCGGAAGGGCTGGAAACCGTCAACCTGAAAGCCGATTTTGATCTTTCTTTTCTCAATTTTGAAAGCCGCAACTTTTTTGATCTGATTGATCACGGGCAAAACCTGCTGGAAAAAAGCGGCGCCGACGTTTTGGTGTGGGGATACCGCTCGGCGGACAGGTTGCGTCTCAATTTTCAAACCCCGCGGCAATACGAAAAAGAAAACGGCTCGTTTGTCTGCTTGTTGGACAGTATGTACCTGCCTGCCGACACGCTTACCGATAAAGAATTTCCGCAGCCGTTGCTCGATCTTTTAACCGGCACAATCATCAGTGCAACCGGCCGGCAGGAAAAAGAATTCAAAGTTTACAAAAAATACTTGCTGAAAAAAATCATCGCCCGCATTTCAAAAATAGATTCCGCAAAATCTCTGGGGCTCGAATATATGCCCTACATCATGAATCAACTGGGGCTGATTTACATGACGGCAGCTGCCGAGAGCAAGAACGAACAAGACTTCAAAATCATCAACAACTTGTTTGAAACGGCACTCAAATATCAAAAGCAAATTTTAGAACCGACGCATCTCGGCTGCATTTATCTGCATATCGGCCAGTTAAACGACTACGCTTCCGTTTACATGGACAAGCGTCCGAGTCTATATTTTCGTGCCGCCATCTCCCGCTATCGTCAGGCACAAAAATATTTTGGCAAATACAGCTATCCCTACGACTACGGGCACATCTGCTACAAACTTTCGGGGCTTTACTACAACTACTGGAAACAGACCGAAGACTTGCAGGCACTGCGCGATTCTGTTTCTCAACTACGAGAATGTGAGCGGATTTTTACCCAAGGGCAATTTCCCGCTTTTTGGGGGCATATAGAAGGCAGCCTCGGCTACCTGCTGCACAATCTCGGACATCGCACGCAAAGTCCGGACATCTGCCGATTGGCGGTTGCCGCCTACCGCAACCAACAAAAAATTGTTACCGAAAACCGGCAGCCGCTTTTCTGGGCGCGAATCCAACAAAAAATTGCCGAAACGCACTACATGGAAGGCAAAATTTCCGCCAACCGCGAAGCCTTGGAAGAAGCATTGGCCTGTTACCACGACGCGCTTTACATTTTTGAAACGGCACGACGCGCGCAACCTGCGGCAGAAACCCGCACAGGCATCGCCAAAACACGACAGATTCTGTCCGAACTTACAGATGATAGCGAAGATGAATTGACGGATAAGTTTATTCAACCGTAACCGACTTGGCTAAATTGCGCGGTCGGTCAACCTCTCGTCCGAGCAAATCGGCAATATGATAAGCCAGCAACTGCAGGGGCAGAGCCAAAAGCAACGGCGAAAAAACTTCTGTGACAGGCGGCACCGTCAGCAACAGGTCAAAAAGCCGTTCTGCCGTTTTATCTTCATCAAAGCTCACTCCGACTAACAACGAATGTCTTGCCCTTGCTTCCTCACAGTTGGAAATCATCTTATCATAAACTCGGTTGCCGGGCGTCAACACCGCCATAACCGGCATATTTTCGTCAAGCAGCGCAATCGGTCCGTGTTTCAATTCGCCGGCGGCATAGCCGTTGGCATTGACATAACTGATTTCTTTCAGCTTCAACGCGCCCTCCATCGCTGTCGGCAGATTGATGCCTCTGGCAATGTAAATCATCTGATGGTAGTTTTTCAATTTTTCCGCGGCGGCTTTAACATTTTCCGCCTCGTTTAACACCTTTTCCATTTTGGTCGGCAGTTGCCGCAATTCATCGTGCAGCTGACCGAGTTCATCTAACGACAAACTTCTCCGCTCCGCCGCAAGCGCCAACCCCAGCAGATACAGACAAGTCAGTTGGGCGGTGTAGGATTTGGTGGCTGCCACGCTGACTTCGATTCCTGCTTTCAGCGGCAACCGGCTGTCGGCATAACGGACAATGCTCGAATCTTCTCTGTTTGTCAAAACCAGAATATGAGCGCCGTGCTCTTTCGCCCGTTTGACGGCGGTAATGGTATCTGCCGTTTCTCCCGACTGCGAAATGCCGATGGTTAAGGTTTTTTCATCAGTCAAACAGCATCGATAAATATATTCACTGGCGGCAATGACGGAAACCGGAATCTTCAGCCATTCTTCAAAAACAAAACCGGCGACGGCAGCGGCGTGCAAGGACGTTCCGCAAGCAATAATTTCTATTTTTTCCGCTTTGGCCGCTTCCTCAATATGAACTTTTTGCAGCACCGGAATTTTTTGCCCGTCGGCATAGGCGTCCTGTAACAGATGACGGACAATATCCTGTTGTTCGTGAATCTCTTTGAGCATAAAATGCGGATAGCCGCGCTTGCTGATCACATCCGGACTCATATCGACATATTCTGTCCGATAGTCAACTTTCCGCCCGTTAAAGTCATATACGCTCACGGCATTTCTGCTGACGGTGGCCATTTCTCCGTCATTGAGATAAACAATTTTCCTCACTTTGCCGACAATGGCAGGAATATCGCTTGCAACAAAATTTTCGCCCTCTCCCAAACCGACAATCAGCGGCACATTTTGCCGAACGGCAACAATTTTTTCCGGCTCGTTTTGATGTATCACACAAAAAGCAAAAGCCCCTTTCAAATACTTAACGCCGGAAGAAACCGCCGCTTCCAATGTTCCCCACTTTTTATATTCACGTTCAAACAGATGCGCCGCAACTTCGGTATCGGTCTCGGATAAAAAAACGTACCCTTCCCGCTCCAATTCTTCGCGCAAAGACTTATAATTTTCGATAATACCGTTATGCACCAGCGCCAACTGCCCGTTGTTTGACAGATGAGGGTGTGCGTTCTTTGTCGTTGCCTTTCCGTGTGTTGCCCAGCGAATATGACCGATACCGCTTGTCGCCGCAAGTTTGTCTTGCTGATCGCTGACCAGCTCATACAAATTTTCAAGCTTGCCCGCAGCTTTAAAAATATCGATTCGGTCATTGTTGTGCAAAGCAATTCCCGCCGAATCGTACCCGCGATATTCCAGATTTTTCAACCCCGAAAGCAAAATATTGCCAACATCACCGACACCGACATATCCCACTATTCCGCACATAATCTTTCCTCCTCATTTATATCTTCGGAAGTTTCAAGACTGCCGATTTTCATCAATGTGCGCATAATATTGGCACGATTGCGTTTTTTGACCGGACGGATAGGTTGTCCGGCATAAACCGTCCATGGTACAAACTGATAACCCGAGGGCACAAAACTCAGTGCGCCGATGGCCACGCCTTCGGGAATATCGTTATCGGGCATAATTACGGAATTGGTTCCGACGCCGGTATATTTTCCCAAGCGCACATTGCCTTGAATCTCTTTAACATAGGGTACGGAATGAGTGATCAGCTCGTTGACATAATCATTACTTGACAACCATATTTTGACACCGGCTGCCAAACTGGAATAACTATCCATTTCAAAAGTATATTTGCCATCACCGCCGGCTATGTAGGTACCCGGAGCAATTTCACAGTCGGAACCGATTTTACAAGCAGACGAAATACGGCAAAAGTCGGCAATCCGCACATTGTCACCTACCTCGACCAGTTCCGGTTTTTTGATAATCACATATTCCCCTATGATAAAATTTTTTCCATGTTTCATAATCTAACTCCTTACATTATCGGCTTCCGAGTATGAAACAGCGACCCGTAATTGGCAAATCAACAAAAATTATAAAATATTACAAACCAGCGCGGGCACTTTCCCCGCATACGAAAAAAGACACCGCAATCGGGTGTCTTTCCAAATAAAATGGCGGATGAGGAGGGATTTGAACCCCCGATACGAGTCACCCCGTATACACGATTTCGAGTCGCGCGCATTCAGCCTCTCTGCCACTCATCCACAAAACATTTCTTTATTAAAAGCAAATGCGATTGATTGCAAGAATTATTTTCATATTCCTTGCAAGATTTTTAATTAAACGTTGCCAGTTTATCGTTTTTTTGCTATTGTACGGAATGCGAAATGCCGCACGACGACAGATCGGATCATTATCTTTTTCAGGACATCGGACATGAACGAAAACACCGCTCCCCGTGCCTTGCGGGCCGTTATCACCATCATCGGCCGTCGCAATGCCGGCAAATCTTCTCTGATTAATGCCCTCACCGGACAAGAAGTATCCATCGTTTCTCCCCGACCGGGGACCACAACCGACGCCATTGCCAAAGCTTATGAGCTTTTGCCGCTTGGCCCCGTTACCTTTTACGACACAGCCGGACTGGATGACGAAGGCGACCTCGGCAAGCTAAGGATTGGCGCAACACGCAAAATTCTCTTCAAAACAGACTTGGCGGTTATTACCGTTTCCGAACAGGGACTGGGAGAAAAAGAAAAGGAAATGATTGCGGAAATGCAACGAACGGACATTCCCTTTGTTATGGCGTTTAACAAATGCGACCTAAAACCCATCAGTCCTCAAGATCGCACCTACTGCACGGAAAAAGGTTTACCTTATGTGGAAATTTCTGCCGCCACCGGACAAGGCACCGACGACCTGAAAGCAGAAATGATTCGCTTAATGCCGGCAGAGTTCAAAGAAGATCCGCTGTTGGCAGGCGATCTGATCGGTGCCGGAAGCACCGTGTTGTTGGTTGTGCCGATAGATCTTTCTGCTCCCAAAGGACGGCTGATTTTGCCGCAAGTGCAAATCTTGCGGGAAATCCTTGATCGCAACGCGGTTGCCATTGTAACCAAAGAAAATGAGCTGAAAGAAACATTAGCCGGTCTGAAAAAAGCGCCGTCATTGGTCATTACCGATTCGCAAGTGGTGATGAAAGCCGCCGCCGATGTTCCGCCCGAAATTAAACTGACCACTTTTTCTGCCCTGTTTGCCCGATACAAAGGCAACATCGGCACCTTTCTCCGTGGCGCGGAAAAAATAGACACCCTGAAAGACCACGACCGAATCTTGATTGCCGAAGCCTGTTCGCACCACATTCAATGTGACGACATCGGCAGAATAAAAATACCCGCATGGCTCAAACAATACACCGGCCTTAATCTAGAGTTTGACTTTTGTTCGGGCAGCGATTTTCCCGAAAATTTGGAGCAATACGCTCTGGTTGTCCATTGTGGCGCCTGTATGCTCAACCGCACAGAAATGATCCGTCGGATCAAAGAGTGCGAGCGTCGCAAAATAGCCATCACCAACTACGGCATTGTCATCTCCAAAACCCGTGGCTTGCTTGAACGTATTGCGGAACCGTTAACGGCTCAAATACGGTCAAGTGCCGCCTTATAATATTCGGTAACGATTTTAACCCGCGGAATATCCTTGGTGCAATTATTGACAATCAGATAAACCGGCATCTGCAAGCCGCCGTCCAGCTGATCCAGACAAACCAGCCCCGCTCCCTGAAACAGCCGCGGCATCAGCCCGATTCCCGCTCCATGGCGGATAGCCTCCACCACGGCAAAAGTGGAATTTGAAGAAAAACTGATGTTTTTGGCTCTAAGCATCAGTTTTTTCCACCCCGGAACATAGTTTTCGTTTTGTAAACCGTCAACAATTCGATGATTTTCCAACAAATCGTTCAAGTTCTTCGGCATTCCGTATTTGTCCAGATAGTCTGCCACCGCAAAAAAGCGGCATTCAATATTTTTCTTATACAAAAGCGAAAAATCTTTAACAGACTCCGGCAGTTTTGTCACAATGCCAAAGTCAATTCCCATTTCTCGGTAATTTGGCGAACCGAGCGTTGTCAGCGAAATGACGCGAATGTCGGGATATGCCTCGCAAAGACTGGTAACGCCGCAGGGAAACAACGCCGTACTTACCATCAACGGCAAACAAACGCACACGCTGCCCTTGTATCTGCTGTCATAGTCAAGCGGACTGTAAATTTTATCAAGCAATGTTTGCAAGTTTTCAACCTGCTCTACGATAGATGCCGCGCGTCTGGTCAAATATGTTCCCTTTGCGCTGTTGACAACCAATTGCACCCCCAAAACCTGCTCCAGATTAGAAATATATTTGTTAACCGTATCAATGGAGCTATTGGTGACTTCCGCCACTTTTCGTTTGCTCTGGTATTTGGCTATCGCCGATAACATTAAAAGTCCGTTCAAATTCTGTAGTGACTTTTTAGTAATCATAACACCCTCACTAACTCAACCCAAGGTTGAACAATAGCTTATATGATTTAATAAATAAAGACTTATTTTAATTAAATCATTATTTTGAATAATGCATTAAAAAAACAAAAATTTTTACAAAACTATAGAAATTTAAAGACCCCCAAATTATATTTGAGGGTCTGTGTCCGAAAAGGTGCAGCTAAAAATAGTAGCGTATGCCGACGGTAACTTCTTTCATATTCTTGACGGTATCCAAATCGGTTACCGTATAACGAAACATGGCGCGAATGCCCAGCGACGGCAGCGGGTTAATCTGTCCCCCGATTCCCAAGCGCAGCCCGTTTCCTTCTTCGCTAAAAGACTTGCGAGCGTTTGCCGCCCCGTTAACTCGGAGCGTATTGACGACATCGGCATCATAATAAGCATAGCCGACGGAAGATAAAACCTCCACAATCCCCAGATTGATGACATCACTCACCAGATCAACGCCGTAGGACTTCAGCTTGAGCTTAGAGGAAAATTGATCACCTTCGACAAAATGGTTCCGCACCGTATTGTCTTTGTTTTCCGACTGCTGATAAAAACCCTCCACAGACAGAAAACTCAACAGCTTAACGCCGGCGGTCACTCCCAAAGAATTGAAATTGTCGGCATAGAGTTCTTCGTTTGCGCGCCCCATGTTGAGCGAAGAATAGTTATAGTCGGCTCCTATGTACGGAGAAAGTAAAAATGCATCGGCATTGGACGAAAACAGGCACAGTACCGCTGCGAGCAACCCAATTTTTTTCATTTCAGTCAATCCTTTTAAAATTAAAACTAATATCCTGTTTAGCATTAATAAATTAAGAAACTCTAAAAGCTGTTTGTTGACAAAATTCTGCAAAAGATATAAAATAATGGCGTTTATCATAATATTGTTAATTATTTTAGAAAATTGTATAGATGAAATCATATTTACTTTACGCACTCGGTATGCTGACCGTTTTGGTATGTATCTGTCAAGATGACATACTCGTTTTTTTCAAATCGGCATCTGCCGACGAACACAAGCCGGCCACAATGACAACCGTTACCGCAGATGTTGCCGTTGTTAACGCAAACACCGTTCAAACAACAACGGAAGCAACCTTGGCATATGACTGCGCTTTGCCCGAACCGGTCGAAACAGCGGAAAAAATCACGATAAAAAAAGCCATTATAAGCAACAATGACAACACCGTGATCAAAATGCCGAAAAACACTTTTGACCGTTCGCAAACCGTCCGTTTGAACGGCATGGTCTATCAAAGTCTGGAAGACAAATTGATTGCCTGTATCGCCTATTTGGAAAACTATTTTCCAAACTCGTATTTCTGCGGAGCGAGATGGACAATCGGATACGGAACAACCGGCTATACAAACGGTCGACGGGTTGCCTCCAACGAGAGCATTTCTAAAGAAGAAGCGCAAACTTGTGTCAGACACCATCTGCGCAGCTATGTATTCCCTATTATAGACAAATATGTCGAAAGGGAGCTTTCCGAAGAAGAAATGCTGGCCACTTGCCTGTTTATCTACAACATCGGCGGCGGCAATTTTGCCGACAAGAAAGGAAGCGGTCGTCCTTGCGCTTTTTTACAAGCTTTGAACGACAACGAATCCCCACGGGAATCTGCGCGTAAAATGACGGAATTTTACCGATCGGCGGGCAAAAAGGCAGATGGTCTTTTGAAACGCCGCTGGATTGAAGGCGCCATTTTTTGCGGTTATCTAACCGTAGATGACATCCTTCAACTGGAGCCTGCAGGCTTCTACAATTCCTCTAGTCTGAACGATTACTATATGAGCAGCCACCCGGACAGGGATGGTTTTTACTCATACAGATTCGATCAGGATACCCTAAACCGCTTCCTGAACGAAAATCAGGGAACAAACAAAAGGGTCGTTGACATCATCTGAAAACGGAGCTCTGTTGAAAAACAGAGCTTCTTTTCTTTTAAAGATTGCCGAACAAAAAAGAAAAAGCTAATATTAAAATCAATATCCAACCAACCCCAAAGAGGATGATATGAATGAACTTCTGTTTCTGGAATATCCCAAATGTTCCACTTGTCAAAAAGCCCGTAATTGGCTGGAAAAAAACGGGATATGTTTCAAATCTCGCCACATTGTCGAAAACCGCCCGAACGCAGATGAACTCAAAGCATGGAACGCACAAAGCGACAAACCGCTGAAAAGCTTTTTCAACACCAGCGGCCTCAAATACAAAGCGCTCGGCTTAAAAGACAAATGGGCCAATCTCAGCGAAGATGAGCTATACGCTATTTTGGCATCAGACGGTATGTTGGTTAAACGCCCGCTGTTGATTGGCAAAAATTTTGTTCTCATCGGTTTTAGAGAACAAGAATGGGAAGAACGGCTGACGCAAATGCCCAAATAACACTTGCCAAATCGGATAATAACGGATAATATTTTATATTATCGGATATCAGCGGAAACCAAAATGATCAATATCGAAGATTTGCCCATCAGCCAGCCGGCACTTTGCGCCATTGCCTCCATCGATAAGTTTTGCGGATATTGGCAAGGCCGCGACAATATCAATGCCGCACTTGCCAAACGCCTATGGCAACGCGCCATAAACGAAAGCATTGCCGACACACAAGAAAAGCACAATTACCGTCAACTATTGGAGCAAATTGTCAATCATTATGAAGAAATAATTTTCTTTGAAACTTCTGTCAAAAAGCTGCATAAACTGCTGATGGCCGATTCTCTGATCGACGAAAAAGAAAAAGGCGAATACAAACAACGCTTAAACCCCATCTATTCCAAAACCATAGACGGACGGCCGATCGACATTTTTTTGGAAACCGCCAGCCCTTTTGAAACGCCGCAGTTGATGCACCGCCTGCTTGAATGGACTCGCAACTGTCTGGAAAGCAAAAAATGCCACCCGTTACCGGTTATTGCCCTGTTTATGGTTCATTTTCTTGTGATCCACCCCTTTCAAGACGGCAACAGCCGTTTGGTGCGCGCCTTAGTTCTTTTGCTGCTTCTCAAAGCCGGCTACACCCACTTGCGCCTGTCTTCGTTTGAAGCCGCAATCGAAGACAATAAGGACGAATACTACCGTTGCCTGCGACAGGTGCAAGACAGCTTGACAACAGCAATGCCGCAATATGACGAATGGCTGCTGTTTTTTCTGCACACCATTCAACGCCAACAAAAACAAATAAAAGAACGAACGGAATCTGTCGGCATCAGCTATGGCAAACTGCCGGAACTGTCGGCACAAATATTGGAACTGGCAGAAGAAAAAGGACGTGTGACACTAAAATCGGCAACTGAAGGCAGCGGCGCAAATATCAATACCGTCAAAAAACATCTTGCCTCACTTGTTCGCGGAGGATACCTCGTCCGCCACGGTTCGGCTCGCGGCACATGGTACATCAAAGCTCAATAATATCCGCCGGCAAATCACCCCCTTCTTGTTCAAACAAAATGTGTTGGCACTTCACATATGTGTGCCGGCAAAGAACCGCCGCTGGCAAAGCCCCAACACCCTCCCTTCAGTAAGATTGCCGGAAATGCTATTTATCCCAAATTGTGAAGCACCAAAAAAGATGCCGATAGCCTTGCGGATAAAAAACAATGCAAGTTATAAAAAAACGGTTGTCCTACCTTTTAAAGATTCAAACCGGCCACATTATTGACGACAAACAGCAGGGAAATTGCCAAACATAAGCCGAGTGAGGAGCCCGCCGTCCCCACACCAAAGAACACGACACCTACTTAAAAAACAATGCGCTGTCGCATTGTTTTTGCTCAATCCTCGGCTGTCGGCCATTTTTGCCACCCCATTAAATGAGCCGACATGAGGTCATTTTGCCAATCTTTACATCTTAAAGCGACTCCGAAACGGTGCTTTTCTCCATATTCCGCACAATCTTCAAAAACTGATTTTGGCGCAAATGCAAAGCAAAAAAAACGTGCGTCTTGAGCTTTTCAATAACAACACATTGAAAAACAAACAGAAATCCTCCTGTTAATTTAGAACAAAAAAAGAAACCACCGGCCTAGCCGAGGGTTTTCAGGGTACAAAAAAAAGAGGTTTTATACAAACCTCTTGAAAAACTCTTTTGCAAGCTATTGTTTTTGCTTTAAGAATTGGAGCGGGTGAAGGGATTCGAACCCTCGACATCAACCTTGGCAAGGTTGCGCTCTACCCCTGAGCTACGCCCGCATCATCTGATGCGAGATATTTAATACCATACGCAAAAAAATTTGCAAGCTTTTTTTTCAAAATTTTTCATATTTTTTTTGCATTTCTCACAGATTGACTTTATACTCAAAAGGAAAAATC
>JAHHRI010000001.1 GCA_020025875.1 Alphaproteobacteria bacterium | reverse complement strand
TGGCTCTGTTGTCGAGGAGGGAAAAGGGAAAATCGGGGAAAGAGGGCGGAAGATTGGGAAAGGGGAAAATGAGCACGAGAAGGGAATGGAGCGGGACTTGTGAAGAGCTGGCTCTGTTGTCGAGGAGGGAAAAGGGAAAATCGGGGAAAGAGGGCGGAAGATTATGGAAGGGGAAAGGTACACGCATCAAAAACGGGCTGCCGCTGATGTTGATATAGCACCTGCGGCAGTTCGTGTTATTCCCGATAAGGGGGTTGGTCAATATGTGCTTGTCTTGATGAAAAGTCGGCGCTTGCAAAAGTCTGATGTTTATTTTTGCTTTTCATCTGTTGCCGCACAGTCTTTTATCTTTTTTAGGATGTAGTCGTCGGCAAGTTCTCCGGTAACTTCTTTCTTTTCGTAATCGAGCATACGAAGTTGGTTTTTTTCTTTTTTATAATAAGAAATGTTGTTTTTG
Organism: Alphaproteobacteria bacterium; assembly: GCA_020025875.1. GTDB lineage: Bacteria > Pseudomonadota > Alphaproteobacteria > RF32 > CAG-239 > JAFUYI01. The sequence continues at coordinate 73,818 of JAHHRI010000001.1, read as the reverse complement.
GTTGTCAGTTCAATAATGTTGCCGTTGAGGGTGTATGTGCCTTTTTCGTAAAAAGTTCCGCCTTTGCGATCAACATAAACCAGTTTGTTGGCAAAAGTATTGTTAGCGTTTAGTTTAAGTGTCATATCAATCCCCGGGCCATCGGCGGCGGGCAGCAGTCCGTTGTATGTTCCGCAGATTTCTGTTTTGGGCGTGCAGCCGGTTAGGGCCGTAATGATCAATGCGCTATAAAGCAGTTTGTTCATCTTTTTTCCTTTCTCGTAAATAGGTTTTGCTTGTCGATAAAAATCAGTTCGGTTTTTAGTTTGAAACATAAATCGGTTTCAGGCAACAAAAAAACGCCGCAATTTTGAGATTGCGGCATTTTTTATCGGTTGGTTCTTAGCTCTGTTTGTCGTTCTGTTCAGCTTTGGGCTGACCGCTGACCATCTCTGTCAGCGTCTGGAACAGAACATAAAGCATCGGGATGATAATCAGACCGATCATCGTGCCGACCAACATACCGTAGAATACCGGTACGCCGATTGCGATTCGGCTGTTAGCACCGGCACCGGTGGCGACTACCATCGGCAAAGTGCCGAGGATGAAGGTGAAAGCCGTCATCAACACGGCGCGGAAGCGTTCTTTCAGACCGATCATTGCCGCTTTGTTGATGGACGTGCCTTTTTCTCGTTCTTCCTTGGCAAACTCAACGATCAGAATGGAGTTCTTGGCAGCCAGTCCGACCAGCAGAATCAATCCCAACTGGGCATAAATGCTAAGCGGCAAACCATGAATGAACAGCCCCAACAGGGCGCCGACCATGGCAACGGAAACCGAGGCCAGAACCGGAATCGGCGTACTCCAGCTTTCATATTGCGCAACCAAGAACAGATAAGCAAAGGTCAGCGCCAGCACAATCAGATAGCCGATCTGGCCTTGGTTGGCTTTTTCCTGATAGCTCATGCCCGACCACTCGTAGCTGTAACCCTTCGGCAGAGCAACTTTTGCTAATTGTTCGATGGCGTTCATGGCTTCGCCGGTACTGTAAGCATGGTTGCCGACAATATTGATGGAAGCTGCCGGATACTGATTGTAGCGGTTGATGGTGCTGGGTGCCAAAACTTTGCTTAAGTTGACCATGCCGCCCAAAGGAACCATTTCGCCCAGACTGTTTTGGACATACAGGCTGCTGATGTTGTTCACACCTTGGCGGTATGGCCAGTCGGCCTGAATGATCACTTTGTTAACCTGAGTTCCGAAGTTTACATTGTTGATGTAAGAGGAGCCGAGGTATTGTCCCAAAGTGCCGTAGATGTCGCCGGTTGTGACTTTCATTGATTCTGCTTTGGCGCGATCAATGTCAACAAAGATATGCGGCGTGGTCGCATTATATGTTGAAAAGGCATAAGATACATAAGGCGATCTGTTCAGACGGCCAAGAAAACCCTGTAAAGCGGCATCTAGCTTTTTGGGATCAGGCGAATCGAGCGCTTGCAGGCGGAAGTCCATGCCGTTGGTGCTGCCCAACCCCTGAATGGAGGGCATTTCAAACATATTGATGTTGGCTTCGGGGAAGTCGTCCAGCTTGGCTTTAATTCTGTTGAGGATATTTGTGGAGTACAGTTCTTTGTCCGTACGTTTTGCCCATGGCTCCAGTATGGCGATGATAAAGCCCACATTTTCTCCTGAACCGCCGATGATGCTTTGACCGGTGATGTTCATAACATGAGCGACTCCTTTTTCTTCCATAAACAGCGGAACGGCTTTTTTGACCAGAGCATCGGCACGTTCGCGGGAAGCACCTTCCGGCAGCTGGATGTTGGCAAAGAAAGCCCCCTGATCTTCGCTCGGAATGAAGCTTGTTTGGCTAATATGCAGCAGTGCGGCAATGCCGGCAACAATGAGGGCGAATATGAGAGCAATCACGCTTATCTTGCGGCTGGCAATGGCAACGATACCGGCGTATTTGTCGCGCGATTTGTCAACGGCGCGCGAGAACCAAAACAGCGGGCCGTGCTGAAACGGTTTAAGCGGTCGCAACATGGTGGCGCACAAAGCCGGCGACAACGTCAGCGCGTTGAGCGATGAAAAAGCAACCGCCGTTGAAATGGCTACCGCAAACTGCTGATAGATTTTGCCGGTGATGCCGCCGATAAAGCCGATCGGCACGAAAATGGCCAACAGTACCAAAGTGGTGGCGACAATGGCTCCCGATACTTGTTCCATGGCTTTGATTGTGGCTTGTTTGGGTGCCAGCTTTTCGTTTTCCATCAGGAACAAAACACGTTCTACCACAACGATCGCATCGTCTACCACCAGACCGATAGCCAGAACCAACCCAAACAAGGTTAGGGTGTTTAAGCTATAGCCCAGTGCCAGCAGCACGGCAAAAGTGGCAAAGATGGATACCGGAATGGTGAGTGTCGGAACCAACACGGCTCGCCAGTCTTGCAAAAACAGGTAACAAACGGCAACAACCAAGATAAAGGTCAAAATCAGAGTAAAGATGACTTCTTCAATCGAAGACGTGATGTACTCGGTGGCATCGTATGCAATAAAAATTTCGACATCGTCCGGATAGAATTGCTCCAAACGCGCCATTTCCGCACGCAGGTTGGCCATGGCATTGATGGCGTTGGCGCCGGAGAGCATATTGACGGCGATGGCGACGGAGGGCGCGCCGTCAAAGCGGGCTTCCGAGTTATAATCCTCTTGGCCAATCTCAATTTTGGCGACATCTCCTAAACGTACCAGCCCGCCTTCTTCATCGGTGCGCACGATAATTTGTTTAAATTCTTCAACATCGTTGAGGCGTCCGCTGCTAAGCAGGGCATAGACCATTTGTTGTGAACCATCCCCCGGCATGGAGCCGACTTTGCCCAAAGAGGGCTGAATGTTTTGGCTGCCGATTGCTGCCTTAATGGCGGAAACGGGCAAATTGAGCGCGGTTATTTTGTTGGCGTCCAGCCATACGCGCATGGACAGCGGCGGAGCATAGACGTTAATTTCTCCGACACCGTCCACCTTGATTAAGTTTTTCTTTATGTTGTTTTGCACATAGTTGCTCAGGAACAAAGTGTCGTGAGTGCCTTTAGGGGAACGAGCGGTCAGAAAACCCAGCTGATCGGAAGAACGCCGGCTGACGGTAATCCCTTGTTGCTGGACTTCCGACGGCAGTTTGCTCAATGCCTGAGAAACACGATTTTGCACTTTGACCTGTGCCATATCGGGGTCGGTGCCTACTTTGAATGTAATGGTTAGGCTGTAGCGTCCGGTGGCATCTGAGGACGAATCCATATAAAGCATATCTTCCACGCCATTGATGGTTTCTTCCAACGGAATGCCCACCGTGTTTGCGATAACCTCGGCGTTTGCCCCCGGATAAGTGGCTGCAACTCTGATGGTTGGCGGTGTAATTTCCGGATAAAGAGTAATTGGAAGTGAAAAAACGGCGATTGCGCCGGCAAGTGTCAGCACAATCGAAATAACCATCGCAAACCGTGGTCGTTCAATAAAAATCCTTGAAAACATAAATTATTTTCCTTCCGCAGTTTGTTCGTTTATCATTCCGATCCGCACTTTTTTGCCGTTGGCAACTTTTTGCAGTCCCTGAATGATGACTTTTTCGCCGGCTTTCAGCCCGGAGGTTACAATCTGTCTGTCGTTTGAAATGCTCCCCAAAACAATACGTCTTTGTTCAACCACGTTATTTTGATTAACAATCATAACATAGCTGCCGTGTTCGTCTTGTGCCAAGGCTGCCTGAGAAACGGTTACGGCATTTTTTTCGGGGCCTGAGCCGATCATAATGTCGACATAGCCGCCGGGGATCAGTGTGCCGTCTTTGTTTTCAAACTCAGAATAAATGGACATTGTGGCGGTTCCGGTGTTGATTGAGTTGTCGTTAAAACGGGAAAGCAGCGGTTTTTTGATAACCTTGTTGTTGGCTAGGATAATCTTGCTGTAAGTTTCGCTGCCTTCTTGGTCGTAAGTCTGCTTTAAGTCGGGCATTTCTTTGTCGGTGACGGAAAAGACAATGCGTACCGGATCGGTTTGCACAATGTTGGCCAGCGTGCCGCTCGACGTGCTGACATAGTTGCCGGCGGTGATCATGGCTTTGCCGATATAGCCGTTGATCGGCGAGCGAATTTCGGTGTGTTCAAGATCTATTTTTGCCAATTCGTAGTTGGCTTCCGCCTGTTTGACGGAGGCCTGAGCCTGCAACATATTGGAATAGGCTTCGTCCAGTTTGGATTCGGATGCGAATTTTTGTTGGTTGAGGGACTTTTGCCGTTTGTATTCTTTTTCCAGTTGGGTAAAGCTCGCTTTGGCTTTGTCGAGTTCCGCTTTGCGCAAGTCTACGGTCGCAATGTATTTTTGCTGTTCGATAACAAACAAAATGTCGCCTTTGTTAACTGCGGAGCCTTCGTTAAACAGCACTTTTTCCAAATATCCGCTGACTTGGGGTTGGATGTTGACCTCGTTGATGGCTTCTACATGACCGATAAATTTTTTGGAAGGCGTAATATCTTGTAATTGCGCTTCTTCCACCAGTACGAACGGCATACTGCCGCTGCCCGACATCGGCATTGTCATGTGAGGGTTGAGTTTGGTATTTAAAAACCAACCGACCGCCACACCGGAGCATAAGACAATCACTTGTCTTAATATTTTGCGATTGCTCATTTTTCCAACTTTCATTTTTTTAACCTTTCAATTTCTGGTTTTTTTCAATCACTGCGTCAAATCCCTCCAGAAAAGCCTGAGAAAGATCGAACGTTACCTCTTTGCATATATATGTGTTGATCAGACCGCGCCATATGCCGACGATGAGGGTGCAGACCATCGGGATGTCTGTTTGGGCAGATATCTCTCCATTTTTCTTGGCGGCTGTTAAAGCCTGTTTTGCCTTTTTGAAATGAAAATCGTGTATCTCTCCGGTTTGGGCCTGAACTTGGTTGAAGATGCCGTCCGACCATTCGACCTGAAACTGAGTGAAGAAAATAAATTTTCTCACTTCCGGAGATTTTTCGATGTGTTCCGCTTCGTGGCGGAAAAATTCTCGGAGTTCGGCGATGGAGCGGGGGGAGATGTAGCGGTTGCCGATGGCTTCCCGATTTTGGGAAACACGTTGCCGGATTAATGCGGCCAGCAATTCCGCTTTGTTTTTAAAATGCCAATAAACCGCGCCTTTTGTCAGATTAATGCGCAGGGCAATATCTTCAAAAGTTGTGCGGGAAAATCCTTTTTCGTAAAAACAGTCCAAAGCAGATTTCAAAATCATGGTTTTGGTGTTTTCGCTTTCTTCTCTGGTTTTGCGCGCCATTTTCTTTTCAAAATTAAATATACATTCTGGTAGGTATGTATAACGAAAGAAAAAAAATTGCAAGCAAAATCTTTTGCAAAGCAGCAATTTTTGTTGTTTATCGGCTCATGTCGGTACAAATGGGAATCGTAAGCGGTCGAGCAGACGACGGGGCGGCGGCAAAAATCTGTAAATTAGGTTTAAATTTACTTTTTATATGCTATAATTAAAAGCACATTTCGAGGGAGTTTTGACCGATGGAAGAATCAATTTTAAAGAAAATGGAGCGATTGTTTAAAATGCGCCGGCTTTTGAAAGAAAGAAAACTAAAGCGCATCAAAGACAAAAAGCTGAAATATGGCCGCTGGGATCTTGAAGACGAGGACGACGAGTACGATTATGAAGATGAGCTGCTTTCTCGGTCAGAGCTGATTGAAGAAGCCCTGAAAGAATATATGTATCAGTTCGGGTTGTCTATTTATCAGAATAAACAAGGGGGCTACTACTTTAAGCAGTTTAATGACGATATTGATATCCGCGGTTTTGATGAGCTTGATATTCATCATTTTTCGTTGCGGGAAAAAGAACCTAATTTTTTTGAGAAACTGATGGAAGTTGTGCCGGAAACAAAAATCCATCTGACCGGCGATATGGAAACGGCTGTTTTTGATCTTTATGAAAAAGATGCCGTGATGGCCGATATTCTTGACCAAATGGTCAGTGATGAAATGCTCAAATGCAAAGAAATAATGAAATCGGCAGCATATATGAACGAAAACGAACCGATGGATTTGAGCGCGGCAGATGAGCTGACAAGAGTTGAGATGCCGACAAAAGAAGATCTTGTTTTGCAGACCGAAAAGGTTGCCGAAGCTCGTGAAGCTCCTTTGGCGGAAACCCGCCCTCAAGATGATCAACCCGACACCGAAGCGCCGACGGGAACAGACGGCGAACAATGGGAAGTTTATGACTGCGGCGTTGAAGAACGAGTGGAAAAGGTTTCTTTGCCGAAGCCGGTAAAAGTGCGACGGGTGAGCAAGTTGCCGTCCGCTCCGCTTTCTCCCGGAATGGTTAAAGACAATATCAACAACCGCTGAATATAGAGAAGTTTGGAGATTAACCGGTATCGGTGTTTGTCCTTCACATATTGCCTGATTTTTATTAAGCCTCTTGTCGTTTGTTATCTATGCAAAAGAGCGGCTCCCTATAAGGGAGATAGCTGTTAAATCCATTTATCACAGATGTTTTCATGATAATATGGCTTGACAACCATTGTACCATATTTTTGAGCAAAAGGACTATTTTTTATAGCTTTTGTATGTATGGCTCAGGTTGTCTGACAATTCTCTGAACTGGCCGCCAAGCTTGCCTTTTGAGCAGGCTTGGCAGAGCGGTGCCGAGTTGTTACGAGAGCTTGGCATTCGGCTCTGAATAGTCCCGTGGTTTTCGGTTGGGCATTCATAAAAAGTCGGGCCTTCAGGCCCGACTTTTTAGCTTGAAAGAAAAGGGTTTGTCAGTCTTCAAGATAAAGGCTGCTTTTCTTATAATTGATGATGGCATGGCGGATTAAAACGCCAATGATGGCTGCCACGGGAACGGCAATCATCAGTCCGAGGAAGCCCAGTAAAACCCCGCCTGCCAGCAAGGCAAACATTACCCACACGGGGTGCAGCCCGACATTGTCGCCGACCAGCTTCGGGGTAAGGAAATTGCCTTCCATAAATTGCCCGACCATAAAAATGCCGGCCACTCCGAAAATGGGGATCATGCTGTCAAATTGGGCAAAGGCCAGAGCCATGCTGATAATGAAGCCGGAGATAGTGCCGACATAGGGAATAAAGGAGATGATCCCTGCCAGAAAACCGACCAGCAAGCCCAAATCCAGCCCTGCCAAGTGCAGACCAATGGCATAGAAACTGCCGAGGATAACGCAAACACTCAGTTGCCCGCGGATAAACCCTGCCAACGTGCGATCAATTTCTCGCGCCTGCTGTTCAATCGATTTTTTCGACTTTCTTGGCAGCAGGCTGCGAACTTTGGCAATAAACTTGTCCCAGTCGCGAAGCATATAAAAAGCAACAACGGGGGTGATCAGGAGCAAAGATATTAGGTTGACGATGGCCATGCCGCCGGAAATGAGGCTGCGCAAAATTTTTCCCAATATTTTTAAGTTGTTTGCCATGTTATCGTGCATATAACTGCGGATTTTGTTGGCATCAAGCGCGGGGAACAAGTCTTTAAGATCAACCAGCAGCGGTTCGGCTTTTTTCAAAAGCGAGGAAACATAGTTGGGGATAACGCTGATGAACACGCTCAGCTGGCTGTCTATCACATTTACCAACAGCACCATGGCGGGAACAATAATCAGCACGACCAAACTTAAGACCAAAATGGTTGACCATGTGCGTCCGATTTTTAGTCGGGCGAATCTGTCGACCAGAGGATCGAGCAGATAGCCGATGATGATGCCGGCAACAAACGGCAACAAAACCGAGCGCAAAATGTAGACAAAGGCGCAAAAGCAGGCAAAAAGTGTCAGCCAGAAAAACTTGTTTGATTTGCCGGAAACGGAAATGTTTGCAGAATTGGTTTTTTGCATTGTTATATCTCGTTGTTTAGATGGACATATCGGTCAGAGTAAAATAATTGCCGGTTTTGCTCAGTTGCAGATGTGCGTTGCGGAGGGCGTTTTCGAGTATGTCAAAATCTCCGACAAAGCTGATCTGAAATTGGATGCGTCCGTTGCCGATGGCATTGATGCGGATATCGTCAACCGCGGTTACGGCAGCTATTTTTTCTTCTGTTTTCAGCCACGAACTCAAGGTTTTGAATTGATACAAAACGGTGATGGTTTCCGGATGAGTCGAAGTAACAACGGTGCGTCCCTTCAGTTCGTCGGCAATACGCATACCGGTTTCGTGAGCGGCTTGCTTGAAAAGTTCGGACGTGCGCGGTCCGCTGACGCTAAAGATTTGCCGTTTGCCGTTTTGCGGGGTGATGATGCTGATGGTCAGGTTATCGTCGCCGTTGTAATAAGCCTCGGCAACATAGACTTCGCCGCCATTGTTTAGAGCTCGGAGCTGCTCAAACAGTTCAACATCAAGAGATAATGCCTGTTGGGCGGTGGTCAAAAACGGCGCGTTGTCTGCCATAGGCATAAAGAAGCGAACCGAACCTATGGTCGGCGGGTTTTGCTGCCAAGCGATGCGCCAAGGGCTTTCGATTTCCCACAGCAGAGGCGGCATATCGGGACCTTCGCGGAAAACCGGAATAACCATCACTTCGGCGGAAGATGCCACAACCAGCGGCACGTTTTTTTCTTGCAAATATTGCCTTAAAAGCTTGTCGGCGGCGGTAATTCTTAGTTTGGCGATATAGCGGATGTTGGAGGTTTTTTCTTCCAACACCGTTGTTTCTCTGATAAAATTGAGCAGCTGATCATCAGTCAGCTTGTTTAAAACCGCAATTCCTTCACGGGTGGTGAAGTTGGCGGCAATGGCGCTGATAGCCTGTCGGTTGGCACGATGCATGGCCAGTTCTCTGGCAGCGGCGGCGTTGTCTGCCGTGACGTCAACGCTCACATCGGCGGAATAAGACGGTTGGGCAGCCTGTGCCGAAAAGGCGGCAAGCAGGGTACACAGCAAAATGGGAAGCAAAAGGCGGTTCATAGAAACTCTCCTGAGGTTATTCTAAAATTTCCAGATGGTTGAAGAAAAAGGCAATTTCCCGCTCGGCGCTTTCCTCACAGTCGGAGCCGTGGACGGCGTTTTTTTCAATGGAAACGCCGTAGGAACGCCGAAGCGTTCCGTCCTCGGCGGCGGCGGGGTTGGTATTGCCCATCAGCCGGCGATATTTTTCGATTGCGTTTTCTCCCGCCAACACTTGAATGATGACCGGACCGGCGGTGATATTTTCGATCAGTTCGTCAAAAAAGGCTTTGTTTTGGTGAACGGCATAAAAGCGGGCAGCTTCTTCGTGTGACAGCCGCAGCATTTTTTGGGCGACAATTTTCAGACCGTCTTGTTCTATGGCTGCGATAATTTTTCCGCTTAATCCGCGGCTGACCGCTTCTGGTTTAATTATTGATAAGGTTTTTTCCATGTTTTCCTCTGTCGGTTGGCTAAATTTGGCAAATCTTATCCTATATATGACGAAAAATCAAAAAGTTTTTATAGACTTTTTGATCAATTCGTTGTTTATTACAAACAAATTCTCTTTATAAACAGTTTAAGGACAGAGCAAATGACAGAAAGCGTCTATTTAAAACACCTGTTGGCCAAAGCCGCAGAAAACAAAAAAACCGTTGTGTTGCCGGAAAGTGAAGACGAACGCGTGCTTGAAGCGGCTCACATTATTGCCGAAGCGGGGGCGGCAAAGCCGGTTGTTCTCGGCAATCCGGAAACAATAAAAGCTTATTATGCGGGCAAGGGTTGGGATATGAAAGGAATCGAAGTGGTTTCTCCGGAAAACTCTCCCAAGCTGGCGGTTTATGCCGAGATGTTTTTTGAATTGCGCAAAGACAAGGGGATTACCGCCGAAGATGCGCTGAAGCAGATGCACAATTATAACTATTTTGGTACGATGATGATTAAAGCCGGCGATGCCGACGGCATGGTTTCGGGCGCCAATCATTCGACGGCGGACACCGTTCGTCCGGCATTGCAGATCATTAAATCTGCCAAAAAAGGGCGCGCCGTTTCTTCTGCGGTGCTGGAGGTCATCAACGGCAAACCCTACATTTTGTCCGATTGTGCCATTGTTATCAATCCGACGGCCGCCGAGCTGGCAGACATTGCCGTAGATGCCGCGCAAACGGCGTTGCAGTTTGACATAAAACCTCATGTGGCTCTTCTTTCCTACTCCACCAAAGGATCGGGCAAAGGCGAAGGCGTGGACAAGGTTGTCGAAGCCGTGAAATTGGCCAAAGAACAGCTCAAACTGCCGGAATATCGGGAGTTGCCGATAAAGATTGATGGCGAAATGCAGGCCGATGCCGCGCTTGATATGGCGGTGGCTGCCAAAAAGGCGCCGGAAAGCGAGGTTGCCGGTCATGCCAATGTGTTGATTTTTCCCGATATTGAGGCAGGAAACATCAGTTATAAACTTTTGCAACGTCTCGGCGGCGCAGAGGCTTACGGACCGATTTTGCAAGGGTTGAACGCACCGGTCAACGACCTTTCGCGCGGAGCACTCGTGGAAGATATTGTCGGTATGATTGCCATTACCGCATTGCAGGCCGCTAAAAAATAACTTTTTTAACTTAAACTAACTCTCAAAGCAGGAATACTCATATGGAAAAAATATTAGTCCTGAACTCCGGTTCATCATCTCTGAAATATCAGCTTTTTAATGTCGACGGCGATCATTTTGAAGTTGTGGCAAAAGGTCTGGCTGACCGTATCGGCATTGAAGGCTCTTTGGTCACAATTAAGGTCGGCGACGGCGAAAAAGTGACAACCGAACTGCCGCTGCCTTCTCATAAAGAAGCCATTAAGGAAGTGCTTGATCTGTTGCTCGGCAGCGTTTTGCACAGCATTGACGAACTTTCCGGCGTTGGTCACCGTGTGGTTCATGGCGGCGAATATTTTAACCATTCGGTTTTAATAGATGATGAAGTTATTCGCATTCTTGACGAACTGTCAATGCTGGCACCGCTGCACAATCCGGCGGCGGTTATGGGGATCAGAGCGGTCAAAGCGCTGTTGCCCAATGTTGCCCAAGTGGCGGCTTTTGACACGGCTTTTCATCAGACGATGAAACCCGAAGCTTATATGTATGCCCTGCCGCTGGAACAATACAAAAAATACAAAATCCGTCGCTATGGCGCGCACGGAACGTCACATCTGTTTGTTTCGCGCGAAGCTGCCAAACTGATCGGCAAAGCCGGTAAAATTATTACCTGCCATATCGGGAACGGAGCATCAATCAGCGCGGTGAAGGACGGAGAGTGTCAGGATACCTCAATGGGCTTTACCCCGCTGGCAGGCGTGGTTATGGGGACACGTTCGGGAGATGTCGATCCGTTTGTGCCGCTTTATATCATGAAAACGCAGGGCAAGACCGTTGAGGAAGTGGACAATCTGCTGAACAAACAGTCGGGTATGCTCGGTCTGTGCGGTCACTCCGACAATCGTGATGTTGAAGTGAAATATTTTGCCGGAGATCCCGAAGCCGTAACAGCCATGCAGGTTTATATCTACAGCATTGTTAAATATATCGGCGCTTATACGGCGGCAATGGGCGGCGTTGATGCCATTGTTTTCACCGGCGGTATCGGCGAAAATGGCAGCGAGGTCCGCAAACTGATTTGCCAACGGCTGGCATATATGGGAATTGAGCTTGATGAGGAAGCCAACAAATTGCGCGGCACTCTGACGGAAATTTCCAAGGCTGGTTCAAAAGTCAGAGTTTTTGTCATTCCGACCAACGAAGAATTGGTTATTGCTCAGGACGTTAAAAAACTTATCTGATCGACCGTTTGCTCCAAAAAAGCCCCGTTCATGCGCCTTTGGCGGTGAGCGGGGCTTTGTTTTGTTGGCAATCGGTTCAACTGCCCGTCGGAAAAAATCCGCGCAGGAAGCAAAATAATTTTTATCTCAGGTTGAAAGGGCGCCGTCGGAGATTATTTGTATGGTGCAAGTTATGTTTTTTTAAAGGACAAGAGATGAAAGTTTTATTTGCTTTGTTGGGCATGATGCTGATTTTTAATACGGAAGCGGCAGAATCAATAGACATCTATTCGGACAATGCAGAGCCGACGGTGGTTTTCGGGGAGGCGGAAAATGCCAACGGCACTTTTAACCAAATGATGGTGGAGCAGGGGGACGGGGTTAACAACCCGTTTGGTAATCCGGTTGTTGACGAAATGCCGGAGGCGCCGCAAAGTTTGATGCAAAAAACGCTGCCGTTGACAGCGAAACCGAAGAAAATGCCCGCCAATATCGTTTCTGAAGTCAGCACGCAAAATCCCCAAATCGGCACACGGTATTCCCCCGAAAAAATGCAAAACGAAATACAAAACACACTTTACGAATCCAATAACCGCATTTATGATCTCCAATCTTACCCCGATAGCGACATTAACCAAATTGAAAATCAGGGAAACGCAGTAACCAATTATCCGGAATATTAGCCGGTTTTGATATGTTTTAAAAAATTTGCCCTATCGGAAAATTTTTAGGCGCTCTTCGAGCGGCAAAAAGCTTTTTTCATCGGCAGGCTGTTCAATGCTGCCGAAGGGCATTTGTGCCAGTAATTGCCAGTGGGCGGGAATATCGAAGGTCAGTTTGACTTCGTTGTCGATTAGCGGGTTGTAGTGTTGAAGAGATGCGCCGATGTTTTTTTCGGCAAGCGCAAGCCAAATCATATATTGCAGCATACCGTTTGATTCAAGCGACCATTTGGGGAAGTTTTCGGCATAAAGCGGAAATTTGTTTTTGAGGTTTTCGACGGTGTGGGTGTCTTCAAAAAACAAGACGGTTCCCAAGCCGTTGGAAAAGCTCTGTATTTTCTCAATCGTGGCAGGCATTTTATCTTCGGGAACCACTTTGCTCAGTTCGGTTAAGACAATATCCCACAGTTTGCGGTAATGTTTACCGAACAGAACCACCAACCGCGCCGATTGGGAATTGAAAGCACTGGGACAGAATTTGAGGGCATGAGAGATAACGGTGCTGATTTCTTCCTCTCGCAGAATCTGTCGGCTGCCGAGATTGTAGATTGATCTTCTGGCGGTATATAGGCTGCTTAAATCTTTGTTCATTCCAAATACTCCTCATTTTTTGTATTGTCTGCTGATTATATATAGTATGCCGCCATGTCATTAAAAGCCGCTTCTTTAAAAAAATCAGCAACCGCTATCAGCGAGCGGCACGGCGCATCAGTTTTGTAATGGCATTGATGTCGTCAGGCTGGCGCGGGTCTTCGCTGATCATGTTGCTTCGTTCAAAGCCGCATTTTTGGCAGCGGTGAATAATTTGCCAGCCTTTGGCAGAGTTGTAGACAACCCCGACCGGCTCCATCAGTCCGCCGCATTGGCTTGCCCGATCACCGGGAATGATGTCGACATGGAGCGAATGAAGGCAAAACGGGCAATGGTTGCGGTAGCTGCCGCCGGTCAGCGGCAACACTTCATGTCCGCAATGGCGGCAGGTGAAGCCTGTGTTTTCTTCTTTTCTTCCCAACTTATTTTTCCTTTGCGATAAAAATAATCCCCTCAACCGGATGCCCGTTTTCTTGCCGCAGTTCGGTTTTGTGTTCCATAATATCCGAATAGCCGGCTTTTTGCAAAAGCTTTTTGATATATGCGGGATGGTGGCGGTAGCGTCCGTTGGGCATTAAGATATAATCGTCTTTGCCGCTTGTAACGGCAACGGAAAAGCAAAAACGGCGCGGAAAAACGGCGGCGATAATTTCTTCCGGAGAGCCGATATAGCCGAAAACATCGGCAGCAATAACCCAGTCTGCCGGCGGCAGGCGGCGGCAATATTTTTCAATGTTTTCTTCAATCAGCGTGTCGTAGACGCCTTTTTTCTTTGCCTGCTCCAACATGGCGGGCGAAATGTCGACACCGATCAGAGTATTTTCTTGGTTTTTCAGTATCTGTCCGATCAGACCGGTGCCGCAGCCAAGGTCGATGATTGAGCCTTTCGGCTGATTGAGCCGTTCGGCTATTTCTTGCGGCAGACGATATTCAATTTTGTTCATAACATCTTCGTATCCTTCGGCAAAAAGATCAAACAGTTCGCGCGCATAGTCTGCCGTTTCCGTTTTTTTCTCCCGATTGAAAGCGGCGTTCAGATGTTCGGCAAAGGCATTTGTCGGCATTTGTCGGAGCCAGTTTGCGGCAATTTTTCGTGCTTTGTCGGCATCTTTTTCGTAGAATCGGATGAGTGTTTCCGCTGCATTCAGGGCATATTCCTTTTTTTCCGGTTGCTTGGTGAGGGCGTTAAAAAACAGCCCCAGAGCTTCCTCATATTCGCCGAAATTTTTTTGAATAACTCCCAGATTGTTGCTGATTTCCGCCCGTTCGGGCGCCCTGATAACGGCCTGCCGATATTCTTCCAACGCTTCGTGCAGGCGTCCTTGACGATGGAACAGGTCGGCAAGATTGATATGGGCTTCGACATTGTCGGGAGCGATATCCAGTGCTTTTTGATACATTTGCTCGGCTTTGTGTTCGTCGGTTTCGTTATTGGCAAGGTTGATCAATGCCGTAACGGATTGGGGGTTGAACTCCAATGCGCGGCAAAAATATTCATGCGCCGAAGCCTTAAAACCCAAATCGAGGGAAAGCTCACCTGCCAGCAGCAGACCGCTTTCGTCCGCAAAGAGGCGGCAAGCCGTCTGTGCTGCTGTCAACGCTTCTTTGAGGCAGCCTTTTTGACGATAGAGCAAACTGAGGTAATAGGGAATCAGAGCTTCGTCGGGATATTGGGTTGCAAGATTTTGCAAAGCGGGAATATCTTTTTCCATTTTTGCCAAATTGGCTCTGGGTTCGGCATAGGCGGGATCGAGCATGGCCGCGAGATTGTACTGTTCGCGGGCTTGTTGGCTTTTTCCGGTGCCGGCATAGAGGTTGCCGAGTGCATTGTGGGCTTCTTTAATGTTTGGTTGCAACCGCAAAGCCCGCAGATAAGTCTTAATGGCTTCTGCCGGCTTGCCGCAGCGTTCTTCCGACCATGCGAGGTTAAACACATATTCGGCAGATTGTGGATTTTGCGCGATGGCGCGCGAAAAGAAGGTTATTGCCTGATCATGCAGATTTTTGCTCTGAGCAATCAACCCCAGCAGATTGAGCACAACCGGATGATCGGGAGAAGTTTCCAAAATCTGCCGGTAGAGTTGTTCGGCTTGCTCCAGCCGCCCTTCATCGTGCAGTTTCAGCGCCTGCCGCATAAGCAAATCGTATGACATCAGGCACCGCGATTCAGTTCTTTGACCACTTGGCAAACAACCTCTTCAAACATTTCCGTGGTTAAAACACCGGTGTTTACGTTGTAGCGCGAAGTGTGGTAGGAATCGAACAAAATCAGATTGTGGCGGGAAAGTTCGTGTCGGGAACCGTGAGAGAATTTGTAGCTCGATTTCGGGTAGCCGAGGGTGCTAAGCAGCGCGTTGTGGGCAACCCCGCCCAAGGCAAGGATTATTTTGAGGTTTTTCATTGCGGATATTTCTGCGGTGAGAAACTGTCGACAGTTGCGTACTTCGTCCGCCACAACTTTGTTTTGCGGCGGCACACAACGAACGGCATTGGTCACTCGGGCAGAGATCAGCTCAAACCCGTCGTCTTTCCTTTTGTCGTAGGTGCCGGTTGCCAGCCCATATTTTTTTAACGTCGGATAGAGTAAGTCGCCGGCATAGTCGTTGGTGAAGGGGCGGCCGGTTTGGTTGGCGCCTTTTAAGCCCGGTGCCATGCCGAGAACCAAAAGAGCAGCCTCTAACGGGCCGAAAGGGGAAACGGGGGAATTGTGAAAAGTGGGGAACTTTTGCCGATTTTCTTCGCGGAAAGCTGCCAATCGGGGGCAGAGAGTGCAATTTTTTTCAGGATATAACATCTTAATTTTCCTATATTATCATATATTTTCTTTCTAATTTAGCACTTTTTTTTTGAAAAGCACTCTTTAATTTGCGCAAACAATGGCTACATCATCAGTCAGTCATAATATGACTGTTATAATATTTGCAACAGACTTTTAATGATAGTTCACAAAAACCTATTTATAAATGGAGTTTAGAATATGAAAAAGACATTAGTGTTAGCGGGTGTTGCTTGCCTTTTTTCCGTAAGCGCAAATGCAATGGATTGGGAGAGAGAGTTCAGACCTTATATCGGTTTGGATTATGTCTATTCGCACGCAGACTATAAGGATCTGGTAAGAGAACCGAAAAAAAGCTACAATTCCGGTGCTGTTAACGTTGGTACTTGGATAACGCATTACGCCAGTTTGGAAGCCTTTTTCCAGCAGTCGGCAGAAACCAAATCTTTCGATAAAACGGAATATCGTGTAAAGACGGAGTTTTATGCTTATGGTCTGGATGCCTACGGCTATCTGCCGATCGGTTGCAACGGTTTGAATTTGCTCGGTTCGCTCGGAATGGCAAATTATAATATGAAAGCCAAATACAAAACAGGCAATATTGATAAGCAAAGACTTGGCTATCGTGCAGGTATCGGCGCGCAGTATGATTTCAACGAGAATTTTTCAGCACGCGTGGTCGGGCGTTACAGCTACATCGGCGCCAAGCATCTGGATAATCTGATGGAAGTAACCGCAGGTATCAGATATACTTTTTAAACCATCTTAGCGCTGATCGTGCTTTTAGAAACTCCGGCAAGACAATGGCCGGAGTTTTTATTAAATAGTTTGCAAAAATAAATAAATGTTGTTATGCTCCGAACAAATCATTTTACTATAAAAGGAATTGACCATGAGTTTGAAAAAGATTTATTTCGGCATTTTGATAGTGGCGGTTGTCGCTATTATTACCGGTATGCTGACCGGTACCAAATTTATTCCCGTCAGTCTCGGCATTTTGCAGTCGATGATTGTAGATTGGAAAATTTTTGTCCCCGCAATCGTATGTGCATTTGCTTTTAGCAAAGTCAAATACTACTGGTTGACGATGTTGGGTTGCTCTTTTGTGACGTCAATGGTTGTTCAAGTGTTCTTTTTTAGCGTGAAAGCAGGGGCTTACATCATTTGTTTGCGTGCTTTTTGCTTTTTGATCGTGGTTTACATCATTGACTATCTGCGCTTAATCGGTAAACGCAAATAGATTTTAAAAAACTCTTGACCTTTGGTGTTGTTTTGGGTACAAACTAAAACAACACCAGTTCTTATTGGAGAGATGGCAGAGCGGTTGATTGCAACGGTCTTGAAAACCGTCGAAGGCGCAAGCCTTCCGCGAGTTCGAATCTCGCTCTCTCCGCCAATTTGAAAAAGCACGTTAAATGGACGTGCTTTTTTTATGATGAAAAATATTTTTGTGGTGAAAAATATGTCAAATCTGTTGCTGCAAGAAAGGGTATCGGCAAACGGTTTACCACTCCATACCTTGTAAAATGCCATAAGCCAGCAAGCAATAGCGCAAAAACTTTCCGACAAACATAGAACACGCGGTGAGTGGCAAATTGGCCCTCAACAGACCTAAAACAAAAACGATAACATCGCCGATTGCGGGGAGGAAACCGAAAAAAGCGGTGGCGGCACCGTGTCCGGCTGCAAAATTGCTGATTTTTTCCAGTTGTGCGGAGGGTATTTTAAAATATTTTGTCAGCCATTCCGATTTTCCCAGTCTGCCCATGCCGTAGGTTGTCATGCCGCCCAGCCAGTTTCCGGCGGCCGCCGTCCAAATGCAGAGGATGGGGTTGAAGTTTGTTCCGATCATTGAAATGAAAACCAGCTCAGAGCTGATCGGGCAAACGGTTGCTGCTCCGAAGCTGATGGCAAACAGGCTGATATAAGCGTATTCTTCCCACATGGTTAACCCCGTTGTTGCTTTTTGCGTTTGTTTATCAAAACAGTTTTTGGGCTAAAATCAAGTAAAAAACAGAGGATATCGGCCGTAAGCTCACGTTTTTTGCGGTCATTTTGGTTGCCTCATTCTATAAACATCGGCGTTTAATACACCTTATTTTGCCGTACGTTCATACATATAATTATAATTTATAACGAGAACCAACCGTTAAACTTATAAGGATATATCATGATATACGGATACATTAGAGTCAGTACTGACAAACAAACAACGGAAAACCAACGCTTTGAAATTGGGCAATTTGCCGAAAAAAACGGGGTTATCATCAATCGCTGGTTTGAGGAAACCATTTCCGGCGCCACCGACTTTCGCCAACGCAAGCTTGGTAAATTGTTAAAAAAACTTACCAAAAATGATATTTTAATCGCTTCGGAAATATCGCGTCTCGGACGTAACCTGTTGCAGGTGATGACCATTTTGCATTATTGCCTCAATGCGGAAGCTCAAGTATGGACGATTAAAGACAACTATCGGTTAGGCAGCGATATTCAGTCCAAAGTGTTGGCATTTGCTTTCGGGTTGTCGGCAGAAATAGAACGCAATTTGATTTCGCAACGCACGAAAGAGGCTTTGAGCCGAATCAAGTCCGAGGGGAAAAAACTTGGCCGCCCCACGGGACGTTGCAACAAAAAGCTTAAACTGACCGGTTTAGAAGAACATATCAACACCATGCTTGAACAAAAGATGCCCAAAGCGCAAATTGCCAGAGAGTTGAAAGTCGATCGCATGACTTTGCTTCGATTTATGAAAAACAAACAAAATCAATCTTTTCGCAAGTCTGCCAGAGCCTTATAATATTTTGTATGTCACAAAATGAGAGTGAGCGATTTTTATTTGTTGAAATCTCCGAATTATCTGATACAGTATTTTTGTGATATATTTTATTCACAAAAGTTTTAATAACTAAGGAGACTTCACATGAACTATAGAACTATGCTTTTGGCAACCGCTGCCGTTATGTTTGCCGGTGTTGCGAATGCGGAAGATATTACTGCTCCGATGTATTTGCCGGGGGCAGGGAAGGTATTGTCAAATACTTCTTTGCAATATGCACGCACCTCGCTGAAACATGATGTTGCCGCCGCGGAAGATTTTCGCGCATCCGAAGAAATCACTTATGGGGTTACGGACAACTTCTCCGTTGTTGCGGAAATCGGCAACCAGTTCGATTTTGAAGGTCTTACCAATCAGGAATATAACAACGATCACAACTTTGATTATTTGATCGGTGCTAAATACAACATGCAGCGTGGCAACTGGCTGGCTCAGGTCGGTGCTTCCTACTACACATTTGATCCGCATAGTTGGTATGGACATCGTTATAATGATGATAGATGGTACAAAGAATTGAGTGCCAACGTTAAATTGGGCTACGAATTGCAAAATGGCTGGATGCCTTACACTTCGTTTACTGCTAATAGCCGAATTGACTATGCAGACCGCCCGATGGCTTATTCGTGGTTTAACGGTTTCCACAAAGCCGATGCCAAATACTCTGTAGATGCCGGTATCCGTTACGATTTCGTTTTGGATGGTACCAATGTCAATACATGGTGGGCAGAGGCGGAAGCCAACTACTTTGTTAAAGAAAATATTGCCGTCGGCGTTTTCGGCGACTATTATCTGGGGGGCAACGGCAGCGACTATGTTGACTACAGTTACACCCTCGGCGTAAGCGCGAAAGTATTGTTCTGATCGGATTTGTTCCCAAGAAAAAGCACTGCTTTGGCAGTGCTTTTTTGCTATAAATGTGTTGCTTTGTGTCGGTTGGAAATTTTGGCATTGACGGCAGAGGAGGCTGTTGCCGGTTGGCTGATGTTTCAGACGGCGAGTTTGCAAAGTGCAGGATGGGGGTGATGAAGGAAGCAAACCGGCTTGCGCAAAGCTCTCTCGTTGACAGTCTGTCGGCAACAGACTATATTGATAATGTCAGCTTAATATTACAGGAGGAAAAAAATGGGAAAATGCAATAATCCAAACTGCCAATGCGGCGAAGATTGTCAATGTGGTGAAGATTGCCAATGCGGCGAAGATTGTCAATGTGGTGAAGATTGCCAATGCGGCGAAGATTGCCAATGTGGCAAAGATTGCCAATGCGGCAAAGATAAATAAAATATCTGCTCATATCATCAATTAAAGCCCTGCTGAACAGGGCTTTAATTGGTTTGTAAAAAATTTGCTCCAAGTGCCGTTGGTTATTTCTCTTTTGGTGTGTTCAGCAGTTGCCGAAAGATTTGTTGTTTTTGTATTCTTATCTCTGCCAGCTGCTGTTCTGCCTCTTGTTTAACCGTCGGGTCTTTGGTTTTCAAAGCCATTTTTTCATAAGTTGTTTCCTGTATATGAATTTTATCTGCCTGTGGCATCCGAGCGCGCTTGCATTCTTCGAGGGCTTTGCGGTAAAAGTCGCAATCTCCGGTTTTGTCGGCAATCGAATTTAGAGTATGGCAACGATCCTCGCCTTTCTGAAATTTCATTGCCAAAACTTCTTTGATATTTTTCCACTCTTGAATCTCGCCTAACGTCATATGGATTTTGGCAAGCTTGTTTAACAGAGGCGGTCGATCTTCTTTATGAGCATAACGATAAGCGTTCAGCAGATGTTTTTTAGCTCTGTCGGCAGAGATTTTTTTAACGGATCTGTCATTAAAAAAGCCGATGGTCTACGTTTTGTCGATATACAAAGAGGATAAGGCCACATTGATTTTGTATAAGTCGTTTCGGCTTTGCTTTTTGCTCAGCGCGTATTGGTAAGCGCTAATAATATCCTGTTCGTCTTTTGCGTCTTGCAGTCTGTTCTGGCAGTGGGAGATAAGCTTATAGTCGCTGGTAAGCGACAGCGTCTTATGCAAACATTCCTTTTCATGGAAATCAACAGCTCTGCCGTTGTCTTGCATAAAAACGTTTTGTTGGCTCAGTTTGCGGTACATTTTGGAAGCAATAAAGCTTAGTTTTCCTTTTTCTTCATTGGTTAGCTTGAGGTTGCATTCGTCAAATTTTTCTTTCAGCTGATTGGCTTTGTATAAAGTAAAATCGGGGCAGTCGTTGGTCGAATATAAAATGGCCTCATTAACGGTGTTGGTAAAATCGACAACAGGCATCAGCTCCGATACGCCGCTTAAACGTTCGTTAATATATTGGGTAACGTTTGAGGGCAGATTCTCGCCTTCTGTCATTTGCATATAGTGTATATCTTCGGGGCTGAAATAACAAACGTTCTGCAAAAGTTCGTAAGCGGCAACTATGTTTTCGTCTAACGTGTTGGCAATGCAGATTTCCGTAATTGTGTCGATCTGTTCTTCATAAAGTTTGTCGGCGATGGAAGCCTGATCTTGCTGAGGATCTAGGTTGTATCTTTGTGCAATATCCGATACATATTCGGGATTGTTGCTCAGAATATCTTTTGTCATTGCGGCTTTTAGCAGCGCACTATCAAGCACGACTGGCCGTGTTAAGCGAACAAATTGTTGCTCATCCGATTCTTGCTGATTGTCCGTATTTGTCATGAGGCACCTCTTCTTTGTTTTTTGCGATCGATAAGAGCATTATAGACATTATACCCATTTTGTCAATATTTGTCTTTTTTTATGAGGTTTTTTGTGCTTTTAAGGCGTGAGTGTTTAGCTTTTCTGCTAAAACAAGGTTTTGTCAAAATAAAAGCTGTCTGCCGCAGAGTCAAAAACAGCTCTTTGCGTCGATGTTTTCGGTTGTTTAAAGCAAGTGCCGTTTCTGTTTTGCGCTCAGACGAAGTTTTGCCGTCTTTTTTGCCGTTGGGCAAACCGATGTTTGCCCAACGTAACGAGCGGCTTGTCTGCTTTTAGATATTCGTCGACATTGGCCGATCGTTCATTTGCACCAGCGTGTCTTCAATTCTGTGTCCTTTGGCGCTGATAACTTTTATCTTTAGGTTGCCATATTCCAGTTTGATGTTGTTCTTGTCTTCGGGAATGCTGCCCATCAGCGATAACACGAATCCGCCGAAAGTTTCGCATTCGTTGTTTGGCAGCGAAACTCCGATACATTTCATTACCTCGTCGATGGCTGCCGCTCCTTTGATCCGCCACACCTTTTGTCCCACTTGTTCAATGTCGGGGCAGCTTGGCGGTGCCGTCATATCATCTTCCAGATCTCCGACCAATTCTTCCAATAAGTCGCTCATGGTGACAATGCCGTCAACACCGCCATATTCGTCAACCACCACCACAAAATGATTGCGGCTTTTTTGCATACTTTGAAACAAATCGTTCACATGCACCGATTCGGGAATGAATTGCACCGGTTTTAATGCCTGCCGCAAAATATCTTCTTTGTCCAGATCTTTGAATTTGAAATAATCTTTGATGCTAAGAGAACCGATCACGTTGTCGTTGCTGCCGCGAAATACCGGATAAACCGAATAGCGCGTGTCTATCATTTCCCGCTCCCATTTTTGCGGTGTGTCATCGGCATTAAGAAAAGTGACTTCGGTGCGGTGTGTCATAACTTCTTCTGCCAAAGTGTCGTTAAACTCAAACACATTGTGAAGCAGATCTTTTTCCGTGTCGTCAATCGCGCCGCTTTTGCTGCCCGCATCAATCATAATGCGAATTTCTTCTTCAGTCACTCTTTCGTCATGGTTTTCGGGGCTGATACCCAGCAGCTTGAGCACGATATTGGTGGAGATTGTCAAAAACCACACCAAAGGAGCAAATATCTTTGCCACGCCGTAAATTGGACCGGACATGGCCAAACCGATTTTTTCCGCATTTTGCATGGCGATTCTTTTGGGTACCAACTCGCCCAAGATCAGTGTGACATAGGATAAAATAAGCGTGATTCCGATTACCGCCATAACATCCAGTTTAGCCGGAGAAAGGGTGACGCCGGCGGCAATCAGCCAATCGACAATGCGGTCGGAAAAATTGTCGGCGGCAAAGGCGCTGCCGAGAAAACCCGCCAGAGTGATGCCGACTTGAATGGTTGCCAAAAACTTAGCCGGCTGCTCCATCAGTGATAATAGCCGTTTTGCTTTTTTGTTCCCTTCTTCAGACAATTTGTTTAATTTGTTTTCATTGACCGAGATGACCGCTATCTCCGCACAGGCAAAAACCGCGTTCAAAAAAATCAGCAATGATTGAAACAGCAATAATTCAATTACCGTAAAATTAGCCATAAGCTCTCCGTTTAGAAATAAAATGATAAAACAAACATATTTTTTTCAAGCTAGCATAATTTTTTGATTACGCAACAGCAAAATCAAACATATCAGACAGTCTGTTGTCAAATTGGGATATTTCTGCACGGCGGAGCTTTCGCAACAAGATATAAGTATGCGAAAAAAGCTTTTGCGGCAACGATAAACGGAAAGCCAAGCCGGACGGATTATTGAGCAAAACTGGGCGGAGGACGGGACAAACAGACGTCGGAAGGCTGAAAAGGCGGGGGAAAATGGGACAGTGTGAAAAAAGGCAGGGGAGAAAAAGGCAGAGGGAAATGGGACAGCGTGAAAAAGGCAGGGGAGAATTTGTTTAAAAAACAGAAGGGTTGCTTTAAAAAAGCAACCCTTACATTAATTGGCTGCCCCACATGGATTCGAACCACGATTAACGCAGTCAGAGTGCGCTGTCCTGCCGTTAGACGATGGGGCAAGTGTTGTAAACTGGGATTGTTCTATTGCATTTCATGAAGAATGTCAACAATATTTTTTTTACAATTTAAAAAACATTTTTGCCAATGGCTTTTTGGGTTTCGAGATATGGTTGAAAAAACAAAAAACGGCGCATATCGGGCAGCAAAGCATATTGGGCAGCGTGTTCGTCTTTTGGGGCGCAAGCCCTGTGTGTCAAGCCTGACAAAGAGTGCTTTTATACGGGTTTTGAACAAACGGTTACAGTCAAAGTCATGTGTCGAGTTGTTGCTTGATGGGCATTGTCGTATGCTCCGAAATGTTCTGTCGGCGTTTTAAAATATCTGCTTTACGAGAGAAAAAAAATAGTATAAAATGCGGCGCAATGTTGATTGAGGAACAAAAATGAATGTGAGCAAGCTGAAGATATTCGCTTTTTGCGCGGGGATGTGTGTTTTTCTCAGCGGTTGTGAAACCGCTTCTCCGGAGGTGACCGATCCGCCGCAGAAACAGGCTTCCGCCATTAGAAGTCAGGGCGGTGTCTATAAAGTGGGCAATCCTTATAAGATTCTCGGACGTTGGTATTATCCGAAAGAAGATTATGCCTATTCGGAAGTGGGCGTTGCTTCGTGGTACGGACCGGATTTTCATGCCAAGCGCACCGCTAACGGCGAAAAGTATAATATGCACAGTCTGACCGCCGCCCACCGAACGTTGCCCCTGCCTTCCATTGTCAAAATCACCAATCTTGAAAATGGTCGCTCGTTGGTGGTGCGTGTTAACGATCGGGGGCCTTATGCCCGTAACCGGATTGTCGATGTTTCTAAAAAAGTGGCTCAACTGCTTGGCTTTTTGGAAAAAGGGACGGCAAAAGTTCGCGTGGAAGTGTTGGAAAAGGAAAGTAAAAACCTAAAAGCGGCACTGACGGGAAAGGCTTTGGCGTCGGAGGTTTCCGCCGCGCCGACAAAACGAGTCATCAAAAGCGAAATCGGCGAAGATGTGGCTCCGCTAGCGGCAGCCCCTGCCATTGAGCCGCTGAGGTCATCCGCAAACGATGGGTTTGATGATGATGCCAAGACTTTTTTGGCGGACGGTTATTATGTGCAAGCCGGCGCTTTTGCCAATTATAATGCCGCCGATCGGTTGGCTTCAAGAGTTGCCGATTTTGGCGCGGCACATATTTTGAAAGCCGAAGTCAACGGCCGGATGTTTTATCGCGTGCGGGTAGGGCCATACAAGTATCATGAAGAAGCGCTGGTTACTCAGGCAAAAATTCGAAATTTCGGTATCCCTGCCGCACATGTTGTTGAAAATTAGAGGAGTTGTAATGAAAACTTATTCCAAATGGTTGTCTGTTGCCGTTTTGAGCGCAATGTTGGCGAACTCTGCTTCTGCTCTTGAAACCAAAGCCAAAAATGTGATTTTGATGGATTATGACACCGGTGAACATCTTTTGGCAGAAAATGCCTTTGCGCCGGTGGCTCCCGCTTCGATGAGCAAGCTGATGACCGTTTATGTCCTTTTCAGCAAGCTCAAAGACGGCACGTTGTCACTTGAAGATGTTTTTACCGTCAGCGAAAACGCATGGCGCACGGGCGGAGCTGCCAGCGGCAGTTCAACCATGTTCCTGCCCATCGGCAGCAAAGTGAGCGTGGAAAACCTGATCAAAGGAATTATTATTCAGTCCGGCAACGACGCGTGCATTGTCGTTGCTGAAAATATTGCCGGCACCGAGGAAGATTTTGCCGAATTGATGAATGACAAAGCGCAAGAATTGGGGCTGAAAAATTCGCATTTTGTCAATTCTACCGGCTTGCCTCACCCCGATCATCGGATGTCGGTCGAAGATCTGGCTAAACTGGCGCAGGCACTGATCCGCGACTTTCCCGAATATTATTCCGTCTTTTCTCAGAAAAGCTTTACCTATAACAACATATTGCAAGGCAACCGCAACCCTTTGCTCTATTCGATGGCAGATGCCGACGGGCTGAAAACCGGCCATACGGCGGAAGCCGGCTTTTGTCTGACGGCATCGGTCAAGCGGGGAGATCGGCGCTTGATTGGCGTTATGACCGGACTTAAGAGCAACAAAGAACGTTCGGAAGAAGCCGAAAAGCTGATGAACTGGGGGTTCAGAGAATTTAACAATTATAAGATTTTTAAACAATTTCAACGGATTGTTTCCGTTCCTGTTTATATGGGAGAAGAAAAATCGATTGATCTGGTCGTCAATAAAGATGTGATGATGACCATTGCCCGCAGTCAGGCGCGTGATGTCAAACTGACGGCGGTTTATGACAAGCCGGTGAAAGCACCGGTGGCGCAGGGAGACAAGTTGGGTGAGGTGAAGATAGAACTTCCCGACGGCAAGACAAAGATTGTGCCTCTTTACGCCGATCACAGCATTCGCAAATTGGGCTTTTGGGGGCGGATACTCAGCAATATCAAGTATCTTCTTTTGGGGACGGAGTAGAATGGGTAAAGGATGTTTTATAACCCTTGAAGGTGGCGAAGGATCCGGCAAAACCACCCAGATCGGATTGTTGGCGGCGTATCTGCAAAACAAAGGCATTGACGTGATGACGACCAAAGAACCCGGCGGTACCGAGGTGGGGCAAGAATTGCGCAAAATTTTGTGCACCGGCAACAAAGATAAAATGGACGCGGTGGCAGAAGCGTTGCTGTATTATGCCGATCGGCGCATTCATCTGCAAAGTAAAGTTTTGCCTGCTCTGGAGCGGGGGACGTGGGTGATTAGCGACCGGTTTGCCGATTCTACCGTCGCCTATCAATATTACGGCTATGACAAGCGGCTGCCGAAAGAAATGTTGGATCAGTTATACGCCATCACAGTCGGCCATTTTCGTCCGGATTTGACGATTATTCTCGATATTGATCCGGCAAAAGGGGTGGCGCGTTCTCTTAAACGTAACGGTTCTGCCGCCGTGCAGGAAACACGGTTTGAAAGCAGAGAACTGGCGTTTCACGAAAATCTGCGTCGCGGTTTTCGCGAGATTGCCCAATCTTCGCCGCATTATGTGCTGCTTAATGCAGACCAAAGCGTGGAGAGCCTGCATCGGGAAATTGTTAAAATGACGGAAGAAAGGTTGATGCGCAAATAATGTTCGACGATGAACAGATGAACCCTAAAAACAATTTTTTCCTCTTAGGTCAAGAAGAAGCGGAAAAAGCACTTCTTGACGCCTATAATGCCAACAAATTGCACAATTCTTGGCTGATTTCCGGAGTGAAGGGAATTGGCAAATCGACCTTGGCGTATCGGTTTGCCCGTTTTTTGCTTAACGAGCGGCAGCGAAAAAGTTTTCCCGCCGCTTCCTTGGCAACAGATCCGAACAGTGCCGCCAACAGGTTGATTTCTTCTTGTTCTCACCCCGATCTGAAAGTGATTGAGCGCAATTTTGTTGAGGCAGATCGCAAGAAAGTATTAAAAGCCATCAAAGACGGCGCGGCGTTTGACGAGAGCGAACTCAAGGGGCTGAAAAAATCCGCGGTTATACGGGTGGACGATGTGCGGGAAATTAATGAATTTCTAACGAAAAAATCTTCTGACGACGGTTGGCGGGCGGTGATTATCGACAGTGTTGACGATATGAATTTGTCCAGCGCCAACGCGCTTTTAAAAATTTTGGAAGAACCGCCGGTCAAAAGTGTTTTGTTGCTGATTAGCCATAATGTCAGACAGCTGCTGCCGACAATTCGCTCACGGTGCAGCAAGTTGGTACTTAAGCCGCTGACCGACGAGGCGGTTGGCTGTTTGCTGCGTCGCTATCGTCCCGAACTGACGGAAAAGACGATTGCGGAGGTGGTTCAACTGGCTTCCGGCAGTATCGGCAAAGCCTTGAATTATGCCGATTGCGGTGCGACGGAACGTTACCGTGAGCTGGCGGAGATAATTGGTCTCGGCAGCCGTTTTAAATTGCAAGACCTGTTGAATTGGGTGGATGCCGCCGTTGAAACGGAAGAAAGTTTTGAGCTGGCTTCGGAGCTGATATTGAAGTATTGTGCCGACCATGTGCTTGCCTCTCGCCATATAGAGGAAACGGTCAGCGCTTGGGAAAACGCCGTCCGGACGCTGCGGCAGACGGAGGCTTTGAACATGGACAAGAAAGAAACGCTGATAAATATTATCGGTCATTTGTGCAAAGTTATGTAACTGTGAGGAAAAAATGTTAGTCGACAGTCATTGTCATTTGGATTATAACGATTTTGAAGATGATATGGATGATATTATCTTGCGGATGAAGGAAAACGGCATTACCGCGGCATTAAATGCCGGTAATTGTATCGACACTTTGGACGAGCAGTTGAAACTTTCGGAAAAATATCCGTTTATCTACACTGCGGTAGGTGTTCATCCGCACAATGCCGACGAGTTTCCGGATGTGTCCGCAGCAGAGTTGGCGGAAAAAAGCAAACATAAAAAAATCGTTGCCATCGGCGAATGCGGGTTGGACTATTACTATGATTACAGCGAAAAGCAAAACCAGCGCAAACTGTTTGTCGAGCATATATTGGCAGCCCAAAAGACCGAACTGCCGCTTATTATTCATACCCGCGATGCCGATGATGACACAATCGGTATATTGACCGAACACTATCAGGATCAGCCTTTTTGCGGTGAAATTCATTGTTTTTCAGGATCGCGGCGGCTGGCGGAGTTTGCTCTTTCTATCGGGTTTTATATTTCGGCTTCGGGGATTATCACTTTTAATAAAAGCGGCGGATTGCGAGAAATTTTTGCCGATTTGCCGCTCAATCGGCTGCTGGTGGAAACAGATTCTCCGTTTTTGGCACCGGTGCCGTTCCGCGGGCACCGCAACGAACCTGCCAATGTCCGTTTTGTGGCAGAAAAATTGGCACAGATAAAAGAAGTATCGTTTGAAGAAATGGCCAAGATGACGTCGGAGAATTTTTACACTCTGTTTCGCAAGGCCAGCGACAAAGGGAGATATCGGTTTTGACCTATAAACTGACAATTCTCGGCAGTGGTGCCGCCCCCGGTGTGCCTTCCGTTACCTGCGGTTGGGGGGTATGCGATCCGACCAACGGAAAAAACTGCCGCAGTCGGACCACCTCGTGTTTGGAGTATGCGCATACGCGGATTTTAATCGACACCTCCCCCGATCTTCGAATGCAGCTGCTCAATGCCGATATCCGTCGCTTGGACGGCATTGTCTACACCCATGCGCATGCCGACCATCTGCACGGCATAGATGAGTTGCGGGAAATTAATCGGGCCGTGGGAACCAGTCTCGATTTTTATGCCGCCGATGAGATTGTGCAAGAAATAAAAAATCGTTTTTCCTATCTGCTGGCCACCCGTGAACATACCAACAATATCAGTAGCTGCCCAAGCCTGATTGCCAACCCGATCAAACATTATCAGTCGTTTATGATCAACAATGAGCTGAAAGTGACGCCGATCCGGCTGAAAGGGCACAATATGCCAACGACAGGATATGTTTTTAATGACGGGGAGATGGTTTATATTGCAGATTATCGAGAAATTGAGGAAGAAGCTTTTGCCTATATCCGCCAACCGGTGAAAGTGATGGTGGTGCCGTTGACAACGGTGGAGGGTGGCAAGTATCATGCCGGTTTTGAAGAAATTATGCGCGATATTAAGCGGATTGCTCCGCAACGGGCAGTGATTAATCATATGGCCGTGGAATGCGATTTTGAGCAGATTAATCGGATGACGCCGGAAAATGTTGCCCCTGCCTTTGACGGAATGACGCTGTTTTTTTAGTGTGAGGAGAAGAAAAATGCTGTGTATATATCATATTGCCGATCATGACGGAAAGGGATCCGGAGCCATTGTTAAAAGTGTGTATCCGGAGATTGAATTGTTGGGGTTAAACCATGATATGGACATTCCCTATGATGAAATTGAACGTCATGAGATGATTGTTGTGTGCGATTTTGCCCTGCCGGTCGACTATATGTTTGATCTAAGCAAAAGAAAAGATTTTACTTGGATTGATCATCATGCTTCGGTGATCAAGGAATATGAAATGAAATTGGATGCCGGAGCGGAACCGATTAAAGGGCTTCGGCGGATTGGCACGGCGGCGATTGAGCTGTCGTGGGAATATTATTATCCGGAGCGTCCGTTGCCGCTCGGAGTCGCTTTGTTGGCCAAGCACGATATTTTTGATTTAAGCGATCGGCGGGTGCAGCCGTTTGAATATGCCATGCAGTCGCTTGGGCAGAATCGGCCTCAGGATCCGGTGTGGACAAAACTGTTTGCCGGTCGGCTCGACGTGGAGCAAATGATAGCACAAGGGGAGCGGATTGTGGCTTGGATTAATGCACGCAACCATCATTTGGTGCGCAGTATGGCGTTTGAAGCGGAAATTGACGGGTTAAAGTGCATTTGTGCCAATATGCCGCAAGGGCGTTCCACTTTTTTTGATACTTTTGACCGTATCGGCGATTATGACGTGATGATCAATTTTTATATGAATAAAAACCGCCGTTGGAATCTTTCTTTTTATTCTGCCAAAAAAGATGTGGACGTTTCTAAAATTGCGGCTCGGTTCGGCGGCGGCGGGCATAAAGGGGCGGCCGGCGCATCTGCCTTGCCCGAACTGCCGGACTTTATCGTTAAAGCCGTGTACTAGTCGTCCTTTTTGCTTGAATTTTATCCGCTTACCGTTTAGCTTAAAAGCTAAAGGATTTAACCATAGGGGAAAGCTATGTTTTTCTTAAAAAAACGAGAGGACAACGACCTGCGTTCGCCAAGCGGCTGGGGAGCGGTTGTTCATAAGACGGTGTCATTTTTTACTTATCCGTTTCGCAAACCGGTTTATCCGGTGCTGATTTTGCTTGTGGCAGCAGCATATTGTGTTCCGCTGTATTACGGAGCGCAACCGACGGAAGTGCACCGCTGGTATCTGGAAAAAATACGTAGCAAAGATATGGATTTGACTAAGTTTTCCGACCGTCTGTCTGAGCTGATTAACGATATCCCCGTATTGGCGTCAAAGCCCGGCAAAGGAACCGATCGGTTGGTGGAAGTGGCGCCGAGCTACAAAGAAACTCGGCGGCAAATGTTTAAGGCCGCTTCCGGAGCCCGCCCGCAACGGGTGGATATTTTGGCTGAAGAGGCCGGTGACGTGGTGGCATTGACGCCGGCGGTGCCGCAAATGCCGGTTAACGAAGAAGTGGGCGCACCGGTTGCGGACACCTCTGTCGAACAGCCCTCGGAAAACAAAGAGTTGTTGTTTGAAAATAAACCGGTGATTGTTAAAAAAGTTTCCGAGGAAGAGGGCGACGTTTTGCGTTATGTCGATGAACCGGAGGAAATTTCGGGAGAAGTTAAAATTTATAATGCCAACGAAATGGAAGTGGGTGGCAGATATATGTTTCTTTACGGCATTTATTCCAACCCGCGAAGCTCGCGAGGGGTGAAAGCCGCCGTATTTTTGCGTGACGCGCTGAAAGGCGAAATCGTCAGTTGCCGGATTTTGGCTTATACGGCAGACAATGTCGCGACCGGAGAATGTTTTGTTAACGGCGTGAGTATTAATAAGGTTTTGGTTGAACGCGGCTTTTCCGATCGCGTGGCTTTACAATAAGGAAACAGCGGATTATGTGGCAGATTGTCCTGATGATTAACGGCTATTTTATCAGCATTTTGGGGGCTGCCATGCTGATTGTCGCCGGTTATGATATTTATGATACTTCTGCGTCTTGGTCGCCGTTTCTCAGTTCGTCCCTTTTTTGCCTTTTTATCGGGCTTTCGCTGTTTCTTTCCAATCGCGCGCCGGTTGAAAACATCAGTATTCGTCAGGGATATTTGCTGACGACAACCAGTTGGATTGTTATGTCGCTGTTGGCGGCGGTGCCGTTTATGCTGTACGGCAGCACCGATCATTTTTATGATGCTTTGTTTGAGGCGGTTTCCGGTTTGTCTACGACAGGCGCAACAATTTTGAACAACATTGAGGCGCAGCCGAATGCCATTTTGCTTTGGCGGTCGATGCTGACGGCCATGGGCGGGGCGGGGATTGTTATGTTTGCAGTGGCCTTGCTCCCGTTTCTGGGAATCGGCGGAATGCAGATGTTTCAGCGAGAAAGTTCGGATTTTAATGATAAATTTATGCCGAAATTTCACTATATTGCCAAACGCATTTTTTGGGTTTATTTCTTTTTGTGCGGTTTGTGCGCCATATGCCTCTACTGGGCGGGAATGAACTGGTTTGACGCCATCAATCATGCCATGTCCACAATCTCAACCGCCGGTTTTTCCACTAAAAACAAATCTATTTTGTTTTATGACAACGTGGACATAGAAGTTGTTATATCCATCTTTATGGTTATCGGCGCTTTGCCGATGACTTTTTACATTGTGTTGTTGCAAAACAAATTCCGGCAGTCGCTGCGCACCGAACAGGTGGTCAGTTTTTTGAAAGTGCTGTTTGTTTATATCGTCGGCAGTTCGCTGTGGCTGGTTTACAACGATGTTTACGGCGATTTTTGGACGGCACTTCGTTATACCTCGTTTAATATCATTTCAATCGTGACAACTACCGGATTGACATCTGTCAATTATCTGGCTTGGGGGGTGGAATTTCAGACACTGTTTATCATTTTTGCAATGACCGGCGGTTGTACGGGGTCCACTTCGGGATCTGTCAAGATATTCCGTTGGCAAGTGGTTGGGTCCTATTTGCGGCAATCTTTAGAAACGGCGGTTGATCCCAATCGGGTGGTGCCGATGAAGGTCAAACAATACACCATTTCATCGGCTGCCGTTTCGTCGGTGTTGGTCATGGTTGGGGCTTTTTTTGCAACAATTATATTTTCGACGCTGTTGCTTGCCTTGTCGGGGATGGATTTTGCAACCGCATTCAGCGCCGTCGTGGCTTGTATAACCAACTCCGGTCCGGGGGTGGTGGCATCTATCGGTCCTGACGGTAATTGCGCTTGGATGTCCGGCGTGCAAAAAAACGTGTTGAGCGCTACCATGCTGCTCGGACGTTTGGAAGTTTTAACTGTTCTGGTGGTCTTTACCAGAAATTTCTGGAGGAGATAATATGTTCAGTCAAAATGCCTATGTCAAAGGAACAATGACAAAAGACGAGACAATTAAGGTTGAAGCCAAATATCATTGGGTTAAGTGGTTGTGGTTTTATTTTATGTTTGCCACGCTCGGAGTTGTTTCCATGGTGTCTTTTTCGCTAGCTTTCACTTCTTACTTGGACAAGCAGACGGAGATGGCGATTGCTTTGCTGGTTTTGTCTGCCATTGTCGGTATTTATCCCTTTCTTTTGTATTTATCTCTCCATCTGACGGAGATGGTCTGCACCAGTCGGCGGGTGGTGTATAAAAGCGGTATCATTTCAATCAAGACGGAAGAAATTAAAGTGGAGCGGATTGAATCCATCCAAGTGAAGCAAACTTTTTGGGGACGCTTGTTTGGTTTCGGCAATATTCTTTTTTCCGGAACGGGCAGTGCCAAGGTGGAGTTTTTTGACGTGGACAATCCGTTGCAGATTAAAGCGCGGATCGAAGAGGCGGTTGACGAGAGTAACCGTGAGCGAGAACATCGTCCAAACAACGAGTAATGCTTTTTAGTATCAGTTCTTCTATTCTTTCGGGTGTTTCCCGACTAGGTGGTGTCCCTTGTCAAAATATTGAGCTATGAATCCGACTGATTCTTAATCATGTTTAAGATGATGTCGGCGGCATTTTCGCTTGGTTTTTGTCTGCCCAGTCCGAGAATGGTGCGCACTTTTCGAAAACCTTCTTTCTGGTAGCGGTAGAAACTGTCTTGTTTTAGAAAGCGGTTGAGATAAAGGACGATGTTGGCGGCAACGCAACGCTCCTGCAACAGTTCGGGGACAATTTCCCGTCCGAGCAAGATGTTGGACAGGTTGACAAACTGGATATGCAGAAAATGTTTGACCAGTGCAGCCGTCAGCGGAGCAACTTTATAGCCGATAATATGCGGTACGTCGGCGATTGCCAGTTCTAAGGCAACGGTGCCCGATGCGGCAACGGCTGCGGTGGCGGCGCTCATGGCATTGTGTCTATCTTCTTCTCCTTCTACCATCAGAATCGGTAATGTCGAATTTTTGAGCATATTTTTTACCCGTTCCGCCACGGTTTTAACTGTCGGAATAATGAAAAACAGATCTGTATACTGTTGTTGCAGCATTTGTGCCGCTTCCAGAAAAACCGGTAATAGGCGAGATACTTCATTATGACGAGACCCCGGCAGCAGGCAGATGATTTTTTGCTTTTCATCAATTCCGTATTTGCGGCGAAAGGTTTTCCCGTCGCCATTAATGACCGGACTTTCAATGACGGGGTGTCCGACAAAATCCGTTTTCATACCGTAGGGAATAAAATATTTCGGTTCTTGCGGGAGCAGGGTAAGCAGGCGGTCGACATATTTGTGCATGGTTCTTGCTCTTTTTTTCTTCCATGCCCATACCTGCGGAGCCACATAGTGAATTTGGGGAATACCCGTTTTTAACGCGCGCAGTTTTTTCTGTACCCGACTGCCGAAACTCCAGCTGTCGATGGAGATAACCACATCTGGACGAAGGCGGATAATGTCGTCAACGGTTTGACGAATCCGTTTTAAAACTCTGGGAATGCTCGGGATCACTTCGCATAGCCCCATAATGGCTAACTCGGAAATGTCAAACAGAGATTTCAGCCCTTCTTTTTCCATAGTGTCGCCGCCAATGCCGAAAAATTCGACATGACCATTTGTTTTGTCTTTAAGCGCGCGCATCAGTCGTGCGCCGAGGGCGTCACCCGAAGGCTCGCCGGCAATCAGATAAATTTTTAGGTTATGGTTCAAGATAGTCTCCCGGTTCAATGCCGACTAAAAACAGTCCGGCTTTGTCGGCGGCTTTGATAACGTCTTGCTCATCGACAATCAGCGTGTTGCCGGCATGAACCGCCAGCCCGTTTAAGCCGCAGGCTTTGGCGTTTTCGATGGTGCGGGTGCCGATTGTCGGCAGATCTATCCGCATATCTTGTTGAGGTTTGCGGAGCTTGACCAACACGCCGCCGCTGCCTTTTCGCTTATAGTCGGCACAGCGTTTAATGAGTTCGTCGGTGCCTTCGATAGCTTCTACGCCCAGCACCAACCCCTGCTGAATGATCACGGCTTGTCCGATATCCAGCTTGCCGAGTTCATAGGCTGTCTGTATGCCTCGTTTGATGTCGACAAGATCATCTTTCCCCGGTTTGTATTTGCCAAGCACACCGGGTTTGACCAAAATATTGTTCATCACTTCGTGAATGCCGACAACCCGCATATTTTCGCTTTCGATTTCTTTGATCAGGGCGCGTAAAATGCCGTCGTCGCCGAGAGCCTTGGCGCCCACTTTGGCAAAAAAGGCAGTGGTGCGCATATCGGGGATCAGTTCTTTGAATCCGGGGCGGCGAATGGTGCCGATCATGACCACTTCTTCCACTTTTTCATCGCGGAAACGTTTAAAGCCGCTGCCGGCTTGCCCAATACGAATCCATATATGGGGAATGTCTGCGGTAAAAAGACTCGGATCGGCATTTCCTTCGATGGCAATGGCAAAATAGTCACGTCCGCTGTTTTGGCAATGTTCGATCAGACTGCGGGGGAGCGTTCCTCCCCCTGCGATAATCCCCAGTTTTTTCTTTTTGTTTTCCATTAGGCTTCCGCCGTCATGATATTGCGACGACCTTTTAAGGCGTCGTCAATAAACCCTACCATTTCCATAATCAGGGCATCGTTTTTGTATTTTTCGTGGGCATTGTTCAGGCGGCTTTCAAAATTGCCTTCGGAGGATTTGAAAATGTACATATAGGCGCGAGTCATGGCTTTGACTTCGACGGGAGAAAAGCCGCTGCGCTTTAGACCTATAAGGTTTAGTCCTCTCAGTTTGGCGCGATCTCCGGTGACAATGCCAAAGGGAATGACGTCGCGGGCAACGCCGGACATACCGCCGATCATGGCTTTGCGACCGATACGGCAAAATTGGTGAACGGCACAGTTGCCGCCTAAAATGGCGCCGTCACCAACATGAACATGACCGCCGATAACGGCGTTGTTGGTCATGATGACGTTGTTGCCGACGACACAGTCGTGCGCCACATGGCTGTTGACCATAAACATCCCGTTATCACCGACAACGGTGGTAAAGTGTTCTTTTGGCGTGCCGCACTGCATGGTGACGTGTTCTCTGATAATGTTGTTTTTGCCGATGATGAGTTTTGCTTCCGGTTGAAATTCGTTACCGTGGTCTTGTGGTCCGCCACCCAAAACGGCCCCCGGAAAAACGATGGTGCCTTCCCCGACGGTTGTATCGTTCATAATGCTGACATGGGAGATCAGTTGGACGTTTTCTCCGATTTTTGCTTTGGCGCCGATAAAACAGAAGGGGCCGATTTTGGCACTGTCGGCAATTTGGGCACCGTCTTCAATGACGGCGGAGGGGTGAATGTTGCTCATCAATTTGTATCCTTAAAGTTGTTTATGTGATAGTGGTAGCTTACAAAGATGTGCTTGTAAAGTAAAAACACAAAACTTTACCAAATGTTTCAGCAGGTTAATTTCTTTCATATTGCAAAAAGACGGGGCGTCTGCCTTCCCGCAGGGCTTTTTGCTGATATTTGGTTTTAACCCAGTCGACGGGTTCGCGCTTCCAGTCGTTGCCGCAGGTTGCCGTCCAATGAAAGTGAGGTGTTTGTTGCATTTGTCTTAATGTCCAGCGTTTGTATATCGGGTGATCGGTGGCAATCAGCAGTTTGCCGCCGATCTTTAAAATCCGTGCCAGCTGCTTTAGGTTTTCCTGATTAACAAAGCGGCGGTCGGCATGGCGTTTTTTGGGCCACGGGTCAGGAAACAGCAAAAATATTTCGTCAACGGAAGCATCGGGTATATGCGGAAACAAAAGTCTTATGTCGTCGCCGTAAATGCGGATGTTGTCGCTTCTTTCCGGCAAAAGGCGGATATCCTCGCCGATTTCCGAACTTTCTTTAATGCCGGTAATCAGGCTGAGCAGGTTGGCCACGCCGTTTTGAAAAACTTCCGCGCCGATATAGCCGTTTTCCGGATGAAGGGCGGCAATACCTGCCAGATGGGTGCCGTCTCCGAAGCCTATTTCCAAACAAATTTTTTTAGGCTCAATGCCAAAACTGAACGGATTTTGCAAAGAAAGCGTAACTTGAGGCAAAAACTCTTCCAGCAGGGCGGTTTTGGCTTTGCGAATGCGACGCCCTTTGCGGCGCCCGAAAAAATGCGGTTTGTCATCTAAAAACATGAGGCGAGTTCCTTACATAAATCTGTTCTTTCCCAAGAAAATTCTCCGTTGGCCTGCGGTTGGCGGCCAAAATGCCCATAGGCGGCAGTCGGTGTGTATATGGGGCGGCGGAGCTGTAGGCGGTTGATTATTCCCCGAGGGGTGAGATCGACCAATTCGGGGATTTTCTTCAGCAAGGCTTTTTCGTCGACTTTGGCCGTTCCGCGGCAGTCGATAAACAACGACAACGGATCTTTTTTGCCAATGGCGTAGGATATTTGCAGCAGGCATTCGTCGGCTAGTCCGGCGGCAACGATATTTTTTGCCAAATAGCGCATCATATAGGCGGCGGAACGGTCAACTTTGCTTGGGTCTTTGCCTGAAAAAGCACCGCCTCCGTGCGGCGCATAGCCGCCGTATGTGTCGGCAACGATTTTGCGTCCGGTTAGACCGCAGTCGCCGTTGGGACCGCCGATGACAAAACGTCCTGCCGGATTAATCAGATATTCGGTACGTTCCGATAAAAGAATCGGCGGAATTGTTTGGCGGATCACCGGTTTGACCATTTCCCGCAGATTTTCCGGAGAAAGGCTTTCGTGGTGTTGGGTGGAAAGAACCACCGAACGAACGGCAACCGCTTGCCGCTTGTCGTTATATTCCAAGGTTATTTGAGATTTGGCGTCTGGTTCCAGCCCCGGTAGCGCCGCAAGCCGCAATTCCGCCAGCAATTTGTTGGCCAGCCAAATACCCAAAGGCATATATTCGTTGTCATAGCCTTGTTCATTTTTGGCATAGCCGAACATTATGCCTTGATCGCCGGCGCCAAAATCTTTGATACCTTGGGCAATGTCTGCCGACTGGCAGTGCGTGAGATTGGTGATTTGCACGTTTTGGGGGGCGAACCCCGATTGATGGTAGCCGATTTTTGCAATGAGAGCGCGGACGGATTCTTCGATTTTTTCGGCAGAAGGCGGGCAAGAACTGAGTGTTTCGCCGGAGATAATCACCTGACGGGTGGTTGCCAAAGTTTCAACGGCGGTATGCGCGTTGGGGTCTGCCGCCAGAAAAAGATCAAGCAGGGTATCTGATATTTGGTCGCAGACTTTGTCCGGATGTCCGGCAGAAACGGCCTCGCTGCTAAAAAGAAAGCTCATAGTTTGATGTTTCCCGTTGGTTGAAAGTTGTTGTTTTTTGATATAATAAAAAGCCGGCAGAAAAATGCCAGCTTTTTTTAAGCATATGTGCGTATTTTATTATTCGTCGTCGCCTATTTGATGGCGATCTCCGCCGCTTTTGGACATGGTAATAATCAAATTAAAGAGATATTTGGCAGCCTTGCGGTTGGGTATGCGGTAATAGGCTTTGACCAGTTCCAGTGTTTCTTGTCGTTTCATTGGATCCATATCTATTTCTTCTTGGTTTTCTTCAAAACTGAGAACACCCTCCTGCGCGCTGAAAACACGCGGGCTTTGCTGAGCCACTTTACGATCCATATCTTCATAAAAGAAATTGATCGGCACATTCAACACCTTGCTGATGTCCCATAAACGACTGGCACCGACACGGTTGTTGCCGCGTTCGTATTTCTGCACCTGTTGAAAAGTTAGCCCCAACATGGAAGCAAGCTTTTCCTGAGAGTAGCCTAGCAGTGTCCGGCGCAAACGAATGCGGTTGCCGACGTGTACGTCAATCGGGTTGGGTTGTCCGCTGGGCGTTCTTCCGCGGCTGGTTTTTTTTGATTTAGTCAAGTTCATCTCATTCTCCACAAAATTACGTTTATATAATGCAATTTTTAGTGGTTGATGTCAACGGTTTTTATATAATATTTTATATATCAATTTGATTTATAAAACTTTAAGTAATTGATTTGTCGGGGCGGTGTTGTTTTTCATAGCGAATGTTTCGACAGCCAGAAAGCCGTTGTGAGAGCAAACAGGCAAAGCAGCATAACCGTCAGATTATGGTATCGGGAGTAGGGGGTTGGGACGGACAGTTTTTCGGGCAGGGCAAAATCGAGCGTGCCGGAAACGTTCAGCGGCAAAGAGCGAAGAACCACCCCCGTTTTGGAAATGAGGGCGCTGATGCCTGAATTGGCGGCACGCACGATGGTCAACCCTTCTTCCACCGCGCGCATACGGGCGGCAATCAAGTGTTGATGCGGGCCGGCGCTGTCGCCATACCAACCATCGTTGGTCAGATTGATCAGCCATTCGGGGCGTTGTTGCGGATCGGTAACGGCGGCAGGAAAAATAATTTCGTAGCAGATCAGCGTGCCAAACGGCGGTATTTGCGGCAAAGAAACGGTGGCAGGACCGGTGCCGGAGATAAAGTCGGCAATGACGTTGGTCACCGGCTTTAGGCTTGCCGGCAGATATGAGCGCAAAGGTATATATTCGCCGAAAGGAACCAGATGAGATTTGCTGTAGGAGGCGGCAACACCTTTTCTGTCCAGCGCCTGCATGGCATTGACCGGACGCCATTTGTTGCCATCGTAAAGATAGTCGAGCGCACCGGTGATCAGGTAGCCGTCAGTCGGCACCGCTTGCAAAAGCCAATCAAGATATTGGGGCTGCAGGCTAAGCACAAAGGGATTGGCGGTTTCTCCCCAGATGACCATGTTTGTTTGCGAAGGTATGTTGCGGATAGAGGCTTCTATGTAAGCTTGCAGATTGTTCTCCAGCATTTCTTTGTGCCATTTGAGTTGTTGAGGAATGGCAGGTTGGACGATTCTGATATTGATGTCGGAGAAAGTTTCACGGGCATGGCGATTAAGGCGCAAGCTGCCGTAGGTAAACAACAATGCCGGCAGCAACAAAGAAACAAGGAAGGCGGCAAGCAGATTTTTTCGTTCGGGACGAAACAGAGGAATCCCCCAAGCGCCGGCGGCAACAACGGTCAGAAGCGAAAGCCCGTAAGTGCCAAACACGGAAGCCGCCTGAATGGCGTTGTCGCTGAATGCCCAAACCGTGCCCAACAGATTCCACGGAAAACCGCTGAAGATAAAACTACGGATCCATTCAAAAAAAGTCCAAGCGGCGGCAAAAGCAAGCAGCTTTGACCAAACGCCGCTGAAAAAGCGGCAAAACAGAGCGGGGAAAGCCGTAAACAGACCGAAAAAACCGCCGCTGCCCGCCAAACAGAAGGGAATCAGCCAGCCTAAACGCGGCAGATCCGTCATCAGAGCATGGTTAATCCAAAACAGACCGCAGGCAAAATGGCCGAAGCCGAACCAGTAGCCGAGGGCAAAGGCTTTTTTCGGCGACGGGCTGGTCAGCAGCAGAAACATAAGACCGGCAAACGCAAACACCAACAACGGTAAAAAATAATATGGCGGCAACGCGGCTGTTGACAATCCGCCCAATATCAGCGCCGCAGATTTTGAAAATTTTTCAAAGAATTGTTTTGTATTATTGAGCCAATGCATGAATTTTTTGCCAAAAGTTGGTGGTTTGTATCAAAA
The DNA here is from genome assembly GCA_020025875.1 of Alphaproteobacteria bacterium. Taxonomy (GTDB): domain Bacteria; phylum Pseudomonadota; class Alphaproteobacteria; order RF32; family CAG-239; genus JAFUYI01. The sequence continues at coordinate 33,664 of JAHHRI010000001.1, read as the reverse complement.
GAGGAGTGTTCTTCGTCGGCGACTGTTACAAGGCGCGTCCTGAAAAATGCGGAACAAAAAAATTATTCGTCTTGGGCATACGGATCGGCAATGCCCATCTCTGCCAACAACATCGTTTCCAAGGCCTCCATTTCCTTTTGTTCTTCTTCTTCCTGATGATCGTAGCCCAGCAGATGAAGAATCCCGTGAACCAGAATGTGGATATAGTGCGCTCGAAAGTCGATCTCTTGATCTTTGCTTTGGGCAGATATGGTTTCGTAAGCAATGATGATGTCGCCGAGTTCGACTTCCGACATTTCGGGCAGGGTATTGAAGAAATCGTCATCATCAATGTTGGCGAAAGACAACACGTTGGTTGGTTTGTCAAGATGGCGAAATTGGCGGTTGAGTGTTTGTATGGCGTTGTCGTTGCTTAGCTCCAGATTGAGAGAAATATCTTTTTTGTTTTGCAAAAACTTCGGATCCAGCCGCTCTATAACCGTTTGGAAAATCTTTGCCGACAGGGCTGCCGCATCGGGCAGCCCGTCATTCCAGTTGTTGTCGCCGAGGTTGAGGTTAAGCGTTGTTTTCATCATTTGTCGTTTCTTCCTGATGATATTTTTGTTCGTAAGCACGGACGATTTTGGCAACCAGACCGTGACGGACGACGTCGGCGGCACTGAAAGTAACCGAACTGATGCCGCTGACCCCGCGCAAAGTGCCGAGTGCATCGCGCAGACCGGAAACCACCCCGCGCGGCAAGTCTACCTGACTTAAGTCGCCGTTGACAACCATGCGCGAATTTTCGCCCAAACGCGTAAGAAACATTTTCATCTGCATGGGAGTGGTGTTTTGAGCTTCGTCAAGAATAACAAAAGCGTTTGACAGCGTACGTCCGCGCATGAAAGCCAGCGGCGCAATTTCTATTTCGCCGGCGGCAAGTTTTTTGTCAACCTGTTCGGCCGGCAGCATTTCGTACAAAGCATCGTAAAGCGGGCGCAAATAGGGGTCGACTTTGTCTTTCAAATCACCGGGCAGAAAACCCAAGTTTTCGCCGGCTTCAACGGCCGGACGGGAGAGAATGATTTTGTCGATCGTACCTTCGAGCATCATGGTAACCGCCAGCGCGACAGCCAGATAAGTTTTACCCGTGCCGGCAGGGCCTAACCCAAAAACCAACTCGTTGTTCATCATCTCGACGATATATTCGGCTTGGGTGGCGGAGCGGGGATAGATATGGCGTTTTTTGGTTTTAAGGACAATGTCGTCAATATTGATCCGCGGTTTGCTGCTTGGTTCCGCGCTGCTGATACGTACGGCAGCCATCACTTCCTGATCACTGACGGCAATGCCGCGGCTGACTTTGGAATAAAGAGCGTCGATTGCCGATTTGGCCTGTTGTACCGCTTCGTCGCTGCCGCTGATACGGATTTGGTTGCCAAAAGTGGCAATTTCCACGGTCAGCGCTTTTTCTATGATTTTCAGATTGCTGTCTTGCGAACCGACTAATTGTTGAACAAGTTGGTTGTTAAAAAGTTCAAATTCAATTTCTGCCATAATTGCACCTTATTTTTGTTGTTGTATAATTGATCCGCTTAAAGAGTTGACGGTTGCATCGGTAATGCGTACCGGCAAGATTCGGTTGAGGCTTTCTGCCGGTGCCTGTGCATGCAGGTTTTGCATATATGGTGTGCGTCCGAACATTTGACCTTTCTTTTTACCTCTACTCTCAAACAGTACCGGCATAATTTTACCGATACATTCTTTATTAAAGTTTAACTGCCGAGAAAATAATTTGTCTTGCAAAATGTTTAAACGCTCGGCCTTGACCTTTTCCGGCACCTGAGCGGGATAAACCGCGGCGGGGGTTCCGGCGCGCCGGCTGTATTTGAACGAATAGGCCTGAATGTAGCCGACTTTGTCAACCATCTCCAAAGTTGCGGCGAAGTCTTCGTCGGTTTCTCCGGGGAAGCCGACAATGAAGTCGGAAGAAAGGCCGAGTTCGGGCGCGGCTTCTTTTAGTTTGCGGACGGTTTCGAGATATTGACCGGCGCTGTGGCGGCGGTTCATTGCCTTTAAAATTTTGTCAGAGCCCGATTGCAGCGGCAAATGCAGGTATGGCATCAGCTTTTTGATGTCCCGATGGCAGGCAATGAGTTCGTCATTGACATCGGCAGGGTAGGAGGTGGTGTAGCGAATGCGCTCCAAACCGTCGATTTCTGCCAATCGGTGCAGCAGATAGGCGAGGTTGCGTTCTTTACCGCTGGCATCTTCGCCGTGATAAGAATTCACATTTTGCCCGAGCAGATTAATTTCGAGCGTGCCGGTTTCTACCAGTCGGCGGGCTTCTTTTAAAACGTCTTCGATCGGGCGAGATGTTTCCACTCCGCGGGTGTAGGGAACAATGCAGTAGGTGCAAAAGTTGTTGCAACCTTCCTGAATGGCCAGATAAGAGCAGACACCTTCGGAGAGGTTTTCCGGCAAATGGTCGAATTTGCTGTCGGCGGCAAATTCGGTATCGATAATGCAAAGGTTTTTATCGCGGGCGATTTTTTGCAAAATTTCAGGGATGCGATAATAGGTGAGCGGTCCGGTGGCAAAATTGACAAACGGCGCCCGTCGGGCAATTTCCTCGTCTTCCGCCTGTACAACGCAGCCAACGACGCCGATAATTGTTTCCAGTCCAGCGGCTTTGCGTTCTTCTTTGATCAGGTTGATGCGTCCGAGGTCGGAAAAAAGTTTTTCCGCCGCTTTTTCGCGGATGTGGCAAGTGTTGAAGATGATGAGGTCTGCCTCGGCGAGAGAGGTTGCCGGAGTGTGTCCCATGTTTTGTAAAATGTGGGCAATGCGCTGAGAATCGTAAACATTCATTTGGCAGCCAAAAGTTTTGATGTGGTATTTCACTTTATTTTTGTTCCGTTAATTGTTAATTGTTTGCATATTATTCTTAAATGCGGCGATTTTCAAATGTTTTTTGTCCCATGATCGGGAAGGATAGGATATGTTTTGCCAAAGATCGGAAAATGATTTTTGTTGATATTCATTTTTGTCTTTGTTATCATACCGATAGATAACACTGTTTAACATTTGTAGGAGAGTTCTTATGGATCCGCACTTGGAAGAAATACTGAAAATGGATGAAGACAGCAGAGTCGCCTATCTCAAGGCTTTTACCAGATTGGCTTGTGCCGACGGTTCTTTTGACGAGAACGAAAGACGTTTTGTGAAAAATTTGGCGAAAACTTACCAAATTTCGGAAAACAGAATTGGCGAGGTTCTGGCTCCCGACGATGGAGATGTCATTGTTGAAAATCTAAAAAAAATCAAAAGCCGCAGAGTGGCACTCGAACTGATTAAAGAACTGTGCATTCTGGCGCATGCCGACGATGTGCTTACCGATAAAGAAACTTTGTTTATCGGCCGTGTCGGGCAGGCGATGGGTGTTGAACTGGATAAAATTGAACAAATCAGCAACTGGGTTATTGATAAAATTATTCTGGCGGAAGAAGCAAAAATTATTTTTGAGGAAGTCAGAAACTGATTTATCATTACAGGAGATTTTATCATGGACGAATCGGAAAATAAACGAAAATTGAGGCAGGAGCGTTTGGAACGACTGCGCTATATGCAGATGAATCGTCAAGACAAATTGGACAGCTCCAAAAATATTATCATGCGCGCGGTCCAGCAGGAATATCCGGATATTGATCGGCAGGAATCCGAAAGAGTGACGCGAGAATTGGTGCTTGCGCCCAAAAAATCGAGTATCAAAATCGGCAATAAGGAAGTGCCGGTTGCCGATTTGCAGTTCCAAATTGCCATGACGATAGAATCTCTCGGTTCGGAAACGTCATCGGAGCAGGAATATTTCAGCTGGTTTACCGAATCCGCAGAAATTATGCAGCATATGAACGACGGTTTTGTGTCGGACGACGATTTGGAAGAACGAAACGAGTGGCTGGACGATTCCTATTCTCGCGAGGCGGAAATTTTGACTTGTCTCGGTTTGTTTCAAAACTGCGCTTTCCCCGAAGCCAAAAAACACTATGCCGCCCTATACAACAAATTGGTCAAACTACGCCAGATCAGAAGCGGCATTAAGGAAAGCACCGCCAATAAAAAAGACAAGCCGCAGGAAGTGGACATTAAGAAAAAAGAAAACGACTATAAAAAGGCCGTGGTCTATGTGGCAGCCATGCGCGAATTTATGAAGCGTCAGCCACAATGGAATATGCCAAAAAATATGTTGCAAAAATTAAAAGTGTATCATGGCGACGACGATGATTTGGACGACGATTATGACGATTTTTACGGTATGTACGAAAATGATAAATTGCGCCGTGACGACGAACAGGAAATGCTTTATCAGAACGAAATCGGTGATCAGTTCGAACCGACGTTTCGCTTCGATGATTTGCTGAAAGAGGAAGTTTTGTTCCATTGGGACGATGATCGGATGCAGGCTTATGAACGCAGCGTGGCGGAAGATTTTATGGAACGGGCTGTCCCCGAACAACAGATGACGGAAACAACGGAAGATGTCCGTGAGCATATTGCTCGTTTAAGCGGACGGCGTCCGCCGCTTAAAACACGTCCGCTCAGCTATTCGATGGATCGGTCAAGAGCCTTTGACAGCACTTATTACACCAAGCTGGCATCGCAGATGCAAAACGCTTAAAAATGCTGGACAAACGGGTGAAATATGTATAAGTTGAAACTGAAAATGATTATGTTTTAATGATAAGGAGTTTTTTCATGGCTGCTTTATTGGAACCATTTGTGTGGATGTTGGGCGTTGTGGTCAATATCTATATTACCGTTGTTCTGGCAGATGTGGCTCTGCATTGGTTGGTTCGTTTCGGTATTGTTGACGTCAAAAATACATATGTTGTCAAAATTGGCGAATTGTTAACCAAAGCAACCGCACCGGTTTATAAGAAAATTTCGGAGAAAATTCCGGCGGTTTCCGGTTTTGACTTTTCGCCGTTTATATTGCTGTTGGCTTTGTTGTTTTTGGGGCGTTTTATTTATCGGCTTGATCTGATGCTGATGTCGTAGAAAATGAGGGTAACAATCAATCGGGCGGCACAGACCGCCCGATTGATTTTTTAAAATGCGGAGCAGAGATGTTTGCGGAAGAAACGGACAAGGGAACGGTTTTGCGGGTGAGGCTGTCGCCAAATGCGTCAGGAACCGGCATTAAAGGAATTTTTCGCAATGAAAAAAATGAGGAATATCTGAAAATCGCGGTGGTTAGTCCGCCGGAAAAAGGACGCGCCAACAAAGAACTGATTGCGTTGGTTGCTAAAAAACTTAAAATTGCCAAGTCGGAAATAGAACTTGTCAGCGGAGAAATTTCTCATTATAAAAAACTGTTGATTAAAAACGGCGGTGAAAATGTTTGTCGGCGTTTGGAAGAATGGAGAAGGGAAAATGACAGCAACGATTATTGACGGTAAGCTCATTGCCGAAAATTTGCGGAATCTGTTGGCGGAAAAAATTGCCGCTCTGCCAAATAAACCCTATTTGGCGGTTGTGCTGGTCGGCAACGATCCCGCCAGCATCATTTATGATCGCAACAAGCAAAAGGCGGCGCAGGCATTGGGTATGGTGTGCGATATTTATCATTTGCCGGAAGAAACGCCGGAAGAAGATCTGCTGGAGTTGATCGGACGTTTGAATAATGATCGGAACGTCAACGGCATTTTGGTGCAAATGCCGCTGCCGAAACACATAAGCTCTGCCAAAGTGATTGAGGCGATTGCTCACGAAAAAGATGTGGACGGTTTTGGTCCGTATAATGCCGGTTTGCTGCACGAAAACGATCCGCGGGCAATGATTGCCGCCACCCCGAAAGGCATTCTTTATTTGCTGGAACATTCCATTGGTGATTTAAGCGGTAAACATGCGGTGATTATCGGACGTTCCAATATTGTTGGCCGACCTTTGGCTTCGCTGCTGCTTAATCGCCATTGCACGGTAACGGTTGCGCACAGCAAAACCGTTGACCTGCCAAAGCTGACACAACAAGCCGATATTGTCGTTGCCGCTTGCGGATGCTCCCAAATGGTGAAAAAAGATTGGCTTAAAGAAGGGGCGACGGTGATTGACGTCGGCATTAACCGAATTGACAATAAATTGTTCGGTGATGTCGATTTTGACGATGTGAAAGAAAAAGCGGCGTTTATCACTCCGGTGCCGGGGGGAGTCGGACCGATGACAATAGCCATGCTGCTGGACAATACCTATCAGGCGTATCTAAACCAAAATAACAATCTTAAAAAAGGGTAGTTGCAAGACTATATTGACTCTGAGTTGTTTATTCATTACCGAAAGGAACAGGAATATGGAACAACCAGGTCGCATTTTTATGATTGATAACGGCAGTCCAACGGATTTGCGTTATCAGAACCTGCTTGAAGATCAAGGATATGAGGTGTTTGCCACCGGCAACGCCTATCAGCTGATTCGCTATGCGGACGAACTGCACCCACAACTGTATGTGGTTGATAAAAATGCCGAAAATGTGGATGCTTGGCAGGTTTTGAGCTATTTGTCGGCTCATCATTACTTAGACAAAGCTCCGGCGGTGATGCTCAATGCGGAATCGACACAAACAATGACCAAGGGGGCGGCCCATTATGTTCCCGCCGAAGAAAACGAAAAGATGCTTGTGGAGATTGCCCATGCCTATTGTCGGGGAAATCTCGGATATAAGGTGCTGTTGCTTGAAGATTATCTGCCGTATTCGACCAACGAGTTTGGCAAGATGGAGGAATTTTGCATTTCTTACTTCAAAGTGTATGACGCACACGGCGCCAAAATGTTTTTGCAGCGCAACGCTCCGCAGGCCGTGATTATTCACTGTCGGAAAGAGGCCTATAAAAAGATCAGCGATATTGTCGGTTTTGATAATACTTTTTATGTGGAAAATCGTGGTAATATGAAAAAATTAGTTTCTTTTCTTAAATGATTCATGCTATAAAAACCCGTTGTCATTCAATGGGGAAAACTGATGAAGATATTGCAGCAAATTTATGATCGGCTGATTGCCGCGGCCTCTTGCCGCCATGCCATGACCGTGCTGTTTGTTATTGCTTTTATGGAAAGTTCTTTTTTTCCGATTCCTCCTGATGTTATGATTATTCCGATGGTGCTTGCTCATCGTGAACGCGCGTGGCAAATTGCCGGAATGGCAACGCTTGCCAGCGTGATCGGCGGTTATTTGGGATATGCCATCGGTTTTTACGGTTATGACCTGATTGCCGAACCTATTTTGAAATTTTATGGCTATATCCATCAGTTTGAAGTGTTTAAGGGATATTATCACGAGTGGGGAGCGTGGATTGTGTTCGGTGCCGGATTAACACCGTTTCCTTATAAGGTGGTTACGATTGCCAGCGGGGCTGTCGATCTCAATCTGTGGGTGTTTGGTGTGGCCTCGGTACTTTCCCGCGGTATGCGTTTTTTCTTGGTTGCATGGCTCTTAAAAAAATATGGCGAACCTATTCGGATTTTTATTGAGAAAAATCTGGGCATTTTGACGGTTGTGTTTTTGCTTCTGCTGCTTGGCGGCTTTGCCCTTATTAAATATCTGTAACCTTTGTCCGACACTGTCGGCTGCCATAAGGGCAGGCGGACACCTAAACAGGGTGGTTTCGGTTGATTAAAATAAAAAACCCCGCATTTCGGGGTTTTTTGACAAATTGTCAGTCTTTGTGGCGAAAAGTGATTCGTCCTTTGGTCAGGTCGTAGGGGGTCATTTCAATATCGACTTTGTCACCGACCATGACACGGATGCGGAACTTGCGCATTTTTCCTGCCGTATGAGCTAAAATTTCCACGCCGTTTTCTAATTTGACCCTAAACATTGCGTTCGGCAGTTTCTCAATAACCGTTCCGGCCAATTCCAGCAATTCTTCTTTCATAAATTGTTTCCTCTTTGTTTTTTAGCTAAGTGTATAAACCCTAAATCTTATTTTGGCAAATTATTTCTGCCCTGCTATGGAAAAAAATGTATTTTTTATTAGTACAACTTTAACAACCGGAGTATATATAATTGCAAATTGAATTTATTTGAAAGAACAAATGCTATGAAAAAGGAAATGTTTTCTGCCGATGGTGTTGAACTGACGGAAGAAGAATATGCCACTCTTTTGAGTTGGAGCGATCAGGAGGTTGCGTTTATTAAGAGCGACAAGATTGAAAACGGCGAAATTTGGCGGGTTTATACGGCAGACGGTACGCCGCTGGCGGTTGCCGACAGCCGCGATTTTGCCTTTGTTCTGGCACGCCAGAACAATCTTGACCCCCAAAGCGTTCATTGAGGCTTATTTGTTTTCTTTGGCTTTCAGCCGTTCCACTTGTTTTTCTATCTGTTTTGCATCAAAGCTCGGTATGGCGGGTTTTTCCAAACCGCTTTCCAGTTTTTTCAAAGTCAGCTGTCGCTCAAATTCTCCGGTGTTGTCTTTCAGTCGGAGGGCGTGGTTCCATTGGAACACGGCCTCACGTTTGCGTCCCACTTGCCAATAGGCATCGCCTAAATGGTCATAAATGACGGCTTCTGACGGCGCTTGGTTGGAGGCAGCTTCCAGATAGCGAACGGCTTGCTCATAGTCGCCGATTTTGTAAAAGGCCCAGCCAAGGCTGTCGGTAACGGTACCGTCTGCAACTTTTGGGTTGTAGGCGGAAACAATCAGTTCAAAGGCTTCTTCCAGTTTTTTGTTTTGCTGCAATAAAGTGTAGCCGAGGTGGTTTTGCGTCATTCGGTTGGGTTTTAATTTGAGCACCTTGCGCAGATGTTTTTCTGCCAAATCGTTGCGGCCGGCGGCACCGTGAGAAATGCCGATAGCAAAGTGCAAAGGCCAGGTTTCGGTTACGGAATCGCTCGGATAACGATCGATGGCTTTTTGATAAAATTTTGCCGCTTCGTCGTATCTTCCTTCAATGCGGGCAATTTCTCCCAAATTGGTCAAAATGTCGGGATTGGGGGGATAATCGGTATAAAGTCGGCGGAAGATTTTTTCTGCCTCGGCGGTGTTGTCTGTTTGCATCAGATTTTTTGCGGTCTGAAACAAAGCGGTATAATAGGCATAACTTTCGGGACCGATATGCCGGTAGGCTTGGTTGGCTTCGGCATATAGTTTTCTTTTTTCTAAAATGTCGGCAGCCAAAAGGCGCGGCAGCGGATATTCCGGAGAGCAGTATGAGGAAAGCGAGGCAAACAGAATGGATAGGTCGGCGTTGCTGCCGTCTTGCTGCAAGAGGAGGGCAATGCTGAACAAGGCGTCGGCGAGTCCCGTTTCCGGTTGTTTGAGGATCGGCTCGATGTTTGAATCGGCTTTTTTGATGTCGTCAATGACGGTTTTCATCATGAGATTGTCTTTGTTCAGCGCCAAACCGGCAACCCGCAAGGCTTTGTCCGGCTCTGCGCGGCGCAGATAGAAGTTGGAAATGACTTGCAGGGGAAAGACCGCCAGCTCCATGTGGCGGATGTTCATCAATGCCGTATAGTGGGCTTCGGCGGCTTTGGTGTTGCCGAGATAGTCGTTGATGGCTCCGGCATGAAACAGGTACAGCGGGCGGAAAGCAGCGTTGGCAGCCAGCGGAGCCAGTGCCTTGGTTGCTTTTTTGGCATCTTTTAAGCCGGCATGGCTCCATGCGGAAATCAGCGGATTGAAAAAAGTGACGGCGATCGGGTTATTGGTTTTGCCGATTGTGTCGATGGCTTTTTGATATTCTCCGTGTTTGATCAGGTTGATGGCTTCAATGGTATCTATGAACGGGCTTTCGTCGCCTTTTTTTCTTGCCATCTGCGCATAGGCTACGGCCTCGTCGATACGCCCCTGAGAGGTCAAAATGATATACAGCTGGCTCGGCAGCATTTGTTTGTCCGGCACGAAATCGACGGCGTTTTTGTAATAGTCGGCGGCTTTGTTTAAATTGTGGCGGATATGGGCTACCCTACCTGCCAGATAGCTGCCATAGTTTTGTTTGCCTTCAGCCGTCGGTGCTTGTTCCAAAGTGCTGACGGCTGGCGCTGTCTGCTGCGGTATATTGAAAAGGGTGCAGGAATTGGCGACCACAATCCCTATCAAAATAGATAATACATAAGCGGCTTTTTCAATCACTTTTCTCACTCCGTTCATTTGTCAGGCGGCTCCAGTTTATTTCAGACTCGATCATCTTACAACAGAAATCTAATAATATGAAGATAATTTAATTATTTGTTTGCAAAAGAAAACAGATAAGCATAGCATATAATACATGATGAATGAAAAAGAATTGTTGGAATGGTATCTGGCTGCAGGGGTAGATGTGATCTGCGGAGACGTGCCCGGTTGTCTGCGGCAGAACGTGTCGCCGCCAAAAGCCGCATTGCCGACAGCGATTGCGGAAGAAAACGTTGCGCGTCCGGCGATAACCGATTTGGCGCAGATGAGCCTTAAAGCCTGTAAAAATGCGCGCGATATTTGCGAGGCCTCGGCAACGCTTGAAGAACTGCGCGCGGCGGCAGAGGCTTTTGAAGGCTGTTCACTGAAGCTGACTTCTAACAAAACGGTGTTTGGCGGCGGCAATTCGCAAGCCAAAATCATGATTATCGGCGAGGCTCCGGGGGCAGACGAAGACAGAATCGGCGAACCGTTCGTCGGGCGAAGCGGGCACCTGCTCGATAAAATGCTGGCGGCCATCGGGCTTGACCGCAGCAAAGTCTATATCACCAATGTTTTGCCGTGGCGTCCACCAGGGAACCGGACGCCTACCGACGCCGAGGTGGCTGTTTGTTTGCCTTTTCTGCGGCGGCAAATTGAGTTGTTGAAGCCGGAGATTATTGTGGTGCTGGGAGGCAGCGCCGCCAACAGCTTGCTTGACAATAAAGAAACAATCTCGCGTTTGCGCGGCAAATGGCAGGAATATCAAACCGCAAAAGGGGACAGCGTTGCCGTTTTGGCAAGTTTTCACCCTGCATATTTGCTACGCAATGCGGCGCAAAAGGCAAAAGTGTGGGCAGATTTGCTGCTGTTGGCGAAAAAATTGCAAAATAATTAGGTTTTTATTCATTATTTGTTGGTAAAATTTGAAAAAGTGAATTATTATTCGGTAAAATCTTGATACATAACTTTTTAAGGAAAGCAAAATGAGTATTAGCAAAAAAGTTTTCGGTTTGGCTCTCGGCGCCGTGTTGGCAACCCATGTCGGTTCATCGATGGCGCAACAAACAGTTCCCGTTGACGATGACGCGACGGAAGAATTGTTGTTTAAGATTCATGACATTACACCGGTTGAAAATCGTGACGGAGAAGTGATTGCCTGCGATTTCAACACCACTTTCTATAATCGCTCAGGCTACACCCTCAAAGAAGCCATGCTTGATTTTACATGGAAAGATACATCGCTTGAAGGCGTGATCAAGCAGGAAAAAGCCGAAGATGCACAAAAACATAACCGTAACGCCAACCGTGCTTATTCGGAAACGGAAAGACGTTCTTCCGATACGGTGAATATTATGGTAGAAGTGCCGGCAATGAAACCTTATAAACAGGTGACGGTGAACAATCGTGTCAATACGGATCGCTGCTTCCTGCTGATTGAAAAAGTGGATTATTCGGTTAAATCCTGCTCGGCAGAAGGGTTGTCGGGAGGCCGCTCGGCACGTCGCGCTTCGCAAGAAAGCCCTTGCGGACGGTTGTTTAAGTATGTTACTCCCGAAGATGCTCAGTACTATCTGGATTTTAAGGAGATTACTCCTGACGAAGAAAGCCGCCGCGAAGATGCCAAAAAACAGGAAAGCAAAACCGAAACTGCCGGCATATATGCCAAAACGATTGATGCGCTGAACTCTGCAGGCAGTATTATCAGCGGTATTAAGTAGCATTTTTGGTTAGAGGGGATGCGTGGTGAATAAGATGGATAAAATTAAGCCGTTTTCTTTGGTTATCGTCGGGTTGCTATGTTGCCGTCCGGCGTATGCCCAATATTTCGGTTCTGCTCCGTCCGTCAACGCACCGGCGGTACAGAACAATGCGGACACAAATGTTTCGCCGCAGGCGGCAAAGGAAGCAGCAGCAACAAAAGACGAAAGCTCTTATTCCGTCGTTGATGTTTCCGATGAGCCGTTAAAGAAAAATAATGTTGAAAAACAACCTGTCAGCTCCCCTTTCGATTATGCCTTCGGCAAAAAACAGCCGCCCAAAGCCGCTCCCGCAAAGCAGCCCTATCGCCGCTATACCACAGTCGGCGGCGTGACCGTGGAAACAACCGAAGAACATGAGGAAGATGAGCTGATTATGTTGTATATGAAAGATTTCAGCATCTATCGCAGCCCTTCCGGTCAGACACGCTGCAGTGCTAAATTTTCGATTTTGACGACACTGCCGGTTAAACTTTCCAACATCAGCTACCGGCTGAAATGGCAAGGAATGGAAACGGTATTGAGCTTTAGTGACGTGGAACCTGGGGTGGAAAATCATTTTAGCTATGGTTTGTTAGGTGATGGTTGCTACAATATGGATCGGCAGCCCAATATCATTGTCAACCGTTGTCGGGTTAAAGGAATGACGCAGCGGCAATGTGCAAGCAAAATCCGTTGGATTAAGGAAATGTGAAAAATATTGCGGGAAAGAAATTGAAAAAAGTTTGGATATTGTTTTTGACGCTGCTGCTGCTCCCTTGCGGGGTATCGGCGGCGTCAAAAAATTTTAAAATCATTAAGCCGGCTTTGTATAACAGCCTGTTGGAACGCGCCCATGTTTCTGCTCAAGATGTCAAAATTTATAAAGATATTTTTACGGCGATTGAACAAGGCGAAACGGAAAAAGCGGATTTGCTGCAAAAAACTTTGCAAAACAAGCTGCTGCTCGGGCATATTTTGGCAACCAAATATTTGCACAAAAGCAGTGCGGCCACCTACGAAGAATTGAACGAATGGTTAAAGAACCATGCCGATCATCCCCAATATCAGCAGATAAAAAATCTGGCGGTTAGCAAAGCTCCGGGGTATCTTCCGCCTTCCTTGCCGACAGAAAAAACAAAACCTTATGTCTTTTATGATTGGTACAGAGATGAATACAAAAACCTAAAATCGACAGATCGGGAATATGTGCGGGGAGAATTGGATCGTTTTTTGGCAGCCATTCGGCAGAGCGACCATCAGGTTGCCGTCGATGTTTTAAACAATAAGCGTTTTAAAAAGTTGATGCCTGTCAAAAAATATGATGCGATGAGCGCCACCCTTGCTTCTGCCTATTTTTTTGACGGAGATAATCGGGCAGCCCTCAAATGGAGCCGTTTGCCGATTAAGCGGAGCGGTGATGCGACAGCTAGCTGGTTTGGCGGTTTGGCAGCTTGGAAAATTAAGAACTATCATCTGGCAGCGGACTATTTCGGAAAATTGGCGCGGTTGAAAAACAACGATCCGTGGCTGATTGCCGCCGGTGCCTATTGGGGCTACCGAGCCAACATCAAACTCAAAAGACCGGACGAATCGACTGCCAACTTGAGAATTGCCACGCGCTACCCGAGGACATTCTACGGTATTCTTGCCCGTTATATGCTAACGGACAAAGTGGAATATGATTGGGAATTGCGAAGTTATTTTAACAAATTAGAAGACCAAACCTATCAACGGGAGATTCTTTCTTCCCCCATTTTGCGGAGAGCGGTGCTGCTGCTTGCTGCCGGACAAAACGATCTGGCAGAAAGCGATCTGCGACACAATTATGGCAAACTGAATATAAAACAAAAAGAACTTCTGCTTTTTCTTGCGTATCAATATAGTTTGGCAAATTTGAGTTATGTTACCGCCGAGAGGCTGAAAAACCACGATAAAGGGCGGGAATACGATGTTTTTTTATATCCCCGTCCTCAGTGGCGTCCCGAAGGTGGCTGGAAAGTTTATCCGGCATGGATTTGGGCATTGATTCGTCAGGAATCTTTGTTTTCTCCGAAGGTCAGAAGTCATGCCGGAGCTTGCGGGTTGATGCAGCTGATGCCGGCAACGGCGGCAGAGGTGACTGCTGATCCTAACTATAAGAAAAATTGGCATTTGCTTTTTGATAAAAAACTCAATTTGAAAATCGGTCAAGATTATGTTTGCCGCTTGCAGCAAAAAGATTATGTCGGCAACAATCTGATTTTTCTTGCCGCTTCTTACAATGCCGGCCCACACAATTTGAAACGTTGGGTAGAAAAACAGAATCATGACGGAGATCCGTTGTTGTTTATGGAAATGATCCCATGGCGAGAAACCCGCCTTTATGTTAAGCGGGTTATTACCAACTACTGGATGTATTCTTCACAGATGGGACAAAAGCCACAGAGTTTGCAACAGTTTTTGGCAGGAGAATGGCCGCTTTTAGATGAGTTTGAGTTGCCGAATTGAGAATGCTGTTAAAATATTTCAGAAAATGACAAAAAATATGATTTTGCTTGCATTTTATGTCAAAAATTATATAATAAAAGAACTAAAAAATTAATTTGTTCCATTTTTCTATTTAATTATTCGCATGTTTGCCGTCATAAATTAGGTTTTTCCTTTTTTATTGATTGCTGCTGTGGAAAAATTTAAGTGAAAACTTGAATGGATTAAACAGTATTGATTCTTAAAAATATAATGTATGATAGCAAACATTTTTTTCGGTTTTATTTTAATCTGTTTCATTTGGGGTTTAATTAAAAACGGAGTAGAACAACTCCTTTCTTATGTATTGGAGATTGTTTTGACCGCTTTGGTTGCCGCCTTTTTGGGATGGATCATCGGATTTTGGCATATTGGAGCCATAATCGGAGCAGTATATTGCGTGTACTGCTGGATATTTGGCAAGTTAAATATCCTGATGAAACTCTGGTTTTGCCATGGATAATGGCAAAAGCAGTAATATAAAACCAAAGAAAAAAACCGTTGTTTCCCTACAAGGAAACAGCGGTTTTTTTTGCGTTTATGAGGTGCATTTTATTGCCGAAATAATGTTGTGCGACAGGGAGATGAGGACAGGAGGTTTGATAAGGTGATGAGGACAGGAGATGCGACAGGGTGATGATGACAGAAGGTTTGATAGGGTGATGAGGACAGGAGATGCGACAGGGAGATGAGGACAACAATATTTTCATTCTCTGACGGTGTATGTTTTTTAGGGTGTGAGAAGCTGTTTGTTTGCGTTTTTAGGCGTGCGACTGTTGAAAAGAAAAAGAGTATGCTTATATTTTTGCCATAATCTAATGGGTAAGGAAGCAAAATATGGAATTCTATTTGTTTATTTCTCTGTTTTTAATTTATATTTTGACTTCTCTGATGGCAGATAAGGTCATTATCCGCAAAGTTTGGCTGGCAGCGTTTATGATCTCATTTATTGTGACGGCGGCAGCGGTCAGTTTTTTGCGTTTTACCAATCAGGAAGTGATGATGAATGCCGCCGAACTCGGTTGGTATTATATTTTGTATCTGTTTGCTTCGCTGATGGTTGTTTTGGGGGTTATTAACCTCTGGATGTTTCGCAAACAGATATGGAAAATTTTGTTTGCCAAAACCCCGATTGATGATGAGGAAGATTAGCCGCGCATTCGGTTTAGTTGATTTTGCGAATATATATCGGTTGTTTGGTTTTGCCGACTTCAATCGAATATTTGTGGATTCCGGGAATGGAAAAATGGCTGGAGGCATTGAGCAGACGGCGAGCCAAATCGGCGTTGCGACTATGGATAAGGTATGAATTTTTATAAGCTTTTACTCTGGTAAAAGGGATTTTCCTTACCGTATCCAATGCTTGACGAAGACTGTCCCATGTCGGGCAGCCGATCAGGTCGTGGCTGATGACGCCGATATTGGTCTGCGGTCCTTCTTGCTCCAGTTCCTTGATTGTTTTGCCCAGCAGGAACAACAGGTTTTCATTGGTTTCGGCAGGGTTGTCGCTGGCATGGATCAGATTGCCGCCTCCGGCAAGCTGGCGATATTCTTGTTTCTTTTTGACAATATTTGTATTTTTGCCGTCCGTGTATTGCGGATTGTTGTCGTAAACGAGGTAGATCTTAAAAGAGCCGGTGCCGGTTTCTTTTTCTTTTTTGCATCCTTTAGGGAGTTTTTTGCCATAAAAACGCGCCAAATTGAGAGCAAAATGCTCCTCTTTCCAGCAGACTTCAAAAATGCGGAAAATTTCAAACTTTTTTTTGATGTCGGCAACAATCTGTTTTTCCATAAAACGGCCGTTTGGCCAAATGATAAACAGGTACAGCTCCTTTTGCATTGACAAATAGTCCTCGAAAATAAATCATTATGCAAAATATAATGGTTTTTAGCTGTTTTAGCAATACAAATCGTTAATAGTGTATAAAATCTAATCCACGCTTGTTTTTGCAAACGGTTTGATTATGATTAAAACGTTCTAAATAACTGACTTTCGGATATATGAGGATGCGTAAGTAATGATGAAAATTGCCATTATCGGAACGGGATATGTCGGTCTGCCCACGGGGGTCGGATTGGCCGAACTCGGAAACAGAGTTGTCTGCGTTGACAAGCTGACAGACAAAATCGACAAGCTCAACCGTGGTGAGTTAACTTTATATGAGGACGGGTTGGAGGAACTTTTTCAAAAAAACGTGGCCGCCGGTGCTTTGAGCTTTACCACAGATATGGAAAGCGCGGTCAAAGATGCCGATGTCGTGATGTTGGCGGTGGGCACGCCTCCGCATCCGCTGACCAAAGAAGCCGACTTGAAATATATTTATGCGGCAGCGGAAGAATTGGCTCGCTATTTGCAAGGGTATACGGTTGTGGCAACTAAATCGACGGTGCCGGTAGGCAGCGGCGATGAAATTGAGAAGATTATTCGCAAGGTTAATCCGAAAGCCGATTTTGATGTGGTTTCTTTGCCTGAGTTTTTGCGCGAGGGGTTTGCCATTTACGACTTTTTTAACCCTGATCGGATTGTGATCGGTGCCGAAAGCAACAAAGCGCGTGAAGTGATGCTTAATCTTTATCAACCCTTTGTCGGCAAAAGCGAAATTTTGTGCGTTAAACGCCGTTCGTCGGAAACCATCAAATATGCCTCAAACGCCTTTTTGGCAATGAAAATTCACTATATCAACGAAATGGCGGATTTTTGCGAATGCGCCGATGCCGACATTAAAGAAGTGGCAAAAGGAATGGGGCTGGACAGCCGTATCGGCAAAAAATTTCTTAATTCGGGGCCGGGGTACGGCGGCTCTTGTTTTCCCAAAGATACCAACGCCATGGCACAGATGGGCAGAAAATTTGGCGCGCATCTTACGTTGATTGAAACCACCATTGCTCAAAACGATGCCCGAAAATCTATGATCGGACGGCGGGTGATTGAGTTGGTGAAAGAGCGTCCGGAGGGAAAAATTGCGGTGTTGGGTTTGGCTTTCAAAGGCGGAACGGACGATTGTCGGGAATCGCCGGCGATTGACATTGTCAAAGAAATGATCAAACATTCCCGCAATATTATGGTTTATGATCCTAAGGCAACGGAAAATGCCAAAACCATTTTAAACAATACGGTTCAATATGCGGAAAGTGTTGACGAGGCTTGCCGTGATGCGGAAGTTGCCGTGATCTTGACCGAATGGGAAGATTTTAAGCATCTGGATCTTAAACGGCTGAAAAAGATAATGCGTTGCGCCAGAATCGTTGATATGCGCAATATGTTGAGCCTTGATGAGGTGCAACAACTCGGGTTTGACTATCAATGTGTGGGGAAAAAAATAAAATGAAAGTTTTGGTGATCGGTGGTGCGGGTTATATCGGTTCGCATGTGGTTAAAGCATTATTGGCAGATCATGCCGATGTAACCGTTTATGATGATTTGTCAAGCGGACACAAAATTAACCTGTTTCCCGCCGCTCACTTTGTCGAAGGAAATATCCTAGACTATGGACAACTGGAAAAAACAATGCGGCAGGGGTTTGAGGCGGTTGTTCATCTGGCTGCCAAAAAAGCAGTCGGAGAATCAATGATCAACCCCGAACTTTATGCCGAAAACAATTTGCTCGGAGCGGTTCATATTTTGAATGCAATGGCACAAAACAATGTTAAAGCACTGGTTTTTTCCTCGTCGGCCGCGGTGTACGGTATGCCGGAATATCTGCCGGTTGACGAAAAACACCCGCTTAACCCGATTAGTTTTTATGGGTTTACCAAGCAGGAAACAGAACGGTTGATGGATTGGTATGACCGCCTGAAAGGAATTAAATATACGGCGCTGCGCTATTTTAACGCTGCCGGCTATGATGCTTCGGGAGCAATTAAAGGTCGTGACCGTCATCCGCAAAACCTGTTGCCGATCATTAAAGAAGTGGTTGACGGAAAGCGTCAATATTTGTCGGTGTTTGGCAATGATTATGAAACTCGTGACGGTACTTGTATACGAGATTATGTCCATGTGTCTGATTTGGCGGACGCTCATGTATCGGCAATTAAACGGTTGCTTGCAGGGCGTCCTTCGGGCATATTCAACTTGGGAACATCGCAAGGGGTGTCGGTTAAGGAAGTGATTGACGCAACCGAGAGAATTATCGGCAAACCGTTGCCGGTGCGTTTTGAGGAACATCGACTCGGAGATCCCGCGGTGTTGGTCGCCGCCTCCGATCTGGCGGAATCGGAGCTCGGTTGGAAACCTCGTTATACCCTGATTGATGATATTATCAGAACAGAACTGTAAATTTGTGCGCCCCAAAAGGCCTGTTTTCTATTGTCGAAACGGTCAATCGGTAAGGCGTTGTCAGCTGCCGGTTGGGGCGGCAAAACAATTTTCTGCTTGATGTTCATATTGAAAAATCTGTATCAGTCACAATATTATCTTCGTTAGATGATAATAAATCGGGAGATAAGTTATGAATAATATCGTTTTCAATACGGCACTGATTTTGACGATTATCGGAGGTTTAAATTGGGGGCTGATCGGCTTGTTTGGCTTTGATTTGGTTGCTTTTCTTTTTGGCGCGATGAGCATTTTGAGCCGCATTGTCTATATATTGGTCGGCGCTTCTGCCATATTGCTGATTTTTTCTTCCTTGCCTGCGGCGGAGAAAATGGCAGAAAAAAGTAAAAAAAATTAAATAGTTAAAAGATTGTTTTAAAGCAAAGAAAAAACCCTAGATAATCTAGGGTTTTTTGTTGGTAGCGAGGGTCGGATTCGAACCAACGACACGCGGATTATGATTCCGCTGCTCTAACCACCTGAGCTACCCCGCCATAAAGACAGCATCTTTAATAAAGAAACTTTCTCTCGTTGTCAAGAGTTTTTTATAAAAAAAACTATAATTTTTCCAGCAGTCCGTTTAGTACGGGGCGAGCATTTTTTTCATATTCCTCAAACAGCGAAAGCCATTCGCGCTTTTCCTCAAAATAGCGACTGCGGTGGTTAAGGTCGTAGTAGCGTGCTTGCAATACCACTTCGAGTTTGTCCATTTGTTTAACGAATAGGGCTTCCGGCGTGCTGCGCTGTTCATATTCCTCAAACAGCGAGAGCAGCCGAGGACATTTTACCTGTGCGGCAATTTGTTCCATTGCTTTGAGTTCCAAGTCGTGTTTTTCCTGATGGGAGATTTTGTCGTCGGGTACATAGTCGCCGGTGATTTCTTCCGCCAGATCATGAACGACGGCAAGCTCCATACATTTCAGCCGATCGAGATGAGCGGGGCATAGAATAAGCGTGAGCAGGCAGAGCCCCCACGAATGATCGGCAACGGATTCCGGATTTTCCACCATGCGGTGGATCCAGCCGTTGCGAGGGGTGTCTTTTAGGCGGCAGATCGCTTCTGCCAGTTGATCTATGTTCATGTTTTGTCCTCTTGCGCTAAGATGCGCTGAGATTTAAATGTTGCGGGTAACGGGCATTTAAAGCTTGCCAATCCTCTTCAATCGTTTATATATCTGATAAACTAAATTGTAAACGACGGAGATTGGATGATCAAATATAAATTGCCGGCATTGACAGCTGTTGTATACATGGCTGCCTCTGTGACCGTACAGGCAGATGAAAAGACCGAAACAAGCCATTTGCGGGCAAATTTTCGCCGCGTGGCGCTGGAGATGGCTTCAACCGAAGTTAAAAACGCCGACCTTTACGTTGACAGCCCCAATTCTCAGTTGAGCGCAGACAGCAAAACAATGATTAAAGGCGTGTTCGATTTTGTGCTTGAATATGAGCGCCCAAATACACAATGGAACAACAGTCTGTTTATGGAATATGCGGAAACACGCTTGAAACCTGAGGGAGAAAAGCATACGACAGACGAAGATGCCGACAAAATTTTATTGACTTCGGATTATAATTGTAAATTGTGGAAACCCGGGTTTCAGGATATAGATGCCGGTCCGTTTGTCAGCATAGCTTATCAAACCGAATTTACCAAAAACAACGATGCGCCGAGGATGAAAGTGGTTCGCGGCAAAACCGGTCTGAAGTTGTTTAACGGCACCTATCTTAAAGAACTCTATGCCGCGGCAGTCGGAGAATATGACTTTACCTACAGCGGCGACGAAGTGACAAAAAGTGCCTATGAAATTGGGCTGCGGGCGGAAAAGCCCATTTCCGATCAGGTGACTTTCCAGCTGGAAGGCTATTTCCGTAATTATGTCAGCTATAGTAAATATGTGGCGACGGATTTAAAATATGAGTTGAGCGTGACCGGTCGGATGGATGTGAAAGTTTATCAGAAATTCAGCTTGGCACCCTATTTCAGCTATTTTCAGGGCAAAGCGTGCGGTGTGGATAAAGAGGGATCAAATTTCCTGATTGGTTTTTCTTTTGCCTATTCCGATCTGTTTGATCTGTAGAAGTCGGTTGTTTCTTTTTGCGAATCGGGGCTTTTTCTAAAGGCGCAAAGCGTTGCGCCTTTAGCTTCTCCCCAGCGCGCGCAGCTTAAGGAAATATGGTTGCGGCACAGCGGACATCGGGCAGCGTTCGGCGTGTTGTTTTCTTATCTTTAACAGTCCTTGCCCGACAATCCATATTCCCACAATCTCTTATTTGCGTGCGGTCTGCGCTTTTCTGACATAGTCTTTTAACAGTTTTTTATGTCCGGCCTCGTTAAACCAAATTTCCAACTTGTTGCCTTCGATTTTCAACACTTTGCCATAACCAAACGTTTCGTGAAAAACGATTGTGCCGACGGGGGTGTCGGAGGCGGCGTTTACGGCTTTTCGCTTGGCACGCCAGACATTGCCGCTCCAATCGTTGTTTTCTTCACGCACATAGCTGAAGCGTTCGCTGTCGTGGATAACGGTTGCCGTTTGGTTATAGTCTCCGAACCGGCTGCCGTAACTTTCTGAAGTACCGAAATAGGCCGATGACATATTGCAAATTTCTATATTTTCCGGCGGCAGTTCGTTGATGAAGCGAGAGGGCAGGTTGTTTTGCCACTGACCATAGATGCGGCGGTTGAGCGCCGTTAAGATATATAGTTTTTGTTTGGCGCGGGTTATGGCGACATAAGCCAGCCGCCGTTCTTCTTCCAAAGCGCTGCCGCCGCCTTCGTCCAACGCCCGCTGATGCGGAAAAAGCCCTTCTTCCCAGCCGGGCAGAAACACAGTTTCAAACTCCAGCCCTTTTGCCGAATGCAAAGTGATCAGCATGACTTTGTCCGTGTCTATGTTGTTGTCGTTGTCCATGACCAAACTGACGTGTTCCATAAAGTCGTTTAAAGAGGGGTACTGATTGGTGTCACTCATAACATTAATCAGCTCTTTTAAGTTTTCGATACGTCCTTCGGCTTCGGGGGACTTGTCCATTTTGAGCATTTCCATATAGCCGGAATCTTCCAGCACCTGCGATGCCAGTTCATCGGGAGAAACCGCGTTCATGGTGTGTCGCCATTGGTGAAAATGGTCAATCAGTTGGGCGGCATTGGATTTGGCTTTGCCGCTTAAGGCGTTTTCTTGTAACAGCTTTTCAATGGCCATAAACAGGGAAATGTGGTTGGCACGCGCTTCGTTTTTAAATTTGTCGACGGTTTTGGCACCGATGCTTCGCGCTGGTTTGTTAATGATGCGTTCCAGAGCCAGATCGTCTGCCGGCTGCAAAACAACCCGCAGATAGGCGAGGGCATCTCGGATTTCCGCCCGCTCGTAGAATTTCGGACCGCCGATGACCTGATAGGGTATGGCTTCGGCAATGAATTTTTCTTCAAACTCGCGCGTTTGTGCCGCCGTGCGCACAAGGATGGCCATTTGGTTGTAACCGGTGCCGTTTCGATGCAGGTTTTCGATTTCATTGGCGACATAAGCTGCTTCTTCTGCACCGTTGTAGGTGCTGATGATCTTAATTTTGCTGTTGTCCGCAAGGGCGGCAGGCGAATTTTCAGCCACTTTCAAAGTTTTCCCGAGGCGATCATGGTTGTGACGGATAAGTGCCGACGCCGCGGACAAAATGTTGGCTGTGGAGCGATAATTGCGTTCAAGGCGAATGATTCGGGCATCGGGGAAATCTTTTTCAAAACGCAAGATGTTTTCAATTTCTGCCCCGCGCCATGAATAGATAGATTGGTCGTCATCACCGACGCAGCACAAATTGCGGTGCTTTTGGCAGATCAGGCGGAGAAACAAATACTGGGTGACGTTGGTGTCTTGATATTCGTCCACCATAATGTATTTGAAACGTGTTTGGTAGTCGTTCAGCACTTCGGGGGCGGACATCAGAATGTTTAAGGTATAAAGCAACAGATCGCCAAAATCGACACAGTTGAGTTCCAACAGCCTGCTTTGATATTTTTTGTAGACTTCGGTGGTGATGTTGGCGCGAAAGTTGTCGTCGATTTTATCAACCGTCAGCCCCTTGTCTTTCCACAGTTGAATTTTGTCCAGAATGGATTGCGGCGGATATTTTTTATCGTCAATACCTTCGGCTTCCAGAATCTGTTTGATCAGTCGCCGTTGATCGTCTTCGCCCAAAATGGTAAAGTTGTTTTTAAGCCCGACACGTTCGGCATGGAGGCGAAGAATTTTGGCGGCAATGCCGTGAAAAGTTCCCATCCAGACAGAATCGGCCATTTCACCGATAAGGTTGCGGGCGCGGCTTTTCATTTCGCGAGAAGCACGGTTGGTAAAGGTTACAACCAGACAGTTCCACGGGTTGGCTTTTCGGTTGGCAAGAATATAGGCCAGACGGGTGGTCAACACTTTGGTTTTGCCGGTTCCCGCGCCGGAAAGCACCAACAGAGGCCCCTCGGTGGAGGTGACGGCTTGTTTTTGTTCGGGATTGAGATTGTTCAACCACGGCAGTTCCGGCATAAGTCGGGTGGTGTTGTCATAGGTTGTCGCAGGCTCTTGTGCGGCCAGATCAAATATGTCGCTCATTTTTAGGATACTTCTTGTTTTTTTGTTTGTCTTTTCTTATATTATATTATTATTCACGGAAATAAAAGTGCTTTATGAAACTATAAACAAGAGGGAAAAATGTCTGAAATACGCGATAAAATCGTTGGTTTGAAAGATTATATGGACAGCCGAATCATCGGGCAGAAAGATTTGGTGAAAAAAATGCTGATCACGCTTCTGGCAGAAGGGCACGCACTGGTCGAAGGCGCACCGGGACTGGCAAAAACCAAAGCGATTAAAACCTTGGCAGACTGCATTTCCGCCGGTTTTAACCGTATTCAGTTCACACCGGATTTGTTGCTGTCGGATATTACCGGCAGCGAGATCTATGTCAGCCAGAAAGGCGAGTTTGAGTTCCGCAAAGGACCGATTTTTGCCAATCTGCTGCTTGCCGATGAGATTAACCGCGCGCCCGCCAAGGTGCAATCTGCTTTGCTTGAAGCCATGGCGGAACGGCAAGTTAGCGTCGGCGGGCAGCGTTATCTTTTGCCGCGTCTGTTTATGGTCATGGCTACCCAAAACCCGATTGAGCATGAAGGAACTTATAATCTGCCGGAAGCGCAGCTGGATCGGTTCTTGATGTATATTAAAATTGATCAGCCCAATGCCGCTGACGAACGCAAAATCTTGGAGTTGGTGCGCGGCGAGGGAACTCTTACCACCCCTCAAGCCAAAGTCGGTTTCGATAAAATTGAAATTGCCGATATTGAGGCGGCAACCCGTGAAGCACTTGCCACCCATATCAGCAAAGAACTGGAAGAATATCTGGTGCAGCTGATTGTGGCAACACGCAAACCGGAAAAATATGCTGAGGAATTGAGCGGAATGGTCATGTTCGGAGCCAGCCCGCGAGCAACCATTGCGCTTGACCGCGCCGCCAAAATCAATGCTTGGCTTGCGGGCAGGGATTTTGTTACGCCGGAAGATATCCATGCGGTGATTTATGACATTTTGCGCCACCGGATTATTTTGAGTTTTGAGGCTCAGGCAGAAGGCGTGAGCAGCGATGACATTATCGGACGTTTGCTTAATATGGTTCCGTTGCCGTAAATTTTTTGATCAGGAGGAAGCCTCATGAAAAAAATTGCCAAATTGGCAGCCGGATTGTTTGGACGCCACCGGCAACATTCGGGCGGGTTGAGTGTATCTCTCGAAGAATTGACGGAACAGCGGAAAAATTTGGCATGGCTGCACCAAAAAAGCAAACGCCAACCCTCCGACATGGCAGGTGAGGTGAAGTCTGTTTTCAAGGGGCGGGGTATTGAGATGGAGGAAATTCGCGAATATACCTATGGTGACGACGTGCGGGATATCGATTGGCGGGTGACGGCACGCAAGAAAAGCCCTTATACCAAGATTTATGCGGAAGAAAAAGATCGCGAGATTTATGTGTTGCTCGATTTGTCTGCAAGTATGGTTTTTGGTACCAGAAAAGAGTTGAAATCGGTTACGGCCTCTAAAACGGCGGCGCTGATCGGTTGGTTGGCAAAGGAAAATCATGACCGATTCGGTGCGCTTATCTACGACGGACGTGAAATGCGCACTTTCAAGTCACAACAAAACAGAGCTCATCTGATGGCTGTTTTGAAAAAAATTGCGGAAACGGGGCAGAAAATTTTGTCCGTGCCCGAAGAAAAAGCCGCAAGCGGAAGTTTGGCAAAGCCTTTGCAAACCATGAGCAAATTGATTAAAAGTCGGGCGGCCGTGTTTGTTGTCAGCGATTTTTATGCTTTTGGCGAAGCCGAAAAAAAAGCATTGGCCGCCTTGGCTAAAAAAGGGCAGGTGTTTTGTGTCAATGTATTTGATTTGCTTGAAGAAATGGCGCCAAAAAGCGGGGAATATATGGTGGAACAAAACGGTCGGAGTTTGGTGTTTGACAGCAGACCGGCGGCTTTTCGTCAGGAATATCAAAGCTATTTTGCTGCCAAAAAAACGGCTGTGCGCGAGTTTTGCCGCAGATTTAATTGCCGGTATATGGAAGTAAGAACGGATATGGATATTTTTCGTCAGTTGAAATTTATTTAACGCTGTAGTTGACAAAAAAATTTTTTGGTGATAGTTTCTAATCCAAATTATTTTGTAAAAAAAAGAGAGATTTTAATGGTTAAAACAAATGAAAATAACGCATACCGCAGAGGTCAAGAGCTGTTGGACCAAGGTATGTATAAAGAAGCGATTGCTCAGTTTGACGAAGCAATCAAAGAACAGCCGCAGTCTTGGAAAGCCCTCAATTCCAAAGGTTTTGCGCTGCAAAAGTTAAGCAAATATACCGAAGCCGTCGAGTGTTTTGACAAGGCGTTGGAGCTCAATCCGCAGTCGGTCGAAGTCATCAACAACAAAGGGGTAACGCTTTCCATGCGCGGCCTTTACAAAGATGCCATTACCCAGTTTGATCAGGCGGTGGCAATCGATGCCACTTCGCTTGAGGCGCTGAACGGTAAGGCGATTGCACTGCAGCATATGTACCTTTATAAAGAAGCGTTAGATGTTTTGGAACAGGCAATGAAAATTGATAACAAACATACTCAGACGCTGCTGAGCATTGCCGTGACATTGCAAAAGTTGAAGCAATTTGAGCGTGCCATTTCGTTCTTCAAAAAGGTGCTGACTTACGATAAGTCAAACATCAAAGCATGGAACGGGATTGGTGTGACTTATCAGTTGATGGGTGATAACAATTCTGCATTGAAGTGTTTTACCAAAATTTTGAACATTAACAGTCGCGAAATTCAGGCATGGATAAGCATTGGTTTTGTTTATCAAAAAATGATGAAGTTTAATGACGCGCTAAAATGTTACAAAAAAGCACAGATGATTTACGATAATCGTTACCATCACAAGCTTTACGACGGTTTGGCAAGTTGTTTGACAAAATTGTCTGAATTTGATCAGGCTATTGAGATTTATAAGCAGATTTTTCAGATTGAAGAAGGCAAGAAAAAGTGGGATGCTCAGCGTTCTATCAAATTTGTCAGTAAATTGAAGCGCAAGAAAGCCACCGGCACACTGCCTGATCTGGTTTCTGCCGATAGCAACTGATCAGTTGTCTTTAACCTTGAACCCCTCGGAACTTTCCGAGGGGTTTTGGCATATATGGAGTGCTTGTTTCTTGATGAGCGGAGGGGACGGCTGGCAAATTGGGATTGTGTGGGATAATCTTTGCTTTCATCTGGTGTATGGCAATTTTGCTATACTTCTTTTTGCTTCGGAATTTGAGTGTTGACATCGGATATGAAGCTACGATGCTCTAAGCACTGTTCCGGAGTGGCAAAATTGTGGTTTCAATTTGTGTTTGATGCTTTTTGATATTCATAATGATGGTTATTGAACTTGCGGAAAATTTTGGACATAACAGTAAAGCCGCATTTGAAGATGCGGCTTACTTAATAATTTAAGACAGCTGCCGATGAGGCGGCTTATTGTGTTTTGGGAGTGTTCATATTCTTTGCTTTTGTTTTGTCGTCAGATAAAACGGTTGCCTTTTTTGCGGTGTCGGTCTCAGGAAGAACTTTTGCTTCTTCTTGCTTGTCAATGGCTTTTTGGGCCTCACCGATAAGCTGCTGTGTGCTCTTTTCAATATTGTTTCCGACTTGGGAAACGGTTGTATCTTTGGTTATTTGACCGTCATAAATTCCTTTGGCGACCAGATAGATGATAAAAATGAGCACAATGTAGAAAATGTATTTCAAAATGGTTCCCATCGTTTTCTTCTCCAAAAAAATATTACTGATTTTCAGATAATCAGCGATTGATCATTTTCAAGGCAAAAAGTTTAAATGTTGAGAAAATGCCATGGCAGTCAAGGATAGACGATGTGGGGCAAAGCGGACGGCTTGGAGAGTAAAATGGGGCTAAAAAATCCCCCCTTGAACAAGTTCAAAGGGGGATTTTTCCGGTTATTTTTGCCGTCGGTAATCCTCGTTAAAAGCAGAGGAAGAGCAACGAGCTATTTTATCTTGGTTTTGAGATCTTTAATCAGACCGTCAATGCCTGTCGGCGAATTTTTGATGAATGCCGTATATTCGTTGCGGGCGGTGATTGCCAAGCTGACGTTTTCAATAATGATGTCCACCACTTTAAAATGATTGCCGTTTTGTTTGACGCGCCAAACGACTTCAACCGGTTTTCCCTGATCCATCGGCACCTTGGAGTTCACAAAAATCTGGTTGGCAGATGTGGACGGGGAAGTGCCTTCAAAAACAAAGTCTTTGCCTTTGAATTCATCAAAGCGTTTGGACCATGTTTTGATGTTGAGTTGGCGATAGACTTCAATAAAGTCGTTTTTTTGGCTTGGTGAGGCTTGCCGCCAGTAGCGACCCAACACGAATTGACCGATGAATTTCAAATCCAGAGCTTCGTTAAACAGTTTTTCGAAGCGTTTGTCTTTTTCGCTTTGAGAAATATTGGAATCGATGATTTCCTCAATACCTTCTTTGGTATTTTTTTTGACAAAGTTTTCGGCTTCGGCGGCATCAATGGCAGCGCAAACCGAATGAGAGGTTAGCATAAATGCGGTTGCCAGTGCGGCAAAAAATATTTTTTTCATAGCGTTATTCCTTTATTCAAATTCATCTTCAATTTCAAAATCAAAGTCGTAACTGGCAGTTGTTTTTTTCCGACTGCTGGCACAAAGGTTTTTCATGGCTTGTCTGTTTTGCATATATGCCGAGCGAGTGGTGGCGTAGAAATCAACCGAGTTGCTTTCCAGATCGTTTAAAAGATCAAGCGCGCGTTCGCGGGTGTTGATGGTGACGATTGCCGCGTAGCCGTAGGAAATTTTGTCGGCATAATTTTTGTCATGCTGCGTTCCCCAATACATCGGGCTGGCAACGCTGTCTGCCGTCAGGCCGACAAGCGAGCGCGGGGTGGCGGGGCCTAACAGCGGCACGACGACAAACGGACCGTCGGGGACGCAGTATGTGGCTAAAGTGGTATCAAAATTGGTTGAGTTGCGCTTAAGCCCCCAACCGGCGGCAACGTCAAAGGTTCCGCCCAGACCGAGGGTGCTGTTTATCAGAAAACGTCCGAGAGAAACCAGCGTATCTTTAAAGCTGCCTTGCAGAGTGTGGTTGACGGCGGTAACGGGTTCTTGCACGTTGCCTATAAAAGAAGTAACCCGATTGCGAATGTCGGGAGTGGTTATTGCGCGGTAGCCTTCGGCCAGCGGTTTGAGGGTGTATTTGTCAAGCTGGTAGTTGAAGTTGAACATGGCGCGGTTGTAGTTTTCGAGCCAGTCGGCGTTGTTGTCAATGGCATGAACGTTGCACGCAAAGCCGCTTAAGAATGCGGCGAGCAGTAAAGAGTATTTGGACAAAGTAAATCCTTTCACAAAGAATTGGTCAATTTTTGCCTAATATAGCAATACTAAAGCATAATATCAACGACAAAAAGCAGACGGTCGACATAATTTTGCCCAAGGTCGGCGTTTGGGGAGATAAATTGTTACAATTCGGAAATTTTTTGTGTTTTGCATTATCGCGGCTTTTGACGTAACATCCGCCTCAGTTGAAAACATTTGATAAGGACTACGGATAATGACAAGCAAACCCAACAAACCGATTATGCTGTTTGACTGCAAAACTTCTCAGAACATCATCGGGCAGGACAAATTTCTGCAAGCTTTTGAAAACATACTTAACCACGGCGCATACTGTCAGGGCCCCGAAACTCGGGAATTGGACGAAAAACTGGCAGCCTATTCCGATGTTAAGCATTGCGCAACCTGCGGTTCAGGTACCGATGCGCTGACTTTGGCGCTGATGGCATGGGGCGTTAAGGAAGGCGATGCCGTTTTCGTTTCTTCTTTTACGTTTGTCGCTTCTGCCGAAGCACCGGTTTTGCTGGGCGCAACTCCGATTTTCGTAGATTCCGATCCCGATACTTACAATATGGATCCGAAAGATTTGCAACGCGCGATTGAGCAAGTGAAAAAAGAAGGAAAATTGAATCCGAAAGCTGTCATCCCCGTTGATATTTTTGGCGCGCCCTGCAACTATGACGAAATTGTCAAAATTGCTCACGAAAACGGCATGAAAGTTTTGGCAGACGCCTGTCAGTCTTACGGTTCGGTATACAAGGGCAAAAAAGCCGGCGCGGTTGCCGACATGGCTGCCACTTCTTTCTACCCGACCAAGCCTCTCGGCGGCTATGGCGACGGCGGCGCGGTATTTTGCCACAGTGACGAAGAAAACGAGATGATTAAATCTTGCCGCGTTCACGGAATGAGTCCGGAAGATCATTACGACAATGTTCGTTTGGGCATGACCGGACGTATGAACTCTTTTCAGGGAGCCGTCCTTTTGCAGAAACTGACCGTGTTTGATAAAGAATTGGACGAACGTTGTCGGGTTGCCAAACGCTATGACAATGAACTGAGCGAATATTTCGGCAAGCAGAAAATTTTGGAAAATTGCCGTTCGTCTTATGCGCTTTATACCGTTCATTGCGAAGATCGTGACGAACTGATGGCTTACTTAAAAGAAAACGGCATTCCTTGCGGTGCTTACTATCCGCGACCGGTTAACACTCAGACCGCCTATGCCAAATGGAACACACGTTCGCTGCCGGTATGCGAGCATCTGTCCAAGACAGCGCTTTCCATCCCGATGACACCGTATTTAGACGATGAAGATTTGGATTATGTGATTGCGCGGATGAATGAATTTGCGGCCAAAAAAATGAACCGAGCCGCTTAGATAAGCACGGCACTCAGGCTCTTTTACAATCCCCGGATTTTGTCCGGGGATTTGCTTATGTCATCACTTATGCGCATACGGGGATCATTGCTGTTGCTTTTATTTTTTTTGTGTATTATCATCTAGCCGGATTTTATCCGTCGGGTGGTTGTGGCAAATCGGTTATCTCGGACGAAAACCGCAAAAAACGGGCAGGATACGGGCTTGTGTCGGAGCTGCGCAAATAAATTCGCTCTTATGCTTGCAGTTTAAATATAATGACCTATATATTACTATCATCATTAAATCAGGACAAAAAGCTAATGAACAAAGAAACATATCCCATTCTTCCGCTGCGCGACATTGTCGTTTATCCGAAAATGATCGTCCCGCTTTTCGTCGGCCGTGAAAAGTCGATCAAGGCATTGCAGAAGGCGATTGACAATGACCAGAATATCGTTTTGGCGACACAAAAAGAAGCCGCAATCGAAGATCCTAAACCGGAGGATATTTTTAATGTCGGCACATTAGGGGCGGTGGTGCAGCTGGTACGTTTGCCCGACGGCACGGTAAAAGTGTTGGTTGAAGGTTTGGAGCGGGTCAAGATTGATGCTTTCGCCATGGACGACGGCTTTATGCAGGTCGATGTCGAAATTATGGCTGAAGACAATGTGCACGATGTGGAAACGGAAGCGCTCTCGCGCGCGGTGCTGTCCCAGTTTGAGGAATATGTTAAGCTTTCCAAAAAAGTGCCGCCGGAAGTTTTGGTTTCGGTCAGCCAGATTGAAGACTATAATAAGTTGGCAGATACCATCGCCTCGCATTTGGCATTGAAGATAAACGAAAAACAAGCCCTGCTTGAAGGCAAAACCCTAAAAGAGCGCTTTCATAAAATTCTCGAATTTATGGATGTGGAAATTACGCTGCTTGAAGTGGAGAACAAAATCAAGTTGCGTGTTAAAAAGCAGATGGAAAAAAGCCAGAAAGAATATTATTTAAATGAGCAGATGCGGGCCATTCAAAAAGAACTCGGTGATGGCGACGAGGAAAGCGAAATTGATGCCTATATGCAAAAAATAGAAAAGACAAAGCTCTCTAAAGAAGCCAAAGAAAAAGCTTTGTCGGAAGTTAAAAAGCTCAAAACCATGAGCATGATGTCGGCTGAAGCAACAGTGGTGCGCAATTATCTGGACTGGTTGCTTGATATTCCGTGGCATAAGCGTTCCAAAGTCAACAAAAATTTGAATAAGGCGGCAGAAATTCTTGATGCCGATCATTATGGGCTGGAAAAGGTTAAAGAACGGATTATTGAATATCTGGCGGTGCAGAGCCGTGCCGATAAGGTTAAAGGACCGATTTTGTGCCTGTTCGGACCTCCCGGCGTGGGCAAAACCTCGCTCGGCAAGTCTATTGCACGGGCAACCGGTCGCAGCTTTGTTCGGTCTTCTTTGGGGGGAATGCGTGACGAAGCGGAAATTCGCGGACATCGTCGCACCTATATCGGTTCCATGCCGGGCAAAATTATTAAAGGAATGAAAAAAGCCGGCACTTCCAACCCATTGTTTTTGCTTGACGAAATAGACAAGCTCGGCAGCGATTGGCGGGGAGATCCGTCGTCGGCGCTTTTGGAGGTGTTGGATCCGGAGCAAAACAACAGTTTTAACGATCATTATCTGGAAGTGGATTATGATTTGTCCGATGTGATGTTTGTAACGACAGCCAACAGCTTGGATATGCCGCGTCCGCTTCTTGATCGCATGGAAATTATCCGTTTGTCGGGGTATACGGAAGACGAAAAGATCCAGATTGCCAAACATCACCTGATGCCTAAGATATTTTCCGAAAACGCGCTCCAGCCCGAGGAATTGTTCGTTTCCGATGAGGCGATCCGTGACATTATCCGCTATTATACCAGAGAAGCCGGTGTGAGAAACTTGGAGCGAGAACTTTCGAATATTGCGCGTAAGGCAATCAAAGTTTTGCTGATGTATCCGGAGCGCAAGCCGATTAATATCCACAAGGACAATCTGGAAGAATATCTTGGCGTGCGCAAGTTTCGTTTTGGCGAAGCGGAGGAAGAAGATCATATCGGTGTAACCACCGGACTGGCATGGACTGAGGTGGGTGGCGATATTTTGTTTATCGAAGCCGTCGATATGCCGGGGAAGGGAATTGTTAAGCAAACAGGCAAACTGGGCGAGGTGATGAAAGAATCTATCGAAACAGCTTATTCGGTGGTTCGTTCTCATGCCGAAAAATTAGGGATTAAGCCGGAAATTTTTGAGAAAATCGATATTCACGTCCATGTGCCGGAGGGAGCAACGCCTAAAGACGGACCATCGGCAGGTATTGCCATGTATACCACGCTGGTGTCGGTTCTGACCAAAGTGCCGGTTCGCAAAGATGTGGCGATGACCGGAGAAATTACCTTGCAGGGCAGGGTGCTGCCGATCGGCGGCTTAAAAGAAAAACTGCTTTCCGCATTGCGCGGCGGCATTAAGACGGTGATTATTCCCAAAGATAACGAGAAAGATCTGCGGGAAATTCCCGACAATGTTAAAACGGGGTTAAACATTATTCCCGTTTCTCATGCCGACGAAGTTCTGGAAATTGCTTTGCATCGAGATTGCAAACTGCCCAAGCAGCTTTAATGTTAGGCAAAAGCCGACTGAACACAGTCGGCTTTTTTTATGCCCAATTCAGGCAAGTGGAGAGTATTGTCAAAAATGATGCAAAAATGATATCGGTTTGCTCTCCGAAGCTGCTGTCGGGAGAGAGCCGCCGCGAGTCTTAAGAGTCGGGAAATTCAACAGAAAATTTGCCGTTTGCCGATAAAAATTTTAAAAAATCCTGTTGATAACTGTTTCATTTGCCCGATTGAAGAAAAAAAATTGTTTTTTTATGCGGAAAAGCTTTGTTTTTGTTTGACTTAGAGGCAAAAAGGTTCTTAAATTTTGAATAGGCGGCAACTATACCGCTTTAATTTGACATAACTTACATTTATAGGGAGTTCCTCATGAATAAAAATGAACTTATTGCCAGTATTGCTGCTGCAACCGGTTTGACAAAAACAGATTCCGCCAAAGCTCTTGATGCTTTCATCAATTCTGTTGCCAAAGCTTTAAAAGAAGGCACGGAAGTTCGTCTGGTTGGTTTTGGTACTTTTGGTGTCAGCGAACGCGCTGCAACAACTGGTCGTAACCCCCGCACCGGCGAAACAATTAAAATTCCTGCCCGCAAGGTTGCCAAATTCAAACCGGGTAAGGCTTTGCAGGATTCTGTAAACTAAGACGGACTTGTCTTTAAGATTTGAATTGACAAAGGGCGGTTATTTGACCGTCCTTTTTTTATGTTTAGAAGCGATATCCTCAGGGCAGCAGGGCAGCGGGGTATCCGAAAGCCGGTTTTGTCGTTACGGCTGTTTGGGGGGTGCCGTTGTTGTTTCCTTGCCCGTGAAGTGATCCGCATAAGTGCAGATGAGTTTTTTGGGGGCGGCTTTGCAGGTTTTCAGGCTTTTCAGGATTTTTCCTTTTGAATTTTCTCGAATTTTTCTTAAAAAAAAACCGCCGAAAGGCGGTTTTGAATGGTGGGCGCTGAGAGGCTCGAACTCCCGACCCTCTCGGTGTAAACGAGATGCTCTTCCAGCTGAGCTAAGCGCCCATCTTGTTTACGCTTAGTT